>CAYYZW010000165.1:0-1781 GCA_964476375.1 uncultured Pirellulaceae bacterium
ACGGCCAGGACTCCGCATTGGTCTGGAGCAAACTCTTTCCGGCGATTCTGGTCGTCATGCCTGTCACCGGAGCCTTATATCCCGCGGTTGCCCTCGCGGCGGGAGAAAAGTAACGGGGCACCATGGAGACGCTGCTAATCAGCCCGGCCCAACGCATCGAACTGGTGCTGGCCAAGTTTTTGACCATCCTCGTCTTCAGCCTCGCCACCGGGATCCTGAACCTGATCAGTCTCGGACTGACCGCCACCTACATGGTTCAACTCTCGAGCGAAGTAGTTCCCAATGCCCAGGATGCCGTTGCCAACCCGGTCACCCCCGGCATGCTCTGGATCCTGGTCATGATTTTCCCGTTGGCGGCGCTGTTCAGTGCGCTCAGCTTGGCACTGGCCACCTTCGCCCGCAGCACCCGCGAGGGACAATACTACCTCTCCCCTTTGATGGTTGTCGTATTGATGCTGGTGGCCCTGGCGGCCTCACCCGGTGCCGAAATCCAGCCGTTCCATTCTGTGCTTCCGGTCATCGGCCCCGTTCTGCTCCTCAAACAACTGATGATCGACCCTACGGCTCCCGAGAATCTGGCGTACCTCCCCGTGGTGTTGGGAGCCAGTTTCACCTACGCCGGACTCGCGCTGTGGTGGGCTGTCTCGCAGTTTCACAGCGAAACGGTGTTGTTCCGGGAAGCCGAACGATTTGACATCCGACTCTGGCTTCGTCGACTCCGGACCCACAAACCGTCACGTCCGGGCCCCGGCCTGGCACTGGCCTGCCTGACCTTCGGACTGCTCGGCCAGGTACTGCTGATGCCCCCCCTGGGAGCCTGGCTCACGTCATTGTCTCCGGACGACCGTCCACGGGCGGCGATCGGGATGTTGATCCTCCAGCAACTGCTTCTGTTTCTTGGCCCTGCCTGCCTGGCAGCCACCGCGCTACTAACCGATGCAAAAGGCACACTTCGCCTCAGACGAACCGGCCCCACGTCGATTGCCTACGCCGTCATTCTGGCCTTCGCCCTGCATCCGTTGGTCGAGGAATTGATGCATCACCTGCAATGGTTCTTTCCCCCCGGCCTTCCCGACGGGAGCTTGGAGTTCTTGCGATCCATGCTCGGAGTGTCTCAGCCAGCCTGGCTCGTCCTCCTGGCCGTGGCCGTCACACCCGCCGTTTGCGAGGAATTTCTGTTCCGTGGTTTTGTGCTGTCGGCCCTGGACCGCCCCGGCCGTCGCCGCATGGCCGTTGTTCTCTCGGCCTTTGCCTCTGGCGCGGTACACATGATTCCCCAGCAGGTTTTTTACGCGACCCTGCTCGGACTTGTCCTGGGCCTTATGGCACTCCGCACCGGCAGCATCTGGCCTGGACTCGCCTTCCATCTCACTTTCAATGGGATTTCAGTCTTGAAAGAACGCTGGGACGTACCCGATCAGCTGCCCGCCTGGAGCGACTGGCTGATCTCTGTGAACGCTGACGGATTTCAGTTCGACTGGCCATTACTGGTCGGGGCTGCGGCCGTCTCGACAATCCTGCTCAACCGCGTCAACCGACTCTCCGATTCGGGGAGTGTCCAGTGACAGGGCCGGTGCGTTTCTCCGCCAGCCTCGTCGTCCCAGGTGACGGACCACCGCTCCCCAACGGCGTGATTGAAGTCGCCGACGGGATGATCACCGATCTCTTTCCCGGACCGGACAACACGGCGACCGACCTGGGAAACATCGTGCTTCTGCCCGGCCTGGTGAACGCACACACACACCTGGAATTTTCGGCAACAACGGTCCCGTTCCCAGCCA
>CAYYZW010000166.1:0-7782 GCA_964476375.1 uncultured Pirellulaceae bacterium
TTCGAAACATCGATCACCGATGGGGCCCTGGTCTACCTTGGAGATCTGTCCCGGCTGGAAGTCCTGAACCTGGGGAACACCATCGTCACGGACCTGGGCCTTGCCAGGATCAAGACCCTGTATGCCCTGGAGGTGCTGGACCTGGATAACACGGCAATTACGGATGAAGGTCTTGTGCACCTCAGCGGCCTGTCGGACCTTCGGGTCCTTGGGCTCTCTGGTACCGACATTACAGACAGGGGGCTTGCCCAGCTGAGTGCCTTCGCGGAGATGCTGGAATTGTCTCTTGCACAGACGGCGATCACGGATTCCGGGATGTCGTCGGTGGCACAACTGCAACGTCTTGAAATGCTGGACCTGGGGGGAACCATGATCGGTGATCGTGGATTGATGTCGATTGGGACTTTGAAGGATCTTCAGATGCTGCGGCTTTCCGGGACAGGTCTGACCGATGCTGGTGTGGCCCAGATTGGGAAGCTGCCCGGTCTGAAGGAACTTTACCTCGATTCAACCGCCTTGACGGACCAGGGGCTGGCCTCGCTGGAGATGCTTGACGGCCTGGAGGTGCTTGGTCTGTTTGACACGCAGGTGACTGAAACCGGCGTCGAGAAGCTGAGGGAGAAGCTGCCGGGATGTGAGGTCGAGTACTAGTGGCGATTTTTATCTGCCAGGAATCGACTCGAAAACCGCTTCCAGGGGAATCATCCGGCTGCGATTCTGGGCTCGATCCCGCCGTGGATACGTTCCTTGAAAGAGCCCCTTGAGCGAGTCCGGCTGGTCGTCGCCGGGGGGGTAGGTGAGCACGATATCGAGCTGGCCCTGGTAACTGAACCCATCTCCACCCACATCACGCAAACGGATTATCCCGCTCAGGATTGCCTGTCGCGGGCCGTCCTTGTTTTTCACCGGGGCGAGTGAGAGTGTCCCGGTGGTGGAGGAGATCGTGTAAGCTTCCTTCGTCCGCGGGTTGGTTCTTTCCATGATCCCGGGGGGATAGACCTGGGAAAGCCAGGTGTGGAGCGAGTCTGCCTTGATCTGGCGAGACCGCCTGGGATAGGCAAGCGGTGCCCGGTCCTCCGGAGTAAAAGCGCCCACCTCCACGATCGGTGCCTGGTAGGCCCGCAGGCGGTCATCCTTGAGCGTGACAAAAATACGAATCCCCTGTTTTCCTTCAAGGTCCGGCAGCGCAAGGGGGTTCTGCCTTGCCGGGAGGTCGTCCAGTTCCAGCAGGCTGAAGCCCCGCTGCAATTCCCTCGCCGTGTACTGGGCCAGGTTTTCACCGGGTCGTGCCGGGAAACGGTCGAAGGCATCAAAGCTATGGATCACCTTGCCCCCGGGATCCAGCACAGCAAGGTCCACATTGCTCTGCCGCATCCCTCCGAGCACCTGGAATTTCCAGTCCCAGACTTCACGGACGGGCCTGGGGACGTCCACATCGTCACGATGTCCATGCCAGGAGGTGACAATGAAGGGCTGCAGCTGGCGAATCACTGCCGGATCGATCAAGGAGGTCCCCCGGACCTGTGTGGCGGTTGCTCAGCAATGCCCGGATGTAATATCTCCGTAACGGGCGTGGATGACAATCAACATCACCGGTCGGTTTTCGGCTCGTGAACGCTCCAGCGCCGTCTCGATGGAATCCGCCCAGTCCAACCGGTACATGGCTAGCTGCCTCGCACCCGGCCGTTTCTGCTTGTAGCGGTCCAGGATCCGGTCGACCTCGGGCTGCTCGGCTGCGAGTCCCGGGATGGCCACCAGTGCCAGGAGGTAAAGAGAAAGAAAATGTCGCATCACCGGTCTCCGCAAAGAGCGATACCTCTATTCTATACAGACCCCTGCGAAAAAACGCCGGTCATTTCCTCGCATGAATCTCTACGGCCTGCACGTCGAGTGTCCGGGCTGCTCCGACCGACGGATGGAATGCCAGGGAGACCTCGTTTTTGCCGTGACGCAGCATCTTGAAAGAGACGGGGCCGGCCAGGACGTGCGGGTCACCGGTCGTGGGGACGACAGCAACCCGCTTGCCATTGAGCAGCACCGCAAGCAGATCTCCCTGCTGGATTCCCTCTGCGGCGATTCGAAGTGTGATGGCACTGGAATGCGCCAGTTCAGGCCGTACTGCTCCTACCTGGATCGTGAGTTCCAGTGGTTGACCCTCCTGCAGTGTTGCGGGCAGGTGGGCATCAAGCCAGTTATTTGGATAGGAAAAATCCTGGGTGCCACGCTCGGCGACAAACATCAATTCCTCCCCGACAAGTGCGGTTAGTGGGTGACCTATTTGTTTGAGCAGGCTGCCCAGGTAGGGACCGTGTCCTTCACTGTTGTTATGGACATGAGGAAACCAGTTGAACACGTAAATCCCATCCCCCCCTTGCCGGTGGTAATTGAGTGCAAGCCCCCGTGCGAGTGCCTCCGGGATCGGGCTGTACTTGCTGGGCCAGCCATAGAGACAGGGGTAGATCAGGGTCCGCGAACCACGGGCAAGACGGCGGAAGGCGTTCACATCAATGTCAATCACACCGCTGCCAAGGATCACGTAGTCGACAAGTGCCTGGTCGATCCAGTCTTTCACACGGAACCCGTCTTTTTCACAGGCCTGGAGGTTCTCGTCGATGCGGACTGCCAGGCGAAGGGTCCGGCCCCGTTCTGCGCCAAGGTGGTCAAGCAGTGCTCTCAGTCGCTGAAGGTACGTGGTCAGCAGGTGGGAATGCGTCTGGACCTGGTTGGGGAGGAAGTAGGGAGGGCTGCGGAGAAAGTCGATTTCAATGCCGTCAAAATCGTATTTTGTCATCACCTCCTCGGCAATCTTGTATTTCAATTCGCGGACTTCCGGGACGGCAAAATTGAGGGACGTTTTCCCGCTTGTTGTGGTCCCGTAATCCTGTTCGCCGATAAGCCATTCGGGATGCTCGACCTTGAAGACCGGCAACTCCTCGGGAAGGAACCGGTCGTGGACATCATTGAATCGGAACGAGAAGAAGACATCCATTTTTCGCCGGTGAGCTTCCCGGACGACGATCTCCGGAGGGTCATGTCCCTCGTCGAGCATTTCCTTGAGGTGGGGGATGATCTTTCCGAAGCGGTGGCCGCTCAGTTCCAGTACGTCGCTCTGGTAATTGGCCGTATTGCCTCCCGCTCCGTCGCACCAGAAGAGCGCATCGACGTGACTGTTTTCCAGTGGACCGAAGAGGTTCTCCAGCCAGTGATCCATGTTGCCCTGCGCATCCTTGAACGTGGAATGCCCGTCCGAATTGAAAATCACCCGGTAACGGGTTGGCTTGGGTCTTGGCTGCGCGTCTGCCTGGGCTGGCAGGAGAGTCAATAACAGGGACAGGCCGAGCAGGCTGGTCAGGGAGGCTCGCATGGATGGCTCCATCAATCGCTGGGGGAAGAAAGGGGGTTTTCATACGGTTATGCCTATCAGACCCTTCCGGGTGGCACGGGTCAAGCGAAAGAAGAGATGTGACAGGGCGTGCGGGTGCTGGGGAGCCGGTGCGGCTCTACAATCACGATCTTGCGCGACGTCCTTGCGACCCAGGAAAGATGCCGGCGAATGACGACACCAAAGAAGACCGGCCTTTTCCGGCAGTTCCTCAAACGACCACGCGATATCGGTGCAATCACGCCCAGTAGCCGTCAGCTGGCCCTGGCCATGATCCACCAGGTTGACTGGGAGCGGGCCAGGACGGTTGTGGAATATGGACCGGGGACGGGGGCGATCACAAAACATGTTCTCGCGCGGGTGGACGACCGGCACGATTTCTTTGCCGTGGAAATCAATGAGGGGCTGGTAGCAACACTCTCGGAACGTTTCCCGGATCTCCAGGTGTATCATGACAGTGCGACGCATATAGAAGCGATCTGCGAAACGCATGGAGTGAAGGGCATTGACGCGGTTATTTCCGGGCTTCCATGGACGGTTTTTCCAATCACATTGCAGCAGGAACTTGTGGACTCGATGATTGGGATGCTGCAGCCGACCGGCGTTTTTGTCACCTTCGCCTACCTTCATGCCCTGCGGTTAAAAGGAGCAAGGCGGTTTCGTGCCCAGCTTGAAGATTCGTTTGCGAGCGTCTCGGTGAGCAGGCCGGTCTGGCTGAATCTCCCGCCGGCAATCGTCTATACCTGCCGCAGATGACGAGATCGGCTGGTGGGTTCCGGTCTAGATGCTCTGCGCGCCCTTTCCGTTTCCGGAGGCCTGTTCATTTGCCTCGGCCGGTGGCTCGGTGAGCACCGAGTAATCCTCGTCGGGGCGGTGGCGGATGCGATTCCTCGCGCGCCGCGTGATGGCCAGCATGGGAGACCCGACGACGTAGTACATGAAAATGATCGGCAACGCGAGTTCGTGAAGGGTGAGAATAATGACAATGGAAAAAGTGATCTGTACGATACGGAAAAAACTATGGGCGGGAGATTGTTTCGAGGCCCGGATGAGCTGCTTGGTGACGTGCGGATAACGGATTCGGGAGACCATCAGGTAGGAGACAGAAAGTGTCCAGAAGGGGATGGTGACAAAGACGGCATGGCTGAGGGTTGTTCCAAACAGGTTGAACGACATCTGGGTTTCGATTTCCACGATTTTTGGAAGGGCAATGGCGAAGGCGGCAACCAGTCCCGCGGCGGCTGGTGTGGGCAGACCACGGAAGACAGCCGAGGAGGCGCTCTCGTCACTCTCCACGTTATAGCGGGCAAGTCGGAGGATGGCGCAGAGCGTAAAAAGCCCGGCAATCCCATGGAAGAAGCGGGCATCCACAAATGACAATTGCCGGGAAAAGACAAGCATCATGAATGCGGGTGCGACGCCAAATGTAATCGCGTCGCACAGGCTGTCCAGCTGTTTTCCAAATTCACTTGTCTGTTTGGTCCAGACAGCGACCCGGCCGTCAAGCATGTCAAACAGCATGCCGAGGAAAATCAGCAGGCCGGCGTTGTAGAGGCTCAGGGTGAAGTTTTCCTGGCCCAGTGCCTGTGCTGCCAGGCTAATCGCACCGAGCCCACACAACGCATTGCCGAGCGTGAGCAGGGTAGGGAGGACCGGGAAACGGGCGGATTCGATTTTCATTGGAGCCGGGGGAGGGGTGGATGATCAATGCACGGGATTCTATCCAGTGTATGCCAGGCGGCGGAGTCAACACAGATGAGGTCTCATTCTTCCGGCGCGGGGTCGCTATAGCAGGCTAAAAGGCTGCTTCCGGCACGGACCTTGTCACCTATCTCCACCTGGAGTTCGAGCCCCTTTTCACGAGGGAGGACCAGTTCCGTTCTTGACCCCAGCTTGATCATGCCATATCGTTCTCCCCGTTCCAGTTCGTCACCGGGACGGGCCCAGCAGACAATCCTCCGCGCGATGGCACCGGTGATCTGGGTCAGCCGCATCACCCGGTGAGGAGCATCCCTCTGTTCCAGCTGGAGTTCCAGTTGCTCGTTGACCTCCGCGGAGCTGGGCCGGGTGGCACTCGTGCACCTGCCAGGCCGGTAGTGGATCGCAAAGACCGTAGCCGGGATCGGCGATCGATTGATGTGGACATTGAAGACCGAGAGGAAAATCGAGATGCGGACTGCCGGGCCATCAATCACCGGGTCGTGGTCCATTTCCTCGATCACATCAATCTTTCCGTCGGCTGGTGACACCACCGTCCCCGGTTGTTGGGGGATCGTGCGGCGTGGATTCCGAAAGAACCAGAGGATTTCAAATTCCAGCAGGGCCGGGATGATGATGGTTGGCCAGTAGAGGAAATAGAGCCCGACGCTGATGGCACTAAACAGGAGAGTGAAAATAATGACTTCTGCCAGCCCTGCGCGGATAAACGGCAGGTGATTTCGCCCCCGGAATGGGTCGTCCTCCGTCTTCCACCAGTACCCCCCCTGGTTGCGGAAAAACTTGATGTCACGAGGGTCAAGCACCGCGTGGGGGCAGACGTTGGTATCTCCCTGCCGGGTCTGTTCCATCCGTCGCAGGTATCCGCGGCGGAATATCCGCAGCAGGCCACGTCGCAGATATCCCCAGGCAAGTTCGATCCGCATGCAGACGCCGCCAGCCGGCTGGATGCTGTGAACCTGTGGATCAAGTGGCTGGAGTGGGCGTCCCGCGGCCGTTTTACCGGTGACAGGCTGTTGTTCGTTCATGGAGTGTGTCCGCGGAGAAGTGGAATCAAGGTGGCCTGGGGACTAGTCGGTTCCCTGGTAAACAATCGGGAAGAGTTTCCGGGCGATGCGGTGATTGGAAGGAACCAGCTGTCGCATGAAGATCTGCGCCATTCCTTCGGAGGGGACGACCTGGAAAGAGGTGTTTGCATAGCCGCCCCAGCGATAGGCAATGGCAGTTCGCTCCCTCGCTCCGCGTCCAAGGGTGATCTCCTGGAGGGCAAATCCCAGTCCAAACCGGAGCGTATCCGATGTCGCGGGGCTGAGCTGGTTGGTAAACATTTTTTGGAGTGTGGATTCCGCCAGCAGGCGTCTGCCGTCCAGTTCCCCGAGGTTCACCAGGGCCTGGCAAAATCGGGCGTAGTCCTCCATGGTCGAAACGAGGCCACCTCCACCAGAAAGGAACATCGGTTTCTGCAGGTACAGGCTCTTTTCTGCCTTGTCCACCACGATCAGCGTGCCATCTTCGTTTCCGTGGCAGGAGACAAAGCGATCTGCCTTGTCGGCCGGAACAGAGAACCCCGTGTCGACCATGCCGAGCGGCTCGAAAACCGCTTTCTGCAGATAGTCATCGAGGGGGGTTTCCGACCAGATCTCGATTAATCGGCCCAGCAGGTCCACGTTGAGGCCATAGGTGAAACGGGCACCGGGCTGGTGCAAAAGCGGGATACGGGCCAGCCGGTCTGCCGCCTCGGCAATGGACATCGTGGGGGGAAACATCCCGCGATTGGTGTAGAGCATCTGCTCTTTCTGGTAATGCCTTCCAAAGGCCTCGGGCATGCCGGTCCCGTAGGTGTAACCTGCCGTATGGCGGAAGAGGTCGCGGATAATGATCGGTCGTTCCAGCGCCACCAGCTTCTGGCTGTCGCCCTCGACCTGCAGGACTTGGCAGTGCTTGAAGCCGGGGATGTACTTGGCCAGCGGGTCGTCCAGCTTGTACTTTCCCTCTTCCCAGAGCTTCATCGCGGCGACCGATGTGATCGGCTTGGACATCGAGTAGATCCGCAGGATCGCATCGGCCTTGAGCGGGCGATTGTCCTCGATATCCCTGACCCCTTCGATGGCAAAATGTACGACCTTGCCGTGGCGCAGGACCATGTGCATGCCCCCGGCGATTTTCTTCGCTTTTACCTCCGAGGTGAGTTCCCCGGCCGCCGTTCTCAGTGCCTCTTCCTGGATGTCGACCGAGGCCGCATCTCCACGAGGTAACGGTTCGGCGAGTAACGAAACCGGGAGCAGGAGCAGGAGCGAGGTGGCGACCAGTGTGTGCCGTGTCATGATGTTCCTCCGGGTGGATTTTCCCCCAGTCCTCATTGATAAGGGGGAACGCGGCCGGCGGCAACCAGTTGCCAGGATTCAGGACAGCCCCCGGTTCATCCATGCGGATGAAAAACAAGGTCAGGGCTGCTCGACCTGGGGCTGTCGGCGGGGGGGCTTTCGCTGGCTTTGGTCCGGAAAGTCCGCTACTGTAAGGAAGGTGCAGGTTGTGGTGCGCTGGCGGAGAGGATTCGATCTTCCCGGCGACGAAAATGAGGTGACTTCATGCAATGCCATAATTGTCAAAATGAAAATGCTTCAGGGTCGGCTGTCTGCCAGCATTGCGGAAGCTCGTTGCAGTCGGACGCAAATCCTGTAGCG
>CAYYZW010000167.1:0-1502 GCA_964476375.1 uncultured Pirellulaceae bacterium
CGTCAGCGTGGGGGCCGATGGATTGCGCAAGATTAATGCGGAAACACTCTACTCGTTGTTAATCGGGGCTTCCATTTTTTACCTGACCTGGACGCTGATGTCTGTCTGGGTCTACAGCGGTTACTACAAGAGGCTGGGTAATCTTCCGTTTCCAACCAGGTAACGGGCATCAGTGGCCCCTGGCTGGCGGCCTGGAAGTCAAGCGTTCGCCTGGTTCACAGACATGTGGATAGGGAGATGGTAAGATGCGGACTGGACGGTGAGAGGGTCTTTCCAATCCCAGGATGGTGACCGAGTACCATCCCTGAGCAAGAGTTTCCATGGCCGGCATTCCACGTTTTGCGATCCTGGCCGTTGTCATCAGCCTGGTACTGCAAAACAGTGCCCTGGCAGAAAAACGAAAGGGCGATATCCGCTTGTTGATGTCACTGGAGAGTTTTATCGAGCAGGCAGACAAGGGAGAGAATGAGATTTCCGAAGCGCGCCCACAGGAACTTGAGCATCAGGCAGGGGAATCAGCTGCCTGGCTAACCAAGCAGGGTACGGTGGTGCTGGTCTATGTCTGCACCCATAACTCGCGCCGGAGCCAGATGGCCCAGGTCTGGGCCCAGGTGGCATCGGCCCATTACGGGGTCAGCGGCCTGAGTGCTTACTCTGGCGGCACCGAGACGACAGCCTGCAATACCCGGACGGTACGGGCGCTGAAGACAGCGGGCCTGGCGGTCAATAGCCGGACGGAAGGTGAGAACCCGGTTTACCAGGTCCGTTTTTCCGAGCAGGAAAAACCGCTCCAGCTTTTTTCCAAGACCTACCATGATGAAGTGAATCCCCGCGAGGATTTCTTCGCGGTTATCTGCTGTAGTGATGCAGATCTGAACTGCCCGGTTGTGGAGGGGACGACACACCGATACGTGCTGCATTACCTGGATCCCAAGGCCTCGGATGAAACTCCGGCCGAAGCCGAAACCTACATGGAACGAAATCGGCAGATTGCACGTGAGATGTTCTACCTGGTTTCCCGTGTCTCCGGGGGGATGGAGTGACGGATCGCCCGGCCTGATGGTTGGGCATTGGAGAGGGAAAACTCTGGTGAAATGAAGTGACAATGTCCCAGGACGATTACCTTCGCCGCGATCTTGACCGGCTGATCCATCCGCTGCACCACGGGCCACTGGTCCAGCAGGCGCATGTCTGGGTGCGGGGCGAGGGAGCCTGCCTGTTTGATGCCGAGGGGAAAAAGTTCCTGGATGGAGCGTCGGGGCTCTGGAACGTCGTAGCCGGCCATGGCCGCCAGGAACTGGTCCAGGCGGCAGCCGAGC
The DNA here is from genome assembly GCA_964476375.1 of uncultured Pirellulaceae bacterium. Taxonomy (GTDB): domain Bacteria; phylum Planctomycetota; class Planctomycetia; order Pirellulales; family Pirellulaceae; genus SAT2750. The sequence goes on from CAYYZW010000167.1 coordinate 1,320, forward strand.
AGATGCAGGAGCTCGGATTCTGCTCCGGTTTCGCCGGCAATACCAATCCCCGGGCGATCGAACTGGCCGAAAGACTCGCCGGCCTGACCTACCGGTCGATCGAGAAGTTTTTTTTCACCTCCGGTGGTGCCGAGGCGACCGAGTCGAGTATCAAGACGGCTCGCCATTTCTGGAAACTGCAGG
>CAYYZW010000168.1:0-2903 GCA_964476375.1 uncultured Pirellulaceae bacterium
GATCCGTGACGATATGCGGGGTGATGGTTCCCTCGTACCCCTCCAGCACGATGGCCGGCAAGGTGAAACCCTCCCTGATTCCCTTGCGCATCAACGTCACGTGTTCGTTCGCATGCCGGCCGAAGTCATTCAGCCGGGCAATGTAGTTTTCGTAATCGTTGACGTTTTTCAGCGGAACCCTTTTCGGCAGTTCCGGGAACCACACGTGAAATCCGCCGCGGTTTGTAATCGGTATCAGGTAAGATTTAAACTTCAGTTCCGACAACTCGTCCTGTTGCAGGCGGATGAAAATATCGAGGTTATCCAGGTCGCGGCTGGCCAGACGTTTTCGGTCGATCCGTTCAATTCGTTGGAGAAACTCCTCTCGCATGGACTGGCGCCGGTTGGAATCCTCCATTCGATGGGAACTGAGGCGGTGATTATGGCGGTGATCCCCCACGGTCGTGGCAAATGTCGGAGCCTCGGCTTTTTCGAATTGCCACGCCGCATCGAAGACCCGCTGCAGTTGCTGGGACTCACCCCGGCGCTGAGCCACCACGGACTGCACGGGGACACATGCGAGTGACGCGGCAAGGAATACCGGGATAACGAGATGTTTCATACAACACTCCTTGAAATCAACTCCTCGAGACGAACCAGCATGGTTTATGATAACCCGGCTGAGTCGGTAGTATATATGGAGCACCTGCCCGACCTCATGCCAAGGAGTGAAGGATGAATATTTCTCGCCGGACGACGATCGGGGTATTTTCATTCCTCCTCGTCATTGCCTCGTTTCCCTTTTGTGTTGACGCCACAGAGCCGGTAGTGATGACCGCACGCGGCCGACGCATCCACTTTTCAAGCTTTGTCCTTGATGGGCACAATGACCTGCCGTGGGCAATTCGAAGCCAGGCCGCCTCATCCTTTGACAATCTCGACATTTCCCTACCGCAACCCGCTCTCCATACGGATATCCCCCGCCTCCGCATGGGGAACGTGGGAGCTCAGTTCTGGAGTGTTTATGTCCCTGCCAATACCGCTGACGACGGGACGGCCTTCCTGAAGACGCTGGAACAGATTGAATTGGTGCGTACCATGGTGGACAAGTATCCCGAGACGTTCTCCCTCGCTCTTTCCACCGCGGACATCCGGCGTTCCCGTCGGAATTCCCGGATAGCCAGTTTGATTGGCGTGGAAGGGGGGCACGCGATTGAGGATTCCATTGGAAAACTCCGTCGCCTCTACTCTCTTGGCGCCCGCTATATGACATTAACCCACTCCGCCAATCTTTCCTGGGCTGATTCGGCCACCGATGCGGACGAACACCAGGGCCTGACGCCCTTTGGGGAGGCTGTCGTCCGCGAGATGAATCAACTGGGAATGCTCGTCGACCTGTCCCATGTGTCCGAGGCCACAATGGCAGATGCACTTGATGTCACTCGCGCTCCGGTGATCTTTTCTCATTCTTCCGCCCGCTCCATTGCGCCGCATCCCCGTAACGTACCGGACTCCATACTCCGCAAATTGCCAGCGAATGGCGGCGTTGTGATGGTCAATTTCTATTCCGGTTTTATACACCCGGCATCCGCACGCGGGCGGTCCGCGATGTTCGACGTGATGCGGGATTTCCGATCCCAGTACCCCGTGGAATCGGACTACCGCGCCGCCATGACCCGCTGGCGGGCCAGCAATCCCATCCTGCCGGGAAACGTCCATGACGTCGTCGACCACATTGACCATATCGTACGTGTGGCCGGCATCGACCACGTGGGGATCGGGTCGGACTACGATGGCGTGTCCATGCTTCCCATCCAGCTGGAAGACGTATCCACTTACCCGGTGATCACACAGGAACTGCTCAATCGTGGTTATTCGCGTCGCGATATCCATCGCATCCTCTGCGAAAACGCACTGCGGGTTTTCGCCCAGGCAGAAGCTTTTTCCGCCAGGCACGGAGCGCGCCCCGCCGAAGAAGAATCACGCGATTCCGAACAATGTTTTCAATAAAACATAATCGCGTGAAATCGCTTCCATGTTTTTTTCAATCCCTGCGTTTGGGAGGTACTCCACATGGAGCGAGATCGGGCCCCGGAAGATATCGCGGACCATCTTGAAGAACCTGGGGTTCACCCTGCCCTGGCCAAGCGGAACGTTTACTGCGTCCCGACTGCTATCCTTCCAGGTAAAATCCTTCACGTAGATCGCCCCGAGATACGGCTTGATAAGTTGAAGGTGGAGCGGCCAATTATGCCCCCCCTCGACCGTGGCATGGCGGATGTCGAACGCCACGGATAGCGCCTCCCCGGGGATATCCTTCAGTATTTCACGAAGGTCCCAAATCGCCGACCCGACCGTCGTCGCCCCCGCATGGTTCTGATAAACACCGGAAATTCCGAGTTCCTGGTTCATCTCCGCCAGATCTTTTAACTGGGACCGGTGATTGGCGATTTGTGGCGGGATCGGTTTGGACAGGTCATAGCGCAAGTACGCCAGGCGGTATCTCTTGATGCCAAGGCCTGCCGCCGTCCGCAGGACCTTTTCGGTCAGTCGGTGCCGGGCGCTGTTAATGCTGGATGCCATGATGGTTACTTCGAGTTCATTTTTCTCCAGGGCCTCGACCAAACGTGGAAGATCCTCTTCCACCCGTTCTGGCAAAACATGCCCCCCGTCGCGGACGGTGGCTTCGATTCCATCAAACCCCATTGCGGCAATGCGGCGCGACAGTTCCTCGTAGGGCAGCGACTGCACGAACTTGATAAAAGCGCATATTTCAAAAGCCTTGCCCTCCGGTTTCGCAGCCATGGTCGGAAGCGAGGCCAGTGCCGCCAGGCCGCTTCCGGCCGCGAGGACCGCGCGGCGGGCAGGCAGGTGTCGATCCGTGGCAGCAGGATCCGTGGCGTCGTCCATGATATTTCCTCTTC
>CAYYZW010000169.1:0-16087 GCA_964476375.1 uncultured Pirellulaceae bacterium
AACACCGGCCCACTGTTTTACGCATGAGTAGGTTTGATGGGTATCAAGTTTCACTGCCCCAATGGCCACAAGTTGAATGTCAAGTCCTTCCTGGCTGGGAAACGGGGAATCTGTCCAAAGTGCCACGTTCGCATGCGGATCCCGATGGAATCGGAAAGTGAAGTGGGCAGGGAGGTCGTTGCCAGCGTTTCACCGAAAAAAGTACGGGCCCAGGCAGCCGGAAACGGATCCACCGAAGGTGGAACCGCAGTGCTCGATCGCGAAATCCAGACGCTGCTGGATGATCCGGAGAGAACCTGGCACATGTCAGCAGCCGATGATGCCCAGTTTGGGCCGGCAACCGGGGTGGAGTTGCTGGACTGGCTTGCTGAAGGACGAATTAGCCTGGAGTCTCATGTCTGGTGTGACAGCTGGGAGGACTGGCGGGCTGCCGGGGATGTCTTTCCACAGCTGACAGGCGAACAAGTCGAAACGGTCAAGGAATTCAGCCACCATGAAACCGCGCCGACAGATGACCCGTTTTCCAATATCAATCCGGCCTACCTGGACAATGTAACCGCGGACAGCGTGATCAGCCCGGCCAACGACAATCCCTTCTCGACCCTGATCAAGCCAGATCCAGAAAGCTCGCGGGTGGCGGGATCCAGGCGATCGAAAAGTGAAAAAAAACCTTCTCGTGGCAAGGCAATCCTGCTTGGCCTGGTCGCCCTGGCCAGCCTGGTTCTGCTGGTGGTGATTTTCCTTAATATGACGGGTGGAGAATGAGTACCGAACTCCCGGGCTGAACCTTCCAAAAAATATTTCTCTCGTATAGCAAGGAAAGAACCATGTCGCAAACGATCACACACTTCATGCTCCCGGTCCTCTCTCTGTCGATTGGCCTGCTGTTGATGCAGCCGCTTCAGGCGGAGGATGCCAAGCCGATGGAAGTTAAGGCAGGAGACATCACCCTGACCGTGCCGGCAACCTGGAAGTCCGCGAAACCAACAAACCGTCTGCGACTGGCCCAGTTCACCATCCCGGCGGTGGGAGGGGATGCAGAACCTGCTGAACTGGTGATCTATTTCTTCGGCGGCAATGGGGGTGGCGTTGATGCCAACCTGCAGCGCTGGATCAACTCATTCCAGCCCAAGGGGAGGGTTGTACGAACGCTGGAGGGAACTTCCAAGCAGGGCAAGTACGTGCTGGTGGACGTCAAGGGAACGTACAACAAGCCGGTTGGCCCACCTGTTCAGCGGCAGACCAAGCCGGCTCCAGGATCCCGAATGCTGGCAGTGGTTCTCAACGTGGAGGGGAAAGGAAACTACTTCCTCAAGCTGACCGGAGCGGAAAAAACCATCACCGCCGTCAACAAGGTCCTGCGAACATCCTTTGGAGCGTCGGTTGACAAGGAGAAGGACTACAAGCTCAAGCCGTAGGCCGCCAGGATACTCCTTGACAGTGAAACCCTACCGGCAGAAAGAATCCAGAGATGATTATTGGGGTTCCCCGGGAAACTCTGCTTGATGAATACCGGGTGGCCCTGCTGCCTGTCGGCGTGGAGGAGTTCTGCAGGAGCGGCCATCAAGTGTTGCTCGAAGCGGGTGCCGGTCTGGGTTCGGGCATCTCCGACCACGAGTACCTGGCGGCGGGAGCCGAAATGGTGACTGCCAGCGATCTGTTTGACCGGGCTGACCTGGTGATCAAGGTCAAGGAACCACAGCCGGAGGAATGGGAACTGATTCGTCCCGGCCAGGCGATCTTTACTTACTTTCACTTCGCCGCGAACCAGCCACTTGTGGAGGCGATGATCGAGCGAGGTGCCACCTGCATCGCCTATGAAACTCTCGTGGACGAGGATGGACGACTCCCCCTGCTGACCCCCATGAGCGAGGTGGCCGGGCGGATGAGCATCCAGGAGGGGGCCAAGTACCTGGAACGTCCACAGATGGGTCGCGGGATCCTGCTGGCCGGGGTACCGGGCGTGGCTCCGGCACACATCACCATCCTTGGCGGGGGTGTGGTGGGTGCGAATGCGGCCAAGATTGCCGCCGGTTTCCAGGCCGACGTCACGATCCTCGATATCAACATGGAACGGCTGCGATACCTGGACGATATCATGCCGGCCAATGTGAACATGCTCTACAGCGACCGGCAGGTGATTCGTGAACAGATGCCACTTGCGGATCTGGTGATCGGTGCCGTGCTGATCCCGGGAGCCAAGGCACCCTGCCTGGTCGGCAGGGACGAGCTGAAATTAATGAAACCGGGCAGTGTGATCATCGATGTGGCGATCGACCAGGGAGGATGCATGGAGACCTCGCGTCCTACCTCCCACAGCGACCCCACCTACATCGAGGAAGGGGTCGTCCACTACTGTGTGACCAACATGCCCGGTGCTGTGGGCCGGACAAGCACTTTTGCTCTCTGTAACGTGACTCTCCCCTGGGCACTGGAAATTGCCAACCAGGGAGTCCTGCCGGCAGCCCGACAATTCAAACCCATTCTCTCTGCCATCAACGTGCATGATGGCAGAATCACCAACCAGGCAGTTGCCGACTCATTTGAGATGTCGTACAAACCGTTGTTTGAAGAATGAGGCCACGACGACTACACATCCCTAGCAGAAATGGAATTTTCAGATGAACGACCAGACAAACCCGCGTGTTGGCATCGTGATGGGCAGTGACAGCGACTGGCCCAAGATCAACAAGGCAGCGGACGCCCTGGATGAATTCGGTGTCAGTTATGAGGTACGGGTGATGAGTGCCCACCGCACTCCCCACGTTGTCTCGGATTATGCAACGACCGCTATCGACCGGGGCCTGGAGGTGATCATCGCGGCAGCCGGGGGCGCCGCCCACCTGGCGGGCGTGGTGGCCGCCCATACCACGCTGCCGGTGATCGGGCTTCCCGTTCCCACCCCGGACTTGGGAGGACTCGACTCGCTGCTCTCAACGGTGCAGATGCCCGGTGATGTGCCGGTGGCCAGCATGGCCGTGGGAATGGGGGGACCCCGGAACTCCGGCCTTTTCGCCGTGCAGATCCTGGCAACCGCGGACGAACAACTGCGGGCCAAGCTGGTGGAGTTCAAGGAAAAACTGACCGAGAAAATCGCGGCCAAGGATGCCGGTTTGCGAGAGAGCATCTCGTGAGCGGTGTCAAGACGATCCGCTGGGTCGGCGATCTGGCCGGCCATCTGGAACTGCTTGACCAGACCCTGCTACCCGAAGAAATCCAGATCCTGCAATGTCGGGATATTCCCACGGTTCGAGAAGCCATTCAGAAGCTGCGTGTGCGAGGAGCTCCTGCAATCGGCGTTACGGCCGCTTATGGCCTCTGTCTGGGACTGCAGCAGCACGACCTCGACAGCCCGACAGAACTGCTTCAGCAGCTCCAGCAGGATGCCGACCGACTTGCAACCAGCCGTCCGACCGCAGTGAACCTGTTCTGGGCACTGGACCGCATGCGCCGCGTGGCCGCGGAATGCCGGCACGAGGATCCACTCCACTGGAGGGAACAGATGCTGGCAGAGGCCCGGGCCATTGAACAGGAGGACCAACAGATGTGCCTGGCCATCGGCCGACACGGCGCCAGCCTGCTCGAGGATGGCCAGGGCGTGCTCACGCACTGTAATGCCGGCAGCCTGGCAACCGCCGGCTACGGGACGGCGCTTTCGCTTTTCTTCACCGCCCAGGACGAGGGCAAGTCACTCCAGGTTTACGTCGATGAGACCCGCCCCCTTCTGCAGGGCGCACGATTAACGGCATGGGAACTGACCCAGCGAGGAATCGACACCACGCTGATCTGTGACTCCATGGCAGCCCAGGTGATGCAGGAGGGCAGGGTACAGGCTGTCGTTACCGGCGCCGCCCGGATTGCCGCGAATGGGGATACCGCCACCAAGATCGGCACCTACTCGCTGGCGGTGCTGGCCGAAGCACACGGGATCCCGTTTTACGTGGCCGCCCCAACCAACACGTTTGACCTGGAACTGGCAGGCGGGGACCAGATCCCTATCGAGCAGCGGGAGGGATCGGAGATCACCCACGGTTTCGGACGCCAGACAGCGCCCGAAAATGTCCAGGTCTACAATCCGGCCTTTGATATCACCCCGGCCAGATTGATCCGGGCCATCATCACCGAACGGGGAATCATCGAACCGGTCACCGGCGAAAACGTGGCCGGGCAGGTCAGCGTCTGATCACTCCTGTTCGCCATCTTGACCATCCACTGTGGCAGCCGAGCCGCTGCCCGAGGCACTTACCTCGCAGGCAATACAGAAGACGGCAACCAGCAGGGTCAGCCCGCCGATCGGTGCAAGGAAAATACCCAGGCCCGGATCCCCGTCGTAGATATAGATCCCGCCGGCAAAAAAGCCGCCGGGCAAAAGTACGCTGGATGCATGCAGACAGGTCGAGGCAAGCCGTGCTCGCTTGAAGCTGGAAATGCCGGTCACGGTCAGCGTGTAGGCAAAAGCGATGTGGACCAGCCCAAGCAGCGTCCCGTGAGCATGGGCCAGCCGCCAGACCAGTCGTCGCGCTTCGTATTGCTCCGCCAGGAATCCCTGGATCTTGAAGCCGTGCAGGAATTCCAGCACCAGCCCAAGCGTGAGAAACAGCAGCAGGGACCACCAGCCAAAGCGAAAGTGGCGCTGCACAATAAGATCGGGGCCGGAATTCTCTGCAGGGGTCATCACGGTATCAGATCTCTCTTGAGCAAGGAGAAGGTCATATTATTCTACGAGGTTCACTCGGCGATTATCTCGCTGTGAGTGAAGACGATGGATTTTATCCCACATCAGCCGGCCATCAGGATCGATCAGGATGGCAGCTGCTGGTTCGCCACTCGGGCGACCCGGCAACTGTTCCCACTTGTCGATCACATGCTGCTGCTGTTGACGTATCTCTTCCACAGTCTGGAGGAAATCGTAACCAATCTTGTCAAAATCAGGCAACCGATGCAGGCTCCGGCCGGCAATAAACTGGACCGCCTGGTAGGGATCCTCCATCAGGACGGACAGGAAAGGGGCCTGCCAGTTATTCCCGGATGCTTCCAGGGCCGGTCCCCAGCTGTAACTCCAGGCCATCAATGCACGTTGTCCGGCATCTCCCTTGAGCAGCAGGAGAAGCGAGGCGGCAACCTGCTTCTGTTCCTCGTCCAGCTCGGGCTGTGGGATCCCGTACCAATTTTCCAGGGCCTCCGCGGCCCAGCCGGAGGACTTGTCGAGATGACACTGGTTGCAGGCATTGGGACGTCCCGTCTGCAGACTCTTTGCCACGTCCGGAATGTCTACCTCGTGGCTGCGTGTCGCCTTGAGGAGACCATAGGCCGTAAAGGGCATGTGACAGTTGTAACAATTGCTTCCGGCTGACGAGGGGGGATGGTGCGTGTGCTGGCGGAGTTGATCTTCATCGGCCATTTTCTCATGACATCCGGTACAGGCAAGATTGCCTCGCATGGCTGGTTTCAACTGGTCGTCACGCCAGGTTTCGATGGCCTGGGCATCGCTGGACGGGTGATGCATCTGGTGGCAGGAGAGGCAGGAGATCTCACCCCGCTGGTGACAGGGGGAATCCAGTAGTGCCGTGTACTCGCGGCCCGACACACGTACCATCCCGTCCGACCAAAAAGAATCTTCCAGGTAATGTGGGTTTGCGTCGATCAGTGTCTTCGTCATGGGAGCATCCACGTCCCGGGCCCGCACCAGGTGACGTGTCTCAGCCAGGTCCTCCCCGGGCCGAAAACCGGGGCCGTTTCGATGCCAGGAAAGGAAATCCTCTTCCTGCTTGATCGAGGAGACACTGTGGCACGCCCCACAGATCTGCGACGTGAGCTGGTGATCCAACCTGGAAGGATTGATGATCGACTCATCGATGCCCTCTCCGAGGTGCCTCCGGTAACGGGCAAGTGGATTGGCATTGGCCGCCAGGTGCTGGTAGCCGGGACCATGGCAGGCTTCACAGGCAATCCCGAACTCGGCCGTGTGGCTATCCGCCACGGCACCTTCAGCGCGTGCACGTGGATTGGTGCTGTGGCATCGAATACAGGTTGCATTCCACCGCCCCACTAGCATCTCCGTGGTCCGTTGCTCTGGCATCAGGAAAGCTGCATGACGTGGAATCCAGCGTTCTTCCGGGGCCAGGTAAACAAATGGCAGCATGCCCAGAGACCGCGATTCCGGGTAGCCCAGAGAGAACCAGTAAACCTGCATGTGATGGGAACCGGTCGTCATCACGATTGGACGGTGCACCTGGAGCGTACCGCCTGTCTGAGGATCCACGATCTCCATTAAAACCATGAACTCGTCACCCTTGCGGTACAACTGGTAGGCCAGCCCCTGGAAGCTCAGCGAGACATCGTTAAAATCTCCGATCACCGTCTCGGGGGTGGCAAGCTGGGTCATCGTGCGATGGTAAGAGGCATGCCAACTCCGGTACTCGGAGCGATGGCAGACCAGGCAGCTGCTGCTGGTACGGTATTCCTCATCGGCAAACTCGATCGGACGCATAAGGGGGAGATCTTCGATCGCAGGGGAACGATCGTAATCGACAATCGCAGCCAGGGCACAACCGGCGACCGCAAACAGCAGAATTCCCCGACCGGCGACCACGTTCCCCGCCGGCCGCGACAGGACAATCACCAGCACGGTGGCCAGCAGCAGGATCACAAGTAACGGTTCCCAGGTCATGTCCACTCTCCAGGCCCCCTATTCCGCCAGATTGACCCGCCGGTCATCACGTTCCCCGAGCAGGCGGCGAACCCTCTCCCAGTCAAGCTCTCCAGCCTCCCCCACAAGCACCGGTTTCCGACCAGCCCGACTCCCATTGTCCTGGCTCCATCGCCTGCGGACGCTCTCCATGACCGCTTCCCGTTCTTCCCGGGGATCCTCGAAGTCATAGTTTAAATCCTCGTACCCTTTCAGCCTCCTGAGGCTACGGGCAGCAATAAAACGGACTGCCTGGTACGGATCCAGCAGTAACTGGGCCAGGTAGGGGGCCAGCCAATCCTCTCCACTCGCATCCCGTGCTGGCTGCCACCCCATGGTCCAGGCCATCAACGCCCGCTGACCCGCATCTCCCTTGAGCAGCCAGAGCAGCGAGGCAGCGACCTGCTGCTCGTCCAGTCCCAGTTCGGGCCTCGGAATATCGTACCAGCGTTGCAGGGAATCCGCCGCCCAGGCCATTGTCTTGTCCAGGTGACAGATATTACAGGCATTCGGCCTGCCGGTCTGCAGCGATGCCTGGACCGTGGGACTGTCCAGCTGGTGGCTGCGAATCGCCTTCTGCAGTCCATAGGTCGTGTATGGCATGTGGCAGTTATAGCAGAGGCTCCCGCTCGAACCGGCCGGATGATGCGTGTGAGCCGTCAACTGCTCCTCGCTTCCAAATCTCTCTTGATGACACTGCAGGCAGGCCTGGTTGGTGCGCATAGAGGATTTCAGCTGGTCATCCGCCCACTCACTCAAGGGCCGCGGATCGTCCTCCGGTGGATGGAGCGAGTGACAGCTAAGGCATGACATCTCGCCATGCGTGTAACATCTCGTCGCCAGCAGGCCATTGAATTCCCGGCCCGAGACACGGACCATGCCATCCGACCAGAAACGGTCGACCAGGTACTCGGGATTTACCTGCTGGATTTTTTCAAGCAGTTCCGGATCGCCCTGGAAGGAGACAATCTTCCGATGATCCTCAATTTCATCCCCAGGTCGGAAGGTGTTTCCCTGCTCCCGCCAGCGAAGCTCCTCCTCGGCCCCTCCCATGGTGGTAATACCATGGCAGATCCCACATACCTGGGATGCCTAGCGGTGATCCAGTCGCAGGGGATTGGTAATCGTGTTATCGGCCTGCTTATCGAAACGCTGGGAATAACGGTGGATGGGATTCTGGTTGGCCGCAACATGAGCCTCGCCCGGACCATGGCAGGCCTCACAGGCGATACCAAATTCCGCCAGGTGGGTGTCCATGACCACCCCACCCTGATCATGGATCCGTGGCCTGGGATTCGTGACATGGCATTTCAGGCAGGTGTGATTCCAGAGTCCCACGTTGGTCAGCTGAGAATGCGTTAACCCCTTCGACTCGGGATGGAGAAAGGAGGCATCACTCGAAATCCAGCGCTGCTCTTCGCGCAGGTAGACGAAAGGAAAATGTCCCAGCATACGGCCGTTCCCGGTACTGAACCAGTAAACCTGCATGTGGTGGAAACCGGTGGTCATGACGACCGGCCGGTTCACGACCCGGCCCACATCATCCAGCAAGGTAACCATGAACGTGTCCCCGTCTCGCCTGACCCCAAAGGTGTGCCCATCCCGCTCCAGGAACCTGCCATCAAATTCACCGATCACCGTCTCGGGAGTCGCCACCTGCGTCATCGTACGGTGATAGGATGCCTGCCAGGTCTCATACTGCCGCTGATGGCAGCTGCGGCAGTTTTGTGAGCTCACGAAACCACCCGCCTGGACCTCCACAGGCCGATCTTCTGGTCGGGGACGAGGATCGGCCTGGTTGAAGGACCAGCTGACCAGGACCGTGCTCACGAGGATCAGGCACCAGATCGACAGTGACCCACGAGACACCGCAGCGAACCGGGAGCGGCTTCGGGCATACCGGATCGCAAGTCCTGTTCCGGCACCCAGCAGGAGCAGGACAAGCAGGTAAGGAAAGGAAATATTGAAGTGCATGGAGATGGAATTACCGCGCGCATGCGATACAAATCAGTTTCATGAGGAACGTGCCTGTTTCGGTGGAACCCCTCCCCTCGTTTTCAAGGGGAGTCATCTACCTGTCAAGAATTTACGGCAAAAGCGACCGGAACGTCCACGCCGAATCAGGCCCGACTGACACGTGACTTGAGTTCAGCCACCACCTCGCTAAATTGCTCCCGCCGTCGGGAAAACTCCTCGCGGTCCTTTTCCCCCGGTGCTTTCACGTATTCCAGCATGATCTCCTCGGCCGCGATAAAGTCATCGGCAATGTCCGCAACCTCCCCGGCAATATCGAGAGGAATATTTGTGACCCCGTTGGCATCTCCATGCAGCAGGTCTGCCTGGTCGACCATCAGGCCCCCCACACGAACCGGCAGCCCAAGATGAAGCATGTGGCAGTAGGCATGGGAACAGATTGTTGAGCCGGTAAAGACCGGGTACTGCAGCGCCCGCACCTGCTCCAGGTCCCGCCCCCCCCCGTTGGTCACCAGGCCGACTGACCCGTAGGCCTTGTAGGTGCTACACATCACCTCCCCGAAAACCGCGGCCACCGCCGGATCATCAATGTCCTCGAAAACGACGACCGAGGGCCCAGGCAGCTGCTCGAACATCTCCAGCTGCGCCTGGATGCTGCCGTATGCATCCCCGCCAGCCGGCGGAGCATCTGAACGAAAACAGGCGGTAGCGGCAAAGCCCACCATGGGGGCAAACTCGGGAAAGTTGCTCTGGACACGGTGATCCATGTAACCCTCGTTCCTTGGACGCACATCGAACAGCTCGATGACGTTACAGATCGTGGGAGTATCAAACTGGGCGAGCTTGTCGAGCGTCTGCTGGGAGATAGTCATCGGGCGATGCCTGTATAGGGAGTCAGAAGAAGTCATTACCGGTCGAGTCAGACAGCGTACCAGCAGCCAGCGGGCGGCTCAAGCCATCGCCCGGGTCCCCCCGGTGGCTTTCCCATTCGCGCCGCACGAGCCGCTATAATCAGGGTCCTCCCGGTTACCAGCAAAGTGGAGATCCCGATGATGCGAGGCTACCTGAAACTCCTCCCCTGCCTGCTTCTTGTAAGCCATGCCGCACTGCAGGCGGGAACGATCGACACGGTAATCGGAACGGGCAAAGCGGATAACAACGGCCGCCAGGGCCCTGCCCGGGCGGTCAACGTGGGGCAGCCGTTTGGCGTGGAACTGGGACCCCGGGGAGGACTTTTCGTCACCGAGGTTCAGAACCACCGCATCGTGAGACTGGACCTGGAGACCAGGAAAGTGACGACCGTGGCCGGCAATGGAGAGGCAGGCTATTCCGGGGATGGTGGCCCGGCCACCGCCGCCAGGTTGAACGAACCCTATGAAGTCCGCTTCGACCGTGAGGGCAACATGTTCTTCGTGGAAATGAAAAACCACCTTGTCCGCCGTGTCGATGCCCAAAGCGGGGTGATCTCCACGGTGGCCGGAAACGGAATCGCCGGGTACGGCGGCGACGGGGGGCCCGCCGTCAAGGCCCAGTTGCGTGTGCCACACAGTATTGCCCTAGACGAAAAGAAAGGGCTTTACATCGCCGACATCGGCAACCACCGGATCCGCAAGGTCGACCTGGTGAGCGGGCAGATCAGCTCGATTGCCGGGAGCCCTGAAAAAGCTCTTCCACGCGAGGGGCAACGGGCACGGGGAAACCCGATTCTCGGACCACGGGCACTCTGTTTTCACCAGGGCACGCTCTGGATTGCCCTTCGAGAAGGACACAGTGTCTGGAAACTACCACTGGCCGAGGGAACCCTGCAGCATGTGGCCGGCGACGGCACAAAGGGATTCTCCGGGGACGGCGGCTCGGCCCGTACTGCCCGCTTCAACGGCCCCAAGGGCATCTGCGTGGGGCCGAAAGGACTTGTCTACGTGGTGGATACGGAAAACCAGGTAATCCGGCGGATCGACCCGGGAAGGGACGGTATCGAGACCGTCGCCGGAAGCGGCCCACAGCAGCGTGGGGGTGGCGGGGACGGAGGTCCAGCCGACCAGGCCCAGCTCGACCGTCCTCATGGCATCTGCGTCGGACCTGACGGCACGATTTATATTGGCGACACTTTAAACCACCGGGTTCGAAGGGTAAAACCATGACAGGCCCTGCAATGCATCTCCATCCCGTTTGAACTGAATCCAGAAAGGCATATGCCATGTACCGGATCTTTCGCTCTCTGCTCGTCGTTGCGATCACAAGCCTGTTGCTTCCCGGGGGAATATCCGCCCAGGAGACATCCCAGCGAGTTGGCATGATTGGCCTGGATACCTCCCACAGCATCGCCTTTGCCCGGCTGCTCAACGCCGACGATCCCCCGCCGGAACTGGCCGGGTACCGTGTCGTGGTTGCCTGTCCACAGGGAAGTGCGGATATCGAATCGAGCACAAGCCGAATCCCCAAGTACACCGAGCAGATCAAGGAACTGGGAGTCAAGGTTGTTGATTCGGTCGCGGCGGTGGTTGCCGAATGTGATGTCGTGCTGCTGGAGACCAACGACGGGCGACCTCACCTGGAACAGGTACTCGAGGTTTTCCAGGCTGGTAAACCGGTCTTTATCGACAAACCGATCGCCGGCTCCCTGGCCGATACCCTGGCCATCTTCCAGGCGGCGGAAAAGTACAAGGTTCCTGTTTTCTCGTCCTCCTCGCTCCGTTTCTCCAAGGGAGCCCAGGCCATTCGCAACGGATCCATGGGCACGATCTCGGGAGCCGACACCTACAGCCCCTGTTCGCTGGAAAAGACCCACCCGGACCTTTACTGGTATGGCATCCACGGCGTGGAGACACTTTTTACCGTCATGGGTGCGGGGTGCCAGACAGTGACACGCATCTCCACGCCCAATACCGATATTGCCGTGGGCCACTGGAAGGACGGCCGCGTGGGAACCTTCCGTGGATCCCGCAGTTACAGTACTGGATATGGGGGAACGGTGTTTGCAGAAAAAGGCCCGCAGCCGATCGGTGGTTATGACGGCTACCAGCCGCTGGTCGTGGAAATCGTCAAGTTCTACCGCACCGGCAAGCCTCCCGTCTCTGCCGAGGAGACCATTGATATCTATGCCTTCATGGAAGCAGCGGATGAAAGCAAGCGCCGGGGCGGGGGGCCAGTGACGCTGGAGGACGTTATCCGCACGGCCACACCACTGGCGGCCAAACGACTCAAACAACTGGATCGCAAGTAACGGCTGCGGACTGCAACAAGGATATCGACCAGGCATGTTTCTTGGACGACATAGAAAGCAGGCCCCGGTTCTGCTGCTCCTCGCCATGCTTGTCCTGGCCGGATGCCCGGCGCGGGAGGAGAAACTCGGGAAGAAACTTGTTGGCAGCTGGCAGGGATCAGTCAGGGTCAATGCAAAGAAGCTCGAGCCGGCTCTGACCGGTGTCGACGGGGAGGTCCAACTGGAAACCCTCGTGGAGACCCTCGAGGCGGTCCAGATCAAACTGGTATTCCTTGCCGATGGCCGGGTCGAGGTGACCTCCTCCACTGTCGATGGGAAAACCCCGGAAGAGACCGGCCAGGGAACCTGGAGAGTACTCTCGGCGGACGAGTATTCACTGGAGCTGGAGATGCTGCTGGAGGATCCCCTTGGGGAAGACAGGGAAAATCGACAGTTGCGGACGGTCCAGTTTTCCGACGAGGCCCACTTCCGCATCATCACTGGCCCCCCCGGGGCCGAGGATGCCATTGTGCAGCAATACGAACGGCAGGTTCTCAGCGAATAAGGCCGGGCAGTTCCCACCCCGACCGTCTTTGCCGACCGAGCAGATGGTTCAATGACGGCTCGTTGACAATCCGTCCCTCTTGGCGGTCCCAGTGAACTGCCTGACCGGAGCGGATGGAGATATTTCCCAGCAAGCAGATCTCCGTCAGTCGAGCAGCGTAACCGAAATCGCACGCTGTCTGCCGGCCCAGGTGACAGGCCTCGATCCATTGCTGCCGGTGACCGGGCAGGTCCGGAAGATCGTCGGAGGGACTCCCCGGATTCCCCATCAGCCGGGGCATGCGGCCATAATCCGGAATGAACATCCGTGCACGTTCACCGTAGAGCATCACGCCGTTGGCTGGCAGGCGACCCTCGATCTCGACCGGTGGTTTTTCGCCACCGTCATACCAGGAGAGTTCCAGGGGGGTCTCCTGCCGATGAACCTGGTCGAACGTCATCCGCACGATACTGCTGGCCGGAAAGGTCCAGCGGTTGGCGGGGGACGATTGCGAACTCACCTCTCGCGGAGCGGAAAGGGCCAGGCCGGAGACAACGGGGTCCAGCAGGTGCGGCCCCATGTCTCCCAGCGTTCCACTTCCAAAATCCCACCATCCTCGCCAGGCGAGGGGGTGATAGGCCGGGTGGTACCGCCGGACCGCGGCCGGTCCCAGCCAGAGATCCCACTCCAGCCCGGCTGGTGTTCTGCCACCACCGCGGGGACGGTGTATCCCCTGGGGCCAGAGCGGACGGTTGGTCCAGGCGATAACACGGTCCACCGGGCCCAGGCTCCCTGCCTGCAGCCACTGAACTGCCAGCCGGTAGCCACGGCGACTGTGGTGCTGGTTGCCTAGCTGGGTGATGACCCCGGCCTGGAGGGCCATTTTCTTCATCAACCTGGTTTCCTCGATATTGTGGGCCAGGGGTTTTTCACAGTAGACATGCAGCCCCTTCTCCATCGCCCCCATGGCACAGCCGGCATGCTGGTGGTCAGGAGTACTTATCACGACAGCATCCAGGTCCGGGTGCTGGAGCATCTCCCGCCAGTCGCGGTAATGTCGGGCGGAGGAAAATTCCTGGCGGGTCCGCTGCAGGTAACCGGCATCGACATCACAGACAGCCACCACCGCCTGGTGCTTCATCGCCGCCAGGTTACTGGCGCCATGGTTGCCCACGCCCACCACCCCGATATTCAATTTCTCCATCGCCACCGGTTCGGCCAGCGCGTTCCGCATTCCCGGGGAACAAAAAAAGGGAGCGACAAAGAAACCTCCCAGTCGCCGCAGGATCCGCCGGCGGGCAACAACTGTCAGGTTTTCGGGGGGACGTGCCATGGCAGGGGGTGTGGGAGAGATCCGTGGTTTGCTGCTAGGATTGTACCTTGGCCACCAGAAAAGCACGCTGGACATTTCCCGCACTTTCCACTCACCCCCTCCAGTCCCGATGCCATCACTTTCCGAAAATATCATCCAGTACCAGCTGGAGGGAATCACGCCACCGATGCAACAGCAGCTGGAGCAGTACTGCCAGGTTCTCTGGAGTCGCAACAAGCACCTCAACCTCACCCGGCATACCGACTACGAGAAGTTCGTCAGCCGGGACCTGCTCGACAGCCTCCAGCTTTCCGCCCTTATCCCAGCCGGCCAGGAAGTGCTCGATGTTGGCAGCGGGGGAGGCGTGCCAGGAATCGTGCTCTCCATCCTGCGGCCAGACCTGGAAATCACGCTCGCCGAATCGGTGACCAAGAAAGCCGAGGCACTGAACCAGATCATCGAGAAGCTGGGACTTCCCATCCCGGTCCATAATAGCCGGGCCGAATCGCTTCTGGAGGATCTCCGTTTTGACCTGCTTGTCTCCCGGGCGGTGGGACCGCTCTGGAAGATCTGCCACTGGTTCCAGTCATCCTGGCACGAGTTCCAGTGCATGCTGGCAATCAAGGGGCCACGCTGGATCGAGGAACGTACCGAGGCACGCCAGCGGGGCCTGCTGGCAGAAGTCCAGCTACGCAAGGCTGCACATTATCCCATGCCAGGCACCGAATCGGAAAGCGTGATCCTCAAGATCTGGCCGGCCGGCCGGGAAGAACCGCTGCTTTAAACAAAAGCCCCTGCAGCATGAAAGAGCGGACTCATTGTCCAGGAAACAACGGCAATTTATACTTCAGGATTCCTCCCTTCATTAAACAGGCCCCCTACACCTCCCCGATCCATGGCCGGCTACGACCTCACACATCTGAAACAGCTCGAGGCAGAGAGCATTCACATCATTCGTGAAGTGGCTGCCGAGTTTGACAATCCAGTCATGCTCTACTCGGTCGGCAAGGACTCCTCGGTGATGGTCCAGCTGGCGCTGAAGGCGTTTTATCCCGCCAAGCCACCCTTTCCCTTGATGCACGTTGACACGACATGGAAGTTTCGTGAGATGATCGAATTCAGGGAAAATTATGCCCGCACCGAACTCGGACTGGACGTGATCGTCCACATCAACGAGGAAGGTCGCAAGCTGGGGATCCATCCGCTCGAGTCAAGCGGCAAGCATACCACGGTGATGAAAACGGAGGGTCTCAAGCAGGCGTTGGAGAAGCACGCGTTTGACGCCGCCTTCGGTGGTGCCCGGCGTGATGAGGAAAAATCACGTGCCAAGGAACGTGTCTTTTCGTTCCGTGACGAGCATCACCGCTGGGATCCAAAAAACCAGCGACCGGAACTCTGGAACCTCTACAACACACGGGTCAACAAGGGCGAGAGCATCCGCGTCTTCCCTCTTTCCAACTGGACGGAGCTGGACGTCTGGCAGTATATCCACCTGGAAAAAATCCCCATCGTCCCTCTCTACTTTTCAGCCCCCCGGCCGGTGGTCATGCGGGACGGCGTGATGATCCTTGTCGACGATGAACGGCTTGAGCTGGCCGATGGAGAGAAACCGGAAATCAAGAATGTCCGTTTTCGCACGCTCGGTTGTTACCCGCTGACCGGGGCGGTGGAGTCTGACGCCACCACGCTTCCGGAGATCATCCAGGAGATTCTGCTGGCGTCGACCTCCGAGAGACAGGGGCGGACCATCGACAACGACGACGAGGGGGGCATGGAAGACAAGAAACGGGAGGGGTACTTCTAGCCAACCCCGGAAGGCAGAAGTGATTGCCAATGAGTCACAAGTCCGATCTGATCGCGACAGATATCGACGCCTATCTTGCTCAGCATGAGCAGAAGGAACTGCTGCGCTTGCTGACCTGTGGCAGCGTGGATGACGGAAAGAGCACGCTCATTGGACGCCTGCTCTATGACTCCAAGATGATCTACGAGGACCAGCTGGCGGCCCTCGAGCAGGACTCGGTGACCCATGGCACCACCGGGGGCGATTTCGATCCGGCACTCTTGACCGATGGGCTCAAGGCAGAACGTGAACAGGGAATCACGATCGATGTGGCGTACCGGTATTTCTCCACGGCGCGGCGGAAATTTATCATTGCCGACACGCCGGGACACGAGCAGTACACGCGAAACATGGCGACCGGCGCGTCCACCTGTGACCTGGCGATTATCCTGATTGACGCCCGCCACGGAGTCCTGACACAGACCAAGCGACACAGTTTTATTGTCTCGCTGCTGGGCATCCGCCACGTGCTGGTGGCAGTCAACAAGATGGACCTGGTCGATTTTGACCAGCAGGTTTTTGAC
>CAYYZW010000170.1:0-2591 GCA_964476375.1 uncultured Pirellulaceae bacterium
TTCATAGACGCCAAAAGGTTCCTGCTCGTAATTTGAAACAGAGAGGTCAGGCAACAGGTCCCCGTTAAAATCCCCCAGGTCCAGCCCCATGCTTCCATTGGCACCGCCACGGGAATCAAAGGCGACACTGCGGACAAGGCCACGTTCGCGAAAATTCCCCAGCCCATCATTGATGTAAAGGAAGTTCGGCGTGGTATCGTTTGCGACGTAGATATCCAGGTCGCCGTCCAGATCAATATCCCCGAGCAGGACACCCAGTCCCTTGGAGAAAGCGACCTCTTTTCCCTTCACGAGTCCCGCGCTGTCGCTCACATCCCTGAAGGTCCCGTCTCCATTGTTGAAATACAGGACGTCCGCGATGGCCTTGAATTCGCGTGGAGAACAGATGTCAGGCTGGTTGCTGGAACTGATGCATGTCGGATGATTTGCGAAAGACCAGTCCACGTAATTACAAACATAGAGATCGACGAAACCATCTCCATTCAGATCCCCAAAGCCGGCGCTGGTACTCCAGCCGTTGTTATCCAGGCCCGCCTGCTGGTGAATCTCCAGGAACGTACCATCCCCCTGGTTGTGATAAAGTTGCAGGGCCCCGTAACCGGTCACCAGCAGATCCGGGAACCCGTCATTGTCGATATCGGCAACCTGGCACCCATGGCTATAAACCCGAGCGTGGTCCGTCCCGGCAAGTGATGAGAGGTCACGGAACACTTCGCCCCCCAGGTTCCGGAGCAAGGCGGCCGGGTGACCCTGGATCTGCTTGCCTTCGAACTGCCCCCCCCCAGGAAGAAAAATATCCAGGAAACCATCGAGGTCGAAGTCCACCAGCCCGACCCCGTTGCCCATCGTCTCCAGGATTGTCCTTTCCCCGGCCTCCATTCCATTGCGATAGGTAAAATCCACTCCCAACCGGTCGGTGATCTCCACCAGCCGGATCGGCACCGGCGTCTCGTCTCGCCCCTCCACGGGCCGGCCATCCCTAACCGGCCCGTCCGGCACCACGTCCTGGCGCTCACATCCGGCCAGGCCGGCGCACAGCAGGATCACCGTCAGCAGGAATCCGTGCGGGGCATCTCTCTTGCAGGAATAATGCATCGTGTCAGGGGTTTAATTCTCTCAGGCGGTGCTGAAATTCATCTCGTCGGCGGCAGGTGTCCCGATCATCGGGATACTGCTCTGCCTTGCCGGCATAGTATTCGTAAAGGGCCTCCAGGGCCTCGCGGTGCGTGTCGTCGACACGAATCGCATCCACCAGCCAGCGCAGTCCCTCCTGTTCCGATCCATACTGAAACTGCAACCGGGCGATCTGCACTCGCCGATCCACGCTTTCTGTTCCATCGCCAAGCCGCTCGGCCAGTTCGTTCGCCAGGGCAAGGTTCCTGTTAATCTCCATAACGGCAGAAAAATGGTCGGTCGCCTCCTCCTGCCGGCCAAGTTGCCGAAGGACCTGGGCATAAATATAGCGGGCATCCACCTTTCTCGAATCCTGCTCGACAAGAGGCTCCACACGTCCCAGCGCCAGCTCAAACTGTCCCTCGTCCAGGTTCAGTTGTGCCAGCTCGACCATCGCTGTCCGATCGTGGAAGGTTTCCACCATTTCTTTCAGTACCGCCCTCGCCCGTTCCGGCTCGGCAAGTGCCCGATGACAACGAGCCTTCCTGAGCATCGCATCGGCATAGAGTGTTTCATCCCGGGCGGCGACCTCAAGATAGGGAACCGCGAGGTCGATTTTCTGCTGCGCCATCAGCACGACACCCAGGCCATATGCAGCCCGTTCGTCTCCCGGGTGTCCTCGCAGGATCTCTTCAAACAACGTCCCCGCCTCTTCCCACCTGCCCATATCCACGAGCACGCTGCCAAGAAGCTGCCGGGGGTGGATATCCTCCGGATAATCCTTGCACCATGCCTCGAGCATCTCAACGGCGGCCTGGTAACGCTCTACCCGGACCAGGCCCTTGACGTAGGACTCCACGATTGCCAATTCATCCCCACGCGGGTCGGTCAACATCATCGCCATCTGACCGGAGAGCAGGGTCATATCACCTAGCTCGGCCTGCGCCAGCCACTGTTCCCTGAGGATCGAATCCGTGTCATAACCGAGTTCGCCCGCCCTCTGCAAATGTTCTCTCATGCCGTCCGGATTCCCTCTTCCCCGGGCAACCCGGGCCTCAAGGAATTCCGTTCGTGCCCTCCGCATCGGGAACCAGCGGGCGCGGGCAAGCCAGGTATCCACCGCCTGCTGGTTCCTCCCGGTCAACGCCTGCTGCACCCGGTCCTGTACGTACCAGGTGGAGACATAAAGCCCGCCGTAGATGACAGCTCCAGCCAGGGCCACCAGGACAGACCAGCCAGCAATACCTCGAGGACGGCGGATGTTTCGACGTTTCATCTCTTGAACATTTCAAAACGACTAAATAGGCGCTGTTCCCATTGTAATCGATATCGCCCATACCGGCCCCGGAGGGCCAGGGCTTCCTTTGCTTGAATCTGCCGTCAGAACTTGCCATATTGGACGGGATTACATTCCGGGGTCCACAGCCTCAAACGCCCACACACCCCCTGAAGACAAGTACATAACCGGACGCTATTAC
>CAYYZW010000171.1:0-14861 GCA_964476375.1 uncultured Pirellulaceae bacterium
ATATCAACGCCGAGGGCAAGCTGGTGCGGGATGAATCGGCAGGGCGGGGAGGCCATCATGGTCCCCAGCACCCGTTCGCCGTGATCACGCGGGATTCGGAGCATCCCATCACCCGGGGAATGCCAAGCCAGTGGCTGCACGCCCAGGATGAGCTCTACGACCTGCTACGTGGTCCGGCCCAGAACATGCATGTCCTGGCCACGGCCTTTGCCTCCAAGGAGAAGGGAGGGACGGGCCGGCATGAGCCGATGATCTTCACGGTCGAGTTCGGCAAGGGCCGGGTACTGCATACACCGATGGGGCATGGGGACTACTCGCAGGAATGTGTTGGTTTTATTGCCACCCTTCAGCGGGGCGCCGAGTGGGCAGCCACGGGCAAGGTGACGCAGAAGCTGCCGGCGGATTTCCCCACTGCCGATGAGGTCAGCAAGCGAAAATTCGAGGAAAAGTAGCGGGTGGGAGATCCAACTGGACTTTCCCCTTCTGCTGTGTTGTAATTCGATTTATCCTGTCCGCCGTGAGATGGTGAAAAGCCCGGGGCCTGTTCCCGGGATCACGGTTTACTCCCAAAGGAGGCCAAGAAATGGCTCGCCAGAATCGTCGTCGTTTTCTCAAGAATGCAGCGGCTGCCGGAGCAGCTTTCCCCCTCTTTACGATTGCCGGCACCAAGTCATCGGGCGCGGTGCTGGGTGCCAACGAGGCGGTTCGTATCGGCGTGGCAGGCATCAATGGCCGGGGGACATCCCATATCAGCGGCTTTGCTCCCCAGCAGGGTGTCGACGTGACCTACCTGATCGATCCGGATTCGAGTCTCTTCGAGTCACGAAGCAAACGCGTGACCGATGCCGGGGGCGGCCAGAAGCCGACCTGTGTGCAGGATATCCGTAAAGCCCTGGAAGATCCCAACCTCGATGCGGTCTCGGTTGCCACCTGTAACCACTGGCACTCGCTGATCACCGTCTGGGCCTGCCAGGCGGGCAAGGATGTCTACGTGGAGAAGCCGATCAGCCATAACGTCTTCGAGGGCCGCCAGTGTGTTGAGGCGGCGCGCAAGTACAAGCGGATCGTGCAACATGGAACACAGCAGCGCAGTAGCGAGGGACGGGCCGGGCAGATTGCCGCCATCCAGTCCGGCAAGTACGGCAAGCTGCTGGTCTCCAAGGGTTATTGCTGCAAGCCGCGATGGTCGATTGGGACCAAGCCGATCAGCAAGCCGCCTGCCCACCTGGACTGGAATGTCTGGCTCGGCCCGGCACCGATGCAGGACTTTCATGGCAACCTGCATACCTATAACTGGCACTGGTTCTGGGATACGGGCAATGGGGATACCGGGAACCAGGGTGTCCACGAGATGGATGTTGCCCGCTGGGCGATCAAGGACAGCACGCTTCCCAAGAGTGTCTGGAGTGTTGGCGGCCGGTACATTCCAGGGAGCAAGGACCAGGGCGAAACGCCCAACATGCAGCTGAGCGTCTACGACTATGGTGACACACTGCTGGTCTTTGAGACCCGTGGCCTGGTTGGCAAGTCGGGAGGACCACCGCGAAATGTGAGCAACGAGTTTTACACCAGCGAGGGTGTTATCCGTGACTGGAAGTTCCATCCCAACAATGGTGGTTCGGCCGTGAATATCTCCGGGGAGGACGTGGCTGTCACGCCCGGTGGTGCATTTGGCAGCTTCATCAACGCTGTCCGCAGCCGGAAACCGGAAGACGTCAACTGTGATGCGGAGGTAGCACACTACTCCAGTGCCCTCTGCCACCTTGGCAATATCTCTTACCGGCTCGGCAAAACGGTTTCCTTTGACCACAAGCTTGAACAGCTCAAGCAGAACAAGCAGGTGGCGGCCGCCTTTGAGACACTGACATCCAACCTCGAAGCGGTGGATGTGAATCTCGCCGGGAGCCAGTACATGCTGGGAAGCCAGCTGACGTTCGATCCGGTGGCAGAGCAGTTTGTCGGCAATGACGATGCCAACGCCCTGCTGACGCGGGAATACCGCAAGCCGTTTGTGGTGCCGAGAGAAGTTTAACTGAGGTCGGTGGTCGTTTCCCGGTAGCGATGAACCAGAGATGGAGGGTGCCCTGTGCCTTCCATCTCTTTTTTTCCGTGCAGGAATTGAAGTCATGGCCGCGCCGTTTGATCCCTTCTCCGAGTGGCTGGAAATCGAGCCTCACGAGCACCCCGTCGATCATTATCGATTGCTGGGACTTCGTCGTTTTGAATCCGATCCGGAAATGATCGAGGCGGCGGCGGATGAGCGGATGAAGAAGATCCGCAGCTTCCAGACGGGGCCCCGGGGACGTTTTACCCAGCCAATCCTGAACGCCCTCTCCCAGGCTCGCCTTTGTCTGGCCGACCCGGAGGAACGAGCCGGCTATGACGGGCAACTCCGTAGCGCCGAACAGGTGGAGAGCGAGCAACCGGAGGGGCTGCCAGTTGCAGAGACTGCTTTTGGAAATCTCTACTGGTCCGTCGACGACCTGGGGATCAGCGAACGGTCCACGGTACCATGGATTGTCGCGGCGGTAGTCCTTGTTGCCGCGGTCGGAATTGGTCTGATTATCCGCCAGGGGCAGTCCGGTACGGATCCGCCGGGGGAGCCGAAAGAAAACCAGCAGAAGGTTGTGGAAAAAAAACCCAGGGAAAAGCCAAAGCCCAAGAGGGTGCTGGTGCAACAGGAAGCGACAGGGGAGGTCCACCTGAGCCCATCCACGGCCGAGCTGGTAGGTGGAAACATGCAGCGGGACCCGGATAAGACGGAGGTGTATGGTTGGAAGGAAACCAGTGACCTGGTTCGCTGGAGCTTCCGGATCGTGGCCAAGCCTGGGCCCTACATGGTGAAGGTGGAATATTCCGCCGACGAGCAATGGGAGGGAGGTGAATACAATCTCCAGCTGGACGACGAGAAGGCATCCTTTATGGATGTTGTCCCCGGCGAATCCAGTGTGAATGAAAAATTCCTGTTTATCCGAAGTACCGGTCCGCACACGCTTACCCTGCGGGCCAGCCGGATCACGGGAGACGAGCTGATGCGACTCCGCTCGATCGAGCTCGTTCCATCCGCTCGGGAGTGATCTCTTTCTGGAAGGTTTCCCACTCCGCCCGGATTGCATTGGGGTTGCTGGCGGTGAAGGTTCGTATAATAAAACGGCTGGTACGGTCCCGGTGCTTTCCCCGCTTGGAAACAATGGCGACATGATGAAATGGCTGGCACGAATCCCAGGAAGCAGGCTGCTGGTGCACCTGATCGTTCTGTTCGGGGTGCCTGCCCTGGCATGCCCGCTGTGGGGCCAGCCGCCGGTGGTTGATTTTAACCGGGATATCCGGCCCATCCTGGCCAACTCCTGTTACAGGTGCCATGGTCCGGACGAGGAGAATCGGCAGGCCGGCCTGCGCCTGGACATCGAGCAGCAAGCAAAATCCCGGCTCGAGTCCGGCAGCCTGGCCATTGTCCCGGGGAATCGCCGCCGCAGCGAACTTTACCGGCGGATCAGCTCCGCTGACCCAGCAGAGCGGATGCCACCGGAGCGGTTTGTCGAGGTTCATGGTTACTCGCTGACAGCCCGGCAGATTGAAATGATCGGTACCTGGATCGACCTGGGGGCCCGCTGGAATCAACACTGGTCCTATATTCCCCCGCAGCGCCCCCACCTGCCGGAGATCATCGACCGTTCCTGGCCGAAAACCCCGGTTGACTCGTTCATCGGGGCTCGCATGCAGCGGGCCGGCATGGCCCCGGCCGGGAGGGCATCCCGCTCGGACCTGTTTCGGCGGGTAACACTGGACCTGACCGGACTGCCCCCGACCGTCCCCCAGCTCGAGGCCTTCCTGGCCGACCAGGATCCGGCTGCCTACTCGCAGCTGGTGGATCGCCTGCTCGCCTCACCCCGCTTTGGCGAGCGATTTGCCGTCCACTGGCTGGACCTGGCACGCTATGCCGACACCCATGGCTACCATATCGATAACCGCCGGGACATGTGGCGCTGGCGGGACTGGGTGATCCAGGCGTTCAACCGTGACATGCCCTACGACCAGTTCACCATTGAGCAACTGGCCGGGGACCTGCTGCCGGAGGCGACCGTGGACCAGCGGCTGGCGACCGGGTTTCACCGCAACACGATGCTCAATTTCGAGGGAGGAGCGATCGCCGAGGAGTACTTGAGCGAGTACGTCGTGGACCGGGTGATTACCACCGCGACCGTCTGGCTGGGCCAGACGATGGAATGCTGTCGCTGCCACGACCACAAGTATGATCCGCTCAGCCAGCGGGATTTTTATGGCCTCTACGCCTATTTCAACAATATTGATGAGCTGGGACTCGATGGCCGAACGGGCAATGCAGAACCGCTGCTCAAGTCACCGACACCGCTCCAGGAAGAGGCCGTCCGCGTGTCTCGCCTGCAGCTTTCAGAGACCGGGCAGCAACTGGAAAAGCGCCGAAAGGGGATCACGCTGGATCTGGATCGCTGGCAGCAGCGTATCCGTGGGGGAGTCGAGAAAATGCCCGGGCCACCATCGGACGTGATCTCGGCCTGGCCGTTGGACCTGGCGGGGGGACAACAGGTTCTCGACCGTGCTGAGGGGAAAAAGCACGGCACGCTCCATGGCGATGCTGTCTACATCCCGGGCAAGTACGGGGAGGCCCTGCTTTTTGATGGGGCAAAGTACATTGAGGTGGCCGGGGCTGCGGCGCTGGATACTGATTCCCGCTTTACACTCTCAAGCTGGATATTTCCAACGTCCAGGGATGAGATGGCGATACTCTCACGGGGAGAATCCGGAGTCCAGCAGCGGGGGTACCAGGTCCTGCTGGATGATGCCCGGCTGGTCATCAGGCTCGTTAACCAGCCCCGCATCAGCCTGGTGGACGTGGTGACAGGGGAGCCGTTATCACTCAATAGCTGGCACCACGTGGCAGTCACCAGCGATGGCACGGGGAAAGCGGCGGGCGTGTCGGTCTATGTTGACGGAAAGCCACAGCCGGTCCAGGTTCGCGCCGATTCACTCGCCGGGTCGATCGCCACCGAGAGCGCCTTGCTGATTGGCGCCCACGACAAGACCATGGCCTTTCGAGGCATGATCGACGATGTGCGATTTTACCGCCGGCAGCTCAGTAGGGGCGAGGTCGGTCGGCTGGCAGGGGGCAACCCGATTCGCGAGATCATTGACCTGGCCGAAACGGAAAGGACGGCAGCACAGCATAAGCAGTTGCAGACCTATTACCTGGAACATCATGACGACCAATACAGGCGGCTATGGAAGCGACAGAGAGAGCTGGAGGATACTCTCCTGAAGCTCGAGAAGGAGATTGCCACCACGATGGTGATGCGGGAACGGGACAGTGTCCGAGAGACCTTCCTGCTTGCTCGTGGAGATTACCAGCAGAAGAGAGAACGCCTGGGGCCGGCGCTGCCGGGTGTCCTGGCCAATCCCGATACGGCAATCGAGGAGAATCGGCTGGGCCTGGCCCGCTGGCTTGTTGATCGCCGCAATCCGCTGACTTCCCGGGTCGCAGTCAACCGGTTCTGGCTTCTCCTGTTCGGCCAGGGGCTGGTGCGGACACCGCGTGATTTCGGTACCCGTGGGGAGTGGCCGACGCATCCGGACCTGCTCGACTGGCTGGCCGTGGAGTTCATCGAAAGCGGCTGGGATGTCAAGCAGCTTGTCCGCTTGATCGTGCTTTCAGCAACCTACCAGCAGGCCAGCCGGGTGGCTCCAGAACGGCGGCTGGCGGATCCGGAAAACCGTTTCTGGTCCCGCGCCCCCCGCTTGCGGCTGGATGCGGAAGTCATTCGTGACCAGGCGCTGGCGATTGGCGGCCTGCTCGATGTTCGTATCGGTGGCATGAGTGTCTATCCCTATCACCCACCCGGGCTCTGGAGAGAGGTTTCTTTTAACCCGCGGGACTTTACCGCCCAGGTTTACCTGCCAAGCAGTGGGCAGGACCTTTTTCGCCGAAGTCTTTACACGTTCTGGAAAAGGACGGTTCCCCCGCCCGCGCTAGCTGTCTTCGATGCTCCCAACCGGGAGACCTGTGTTGTCCAGAGGCCCCGCACCACCTCCCCGTTGCAGGCGCTGGTGCTGATGAATGACCCGACGTACGTGGAAGCCGCTCGCTGCCTGGCCGACCGGCTGCTCGGGGAGACTGCTGGGGACGACCACCAGCGACTGGGCCGGGCCATGCAGACCATCCTGTCCCGCCCGGCCACCCCGGCGGAAGTGACCGTGCTGGCGGATGTGCTCAGGCAGCAGCGAACACTTTTCAGAGAGGATCCAGAGGCGGCCCGGGCGCTGGTCACGGTCGGTGACTCGGTGCGGCGGGTGGGGACGAACAGTGTCGAGCTGGCATCCTGGACCACCCTGGTTGCAATGATCCTGTTGACCGATGAAGCCATCCACAAACCATAAGGGAGACGGTGCAGATGCCGCTTGGCAGGGACTACCAGGAATTGATCACGAGACGGCACTTTTTTGGCCGTTCTGCCGGTGGGATCGGTGTTGCCGCGCTGGCCACTTTGCTGGAAGGATCCCTCCCTGCTGCTCCCCCCGTTGCCTGGCCTGCCCTGCCCGGTCTTCCTCACCATCCGCCACGTGCCAAGCGGGTGATTTTCATGCACCAGTCCGGGGCCCCGTCCCAACTGGACCTGTTCGATCCCAAGCCACAGCTGGACGAGTGGCATGGCCAGGAGATCCCGGATTCGGTCCGGCAGAAGCAGCGGCTGACGGACATGACAGCGAACCAGGAGAGGAAACCGGTAACGCAGTCCCTGTTCCGTTTCGCCCGCCATGGAGCCAGCGGGACGTCGGTCAGTGAGTTGCTTCCCTTTACCGCCCGCGTGGTGGATGACCTCTGCGTGGTCCGCTCGCTCCATACCGAGGCGATCAATCACGACCCGGGGATCACGTTTTTTCAGACCGGCAGCCAGCAGCCCGGACGGCCGAGCATGGGATCCTGGTTAAGCTATGGACTGGGGAGTGAAAACGACAACCTGCCGGCCTTCACCGTCCTGATTTCCGGTGGCCAGCCAGGTGACCAGCCGTTAATGGGACGGCTCTGGGGTTCCGGGTTCCTGGCCTCCAGGCACCAGGGGGTGAATTTCCGGGGAGTGGGAGATCCGATCCTGTACCTGAAGAACCCGCCCGGTATCAACTCGCAGCGTCGCCGGGTGATGCTTGACGGGATGGCCAGGTTGAATCGACTTCAACAGGAAGCCTTTGGGGACCCGGCCATCGAGGACCGGATTGCCCAGTTCGAGATGGCCCACCGGATGCAGATGTCGGTTCCTGAACTGGTGGATCTGGCGGATGAACCGGA
This sequence comes from uncultured Pirellulaceae bacterium, assembly GCA_964476375.1. Classification (GTDB taxonomy): domain Bacteria; phylum Planctomycetota; class Planctomycetia; order Pirellulales; family Pirellulaceae; genus SAT2750. Next base: position 7,319 of record CAYYZW010000171.1, read on the forward strand.
ACGGACCTACCAGTTGTATGGGGAGGAGGCGCGGATGCCGGGAACGTATGCCGCCAATTGCCTGCTTGCCCGCCGCCTGGTGGAGCGAGGTGTTCGCTTTGTCCAGCTCTATCATCGTGGCTGGGATCATCATTCCAGCCTGCCTGGCCGGATCCGCACCAAGTGCCAGCAGACAGACCAGCCCTCGGCCGGCCTGGTCGAGGATCTCAAGCAGCGGGGCCTGCTGGAGGACACACTGCTTGTCTGGGCCGGGGAATTTGGACGTACCGTCTACTGCCAGGGCGATTTACAGATGGATGATTATGGAAGGGATCATCATCCACGCTGTTTCAGTGCCTGGCTCTCCGGGGGTGGTCTCAAGCGGGGTCTGACCTATGGCGTGACAGATGATTTCTCGTACAACATCACCGAGAACCCGGTTCATGTGCATGATCTCCAGGCGACCATTCTGCACCTGCTGGGGATTGATCATGAAAGGCTGATTTACCGGTTTCAGGGGCGGGACCACCGGCTTACCGATATCGGAGGCCGGCTGGTCAAGGACCTGCTTGCCTAGCTTTCCTGGTTCCCGAAAACCCTGCGAACCTGTCCTTTCTGGGCTGTTTCCGCGATATCTCCAGCGACTTCAAACTGGAGCCATAAAGATTGGTGGGCTGTAACAATCAGCAAATGCCAGAACAATAGATGATAGAATAGATGGTGCTCTGCGGGCCTCTTTTTTCGGACAGGTAGAGTATTGCCCGGCAGAAACGGGAAAGATGGATATGCAGTCGAGTGACCTGCGATGGAAGCGAACGAGCTGGCTGGCGATGCTGGTCTGCGCCATCGGTGGGTCCTCCCTTGTCATCGCCCAGCAGCCAGAGCGGGTCGACTTCAAGGAACAGGTTTGGCCTCTTCTGGAGGCACACTGTTTTTCCTGTCATGGCCCTGGCAAGCAGGAAGGAAGCCTCAGGCTGGATGCCAGGCGGGTGGTGCTGACCGGTGGCACCAGTGGCCCGGCTGTTGTCCCAGGGAATGTTGCCGAGAGCATTCTTTACCAGCGCGTGGCCAGTGATGCGGTGGGGGACCAGATGCCCCTGGAGGCGGAGGCACTTGGGGAGGACCAGCGCGCCTTGCTGCGCCACTGGATAGAGCAGGGTGCAGAATGGCCGCTTGGAATTGGTTCCGATGCAGAATCGGTCGAGGTTCACTGGGCATATCAGCGTGTGGAACGCCCCCGCCTGCCGCTGCCACGGCGAAGCGACTGGATTCGTAATCCGATTGATACATTTGTCCTTGACCGGCTCAACCAGCAAGGCCAGCGTCCTTCCCAGCGTGCGGAACCCCGGCGCCTACTCCGTCGCCTTAACCTGGACCTGGTTGGTATCCCTCCCACGATTGAAGAGGTGGAAGCATTTGCAGCCTCCACGGACCCCCGGGCCTATGAGCGGATCGTGGAGAAGCTGCTGGCATCCCCCCTCTATGGAGAACGCTGGGCTCGAACCTGGCTTGACCTGGCCCGCTATGCCGACAGCAACGGTTACCAGGCAGACCAGTATCGCAACATCTGGCCGTACCGTGACTGGGTCATCCGGGCGATGAATGCGGACATGCCGTTTGACCAGTTCACACTGGAACAGTTGGCCGGGGACCTGTTGCCATCGTCCACGGTGGACCAGAAGATCGCCACGGGATTCCACCGCCTGACTACCTGTAACGTGGAGGCGGGTGTCGAACCGGAAGCCAACCGGGTGCACCAGGTGATCGACCGGGTCCACACGACCGGATCAGTCTTGCTGAGGACCACGATCCCCTGCGTCCAGTGTCACAGCCACTAGTACGATCCGTTCCTGCAGCGCGAGTACTACCAGCTGTTTGCTTTCTTTAACAACACGCCGCTGGAAGTGGAGGGGAACGGTGTCACCTATAACTTTGTCGGCCCCACGATGGACTTGCCGCTCAGTCAGAACCAGCAGGTCCAGTTTGCGACCCTGGAGGCAGAAAAGAAGAGCCTGGAAGGCCAGATCGTCAGCCGCAGGGAGGCCCTGCAGGCAGACCGGCAGGCCTGGGAGGCAGAACTGGTTACGGTAGCTGCCGAGGCGCCGCGCTGGCATGTGCTGCAGGTGGAGAGCTTTTCATCCCTGGGAGGTGCCTCTCACGAGATCCTCAAGGACCAGTCGGTACTGGTAAGTGGAAAGCGTCCGGACCGGGACACCTACACTGTCACGCTTCGGAGCGATCTGGAACAGATCAGTGGCCTGAAGCTGGATGCATTGACCCACCAGAGCTTGCCTGGAAACGGGCCGGGGCGCCATGTCAAGGAGCGGCCAAATTTTGTTCTCAATGAATTAACGGTCCAGGCGGGGCCAGCTGATGGCGATGTGGGGCTCGAAATGCTTACCCTGCATACGCCCCAGGCTGATTTTTCCCAGCAGAACTTGAAAGTGGCAGGGCTCATTGACGGGGATCCAGCGACTGGCTGGGCGATCAATCCCCAGTTTGGCAAGCCGCATTTTGCTACCGTGTTGACCAAGAAAAAGATTGGCGGATCGGGTTGGAAGTTTATTGTTACGCTGGAACAGAATTATGGTGGATGCCGTACGATCGGCAGGCTGCGGATTTCTGCTATGACCGGTATGCCGAGTCCCAAGATCCCAGAGCCGCTTCTGGTAATCCTGGAAAAACCGGCCGCAAAGCGATCGGAAGCGGACCAGGAGAAACTGGATGAGTATTTTTTCAGTCTCGACGCGGAGATCCAGTCCCTGGTCACGCAGCGTGCCGGCGTCCAGAAACAACTGGAGAGCATCCAGCCGATTACGACGCTGGTGATGATTGAGCAGGAACAGCCACGCAAAACGCACCTCCTCCGGCGAGGCGATTTCAAGGATCCCCAGCAGCAGGTCCAGCCAGGAACGCCCGGGAGCCTGCCTGCGATGGAGGAGGGGCTGTCGGCCGACAGGGTCGGGCTGGCACGCTGGCTGGCCAACCGGGACAATCCGCTCACATCGCGGGTCACGGTCAATCGCTGGTGGGCAGACATTTTTGGTCGAGGCATTGTCGCCACCGAGGAGGATTTTGGAACCCAGGGGGACCGGCCGACACACCCGGACCTGCTGGACTGGCTGGCTGTGGAGTTCATGGAGAATGACTGGTCGATGAAACATGTTCACCGGTTAATCGTGAACTCGGCGACTTATCAGCAGTCCTCGCACGTTTCCCCCGACCAGCTTCAACAGGACCCGCAAAATCTGCTACTGGGACGCGGCCCCCGGATTCGTCTGTCGGCGGAGATGATCCGTGACAATGCACTCCAGGTGAGCGGTCTGCTGAGTCACAAGATGGGAGGCCCCCCGGTTTACCCACCACAGCCTGCCGGCATCTGGCGGCATGTGGGTCGAAATGAACCGAAGTACAACACCTCCAGTGGTACCGACCGGTTTCGCCGTGGGATTTACGTGTTCTGGCGCCGTAGTGCCCCCTACCCCAGCTTTACCAATTTTGACGCACCCGATCGTGCTTCCTGCGTGGTCCGCCGGTCCCGCACGAACACGCCGCTCCAGGCCCTGACATTGCTGAACGATCCGGCTTTCCTGGAGATTGCCAGGCACCTGGCCCAGCGGATTGTTGACCTGCCCGAAATAGCCGATGACAGGCAGCGGATGGCACAGGCCTTTCAACTGGTTGTCTCCCGTCGGGCCAGTACCGGGGAACTGGACACGCTGCTGGAGTTCTATCGGACGGAGCTGGCCCGCTTCCAGGCGAATCCAAAGGTCACCAGCGAGGTACTCGGGGCAACCACGGTGACCGGGCCGGAGAAACCGCAGTTGGCTGCCTGGCTCTCGATTGCCAATGTTCTGTTAAACCTGGATGAGACGATTACCAAGGGATAGGGACAGAGTGAATATTTCTCAGCAATTACGGATCGAATGCAGTCGCCGCGAGTTGCTCCAGCGCAGCGGGCTGGGAATCGGTTCGGCGGCACTGGCGACCCTGCTGGCGGACGATCTTGGATTTGCAGATCAGCCACCATCCCGGGATTCGGTTCACCGGATGGCGGCCCGGGCAACCCATTTTCCGGCCCGGGCAAAGAACGTTATTTTCCTGCACATGGTCGGCGCTCCCTCGCAACTGGATCTGTTCGAGGACAAGCCGGTACTGCGAGAAAACGACGACAAGCCCTGTCCCGATCACCTGCTGGAGGGACAGCGGTTTGCTTTTCTTCGGGGTCATCCGAAGTTGATGGGTTCCCGTTTCACGTTCTCCAGGCATGGTGAGTCGGGCCAGGTATTTTCGGAATTGCTGCCGCATATTTCCGGGATGGCAGATGATATTGCGATTCTCAAGACGCTCCACACCGAGCAGTTTAACCACGCTCCGGCGCAGTTGTTCATGCAGACCGGCTTCCCTCGCTTTGGGCGACCCTGCATTGGATCCTGGGCAACCTATGGACTGGGGTCAGAGAACCGGGATCTGCCTGGTTTTGTCGTCCTGATTACCGGGTCGGTGGGGGGTGCCGGGAACAGCATGTGGGGCAGCGGTTTCTTGCCAACGCTCTACCAGGGTGTCGAGTTTCGCAGCAAGGGGGACCCGGTACTTTTTCTTTCCAACCCGGCAGGCATGAAGAAGCCGGATCGTCGTCGCATCGTGGATGTCATCAACCGGCTCAATGCCCAGCAACTGGAAGAGATTGGTGACCCGGAAATTGCCACCAGGATCGGCCAGTATGAGATGGCTTTCCGCATGCAGACATCGGTGCCAGAATTGATGGATATCAGCCAGGAATCCAAGCAGGTCCACCAGATGTATGGCACAACACCAGGAAGTGTCAGCTTTGCCAATAATTGCCTGCTGGCTCGCCGCCTGGTGGAACGCGGTGTGCGGTTCGTCCAGCTGTTTGACCAGGGCTGGGATCACCACGGGTCGCTCCAGTCCAGCCTTTCGAACAAGTGCAGGCAGGTGGACAGACCGGTTGCAGCGCTGCTGAAAGATCTCAAGCGGCGTGGCCTGCTGGATGAGACACTGGTTGTCTGGGGAAGTGAATTCGGGCGGACCCCGATGTTGCAGAATGACCGTGCCAAGGCGGGACGCGATCATCACAAGGATGCTTTCTGCATCTGGATGGCAGGTGGGGGTATCAAGGGAGGAGTCACGGTTGGTGAGACCGATGACCTGGGTTACTTCCCGGTCAAGGATCCTGTCAGCGTCCACGATTTTCACGCCACGCTTCTGCACCTGCTCGGTGTCGATCATGAGCGACTGACATACCGCTTCCAGGGACGGCCGTTTAGGCTGACGGATGTTGCTGGAAATGTTGTCCAACCAGTGATTGCCTAGCTGGTTTTTTTCAAACATGTCCTGCCGCGATGATTTATCCAGTGGCCTGTTTTTATCTGACTTGTCCAAGCCGGGCACATCTGGGAAAATAACCGTGGAAACCTGATGGGATCCGCGTGATCCCCTCCTTCTGCCGAGGTAGGACATGTTTTTTCAGAAGCTCGTGCTTGTGCTGGTGGGGGGAGGCATCAGCCTTTCCATGGCTGCCGGGAACCTGGCGGCCCAGGTCCTGCACGAGCAGGCACGTTTTCGTCGTCCTATTGCCGTGGTGGCCTCCGGACAGCCGGACCAGGTACTGGTTGCAAATCGGCGGAGCGGATCGATCTCGCTGGTGGACCTGACCGTGGGAAAGGTTCTTCGGGAAGCAGTCGTTGGCCAACAGCTATCAGACATGATCCTGCTTCCTGGGACAGACTGGTTGGTGGTCACCGATGAGAAAAAGCACGAGCTGATCCTGGTCGACCACCAGTCGCTGGAGGTGATCCACCGGGTTGCGGTCAGCCCCTACCCCGTTTCCGTGCTTTCCGACCGAACGGGATCCTGGTGTTACGTGACATCGCTCTGGTCACGTCGTCTCTCTGTGATCCAGCTCAACCACAAGGAGATCGCCAGGTCGCAGGTAACACAGCTTTTCGATCTGCCATTCGCCCCCCGCGAACAGTTGCTGGTGCGGGATGACAGGACATTGATCGTGGCCGATTCTTTCGCTGCCAACCTTGCCATCCTCCAGACCGGTCTTCCATCGGACGGGGATGTCACGCTGGCCGGGCGACAAAGCTTCCCCGGCCACAATATCCGTGGCCTGGATGTGAGCCTGGACGGAAGCATGTTGCTGGTCGCCCACCAGATGCTTAACGAGCTTGCCCATACCGTGCGAAATGATGTCCATTGGGGTCTATTAATGTCGAACGACCTTCGCTGGCTCAAGCTGGACAATATTCTTGAAGGAGGTTCGGACATCTATGCCGGAGCCCATATGCATCCGCTTGGTGAGGCCGGGAGTGCCACCGGGGACCCCTCGGCCCTGCAGGTCGCACCCAGCGGAGCGGTGGTGGTGGCACTTGGTGGAGTGGGGGAGATTGCCCTGGGAAAAGAAGATGATTTTAGCCTCCGCCGTATCAAGGTGGGGCGGCGTCCAACGGCACTGCTTATCCGTGAGGATCATCAGCAGGTTCTGGTGGTGAATACGTTTGATGATTCCCTGTCGGTCGTGGACCTGTCGCTCTACGAGGAAGTAAAGCGTATTTCCCTGGGGCCGGCAGGTGAGCTGACGGATGTGATCCGGGGTGAACAGCTCTTTTTTGACGCAACTATTTCTCACGATGGGTGGATGAGCTGTAACAGTTGCCACACCGATGGCCACACCAATGGCATGCTGAACGACAACTTCAGTGACAGGTCCTTTGGTGCGCCCAAGCGAGTCCTTTCGCTCCTGGGCCGAACCAATACGGCACCCTTTGCCTGGAATGCCGGGAGCCCGGACCTGGCGACACAGATTCGTCGTAGTGCCGAGAACACGATGCAGAGCGACGAGCCGCTCTCGGAAAAAAAAGTGAACCAGCTGGTTGCCTTCCTCAAGACCCTGCCATCTCCGCCTCCGGTCGACCAGCTTCGGGGTCAGCTCGATCCAATGTTGATTGCCCGTGGCAAGGAGGTCTTTGCCTCCCGCAAGTGCGCCGAGTGTCATGCTCCCCCGATGTACACCTCCCCTCGCACCTATGATGTTGGTTTGCGTGACAAGGAGGGGAACGTGCGGTTCAACCCGCCCCCGCTGGTCGCTGCGGGACAGCGAGGCCCCTACCTTCATGATGGCAGGGCGAAGGAACTGGAGGATGTGTTCCTGACGTTTGCTCACCCGGACGGCGGGATGAGCTGGGATGCGGAAACAGTCAAGGCCCTGGTCGCCTTCCTGCGAAGTCTCTGACCCGACGGCCTAGCGTTGCCAGTCTTCATCGAAGGGAGCCGCTTCCCCGGTCGGATTGACTGGCAAGGGGATCTGTCCAGCCGGAAGGGGACGTGCCACCCGGGGGTTCTCCGTGGGGGAGAGCGATCTTTGACGTCGAGATGACCATTCCCCGGCGAGCGTCTCCGCTTGCATGGAGAGATCCATCTGGGACTCGATTATCCGTCCACCTGGCTGCTGGTAACGGGCAAGGATATGGAGACTTGATACTGCCGGAAGTGGACTGGGAAATGGCAGATCGATCTGGATCGCATCCCCGTCGACGGA
>CAYYZW010000172.1:0-5978 GCA_964476375.1 uncultured Pirellulaceae bacterium
AAGGCTCAATGACACCGTCCTGGTAATTCGGCTCCCCGCTCGCCGTGATCGGCTTGATCGTACGACGATGACGTATCAGTTCGCTGATGTCGGTGAGATTCATCAATAGACCAGGGCAAGAAAACGAGGCCAGAGAACCCATTTTAACTTGCCTGCTTCCAGAGCGGGAGGATGCATTCATCCCAAACACGTGTGAATGGTGCATGTGGATAGCCGAAAAACAGCAAAATCCGTACATATTGCTCAATCCCAGCGAATCCCTCGCGAGGTCGGGGGGTTAAATAACCTATTGGTGAACGTTATCGAGTGAAATTGGAGGCCGGCTCATGCAGTACAGGACATTTTTCACGCTTTTCGGGGCCCTGCTCCTAGCTGGTACCACTGCCAACGCCCAGCAAAGGCACGCGGATCCCGGGGCCAGGCCTTCGGTGAATCCAGCAGAGCGGATCGATCTCTTCTTTAACCGGCTCGACAAAAACCAGGACGGGAACGTCAGCCAGGATGAGATCCCTGATTCTCTGGAAGCACGGCTCTCCAGTATGGATCGAGACCGGGATGGGAGTATCAGCCGGGTGGAATTCGTGGCCCGTTTCCAGCAGCGGCCAGGTTCGCCCGCCGCACGTGACAACAATGCCCAAGAGCGTCCCCAGGCAGGTCGAGGCGGTGGCCGTTCAGGTGGTCGTTCCGGCAGCCAGCCGCCGGCCGCACGTGACAACAACGCTCCACAGCGTCCCCAGGCGGGTCGAAGCGGTGGCCGAGCAGGTGGTCGTTCCGGCAGCCAGCAAGGGCAGAACAGACAACACGATGGCTCCACACCATCTCGTGGCCAGGCCCAGCAGGGTCAGCGCGGGCCACAGCAGCAAGGCCAGGGTGGCCCACAACGTCATGACGACGGTCATGGCGGACCCGGTGCCCGGCAGGGACCACCCCAGGGCCGTGGAGGATCAGGAACCCGGCAGGGACCACCACGGGGCACCCAGCAGTTTGGCCGGGGCGGACCACCCCAGGGCCGCGGAGGACCAGGGGCCCAGCAGTTTGGCCGCGGCGGGCCACCCCAGGGCCGTGGAGGACCAGGGGCCCAGCAGGGACAGCGAGGCCCGCAGCAGGACCGTGGCAATCGTGAGCAGGGAAAAACCAGCGAGGCCAGCGGCGACTTCCAGGGTTTTCTCCGCCGCATCAAGGCAGCCGTCGAATCAGGGGCCATGACCCGTGAAGAGGCAGCTGAAAAGATCAGTGAATTCCGCAGGTCACGCGGTGGTGACGATCGCGGGAGAGCAGAAGATCCACGGCAGGGAGACGGCCAGCGGGAACGTGACGGCAATCGCGAGTCGAACCAGTCGCCACCTGGCCGGGACCGTTAAGAAAAAAGAACCCCGTCCACGGCGGTCTGCCGGTTCATCGCCTGGCACTCGCCACCGGGCGGGGTTCACTTTTTGCGATCACGGGGCGACCCCGAACTCTCGTTTTTCCAGCAAGCTGGTTCCGTCATTCAGGTCCACGTTGGTTCCCTCGGTACGGACAACAATCGTGTAGTAGGTGCTCTCCCCCTTCCAGCCATAAATGTAAAGGGCACCACCTGCCGGCCAGCTTCCCTGTTCTCCAAGGGCTGCCGCAAAACGCTGGCGGTAGGACGTTCCGCCAGCATTGACGAGCAGTTCCTTTACATCCTGCCGGGGAAGGACTCCCTGGTTGTCGTCCAGCAGTGCCTGCAGATCGGCCCAGGCGGCATCCCTGTTCACCTGGGCTTCCGAAGACGTTGGCACCGGGTCGACACCCGGTGGCGGCTGAATGGGAGGACCATTCTCCGAGTTGAGACAACCGGCAGTGAGAGCAATGAGCATTGCAAAACAACACGTCATCTTCATGGCAATCACTCTGGTAATAGAGAAATCGTTACCGCTGCAGATGGGCACCGCCACACTGGCCCATCGTACCGGCACTCGTATACCGGTATTCTATCTCGTCACCGTCCTGCCCGCTTAATAATCGCCATTGCAATCCGAGTTTCACCGGCGTGATCACTTGGATTTTGAATGCAACCGTGAATTGCTGGTTCTTGCCACGCTTCTGCAGATCTTACTTTTTAACCGGCAGCTCTTTCTTGACAGGAATCTCTTTCTTCACGCGTGCCGCCTTGTATTTCTTGATCGCTTCCTCGGCGGTTAACTCTCCCTTTTCGACAAGCTGAAACAGCTCAAGGAGACCAGAACCTGCTGCAGCCGGCTTCTTGACTCCACCCTTGCCCGGTACCTTGGTGGCAAGCTGTTTCTTGTAGGCATTCAGTTTTTCCTTGCCCTGCTCTGGAGTGATTTTTCCCGCCTTGATCGCGGCTTGAATTTCCCAGGTAACCTTCTCGTAGGATTCTGCCAGATCCCCTTTCTCCGACTTCGCACCCTCTTTCGATTTACCCTGGCCTGCCTCGGCTTTCTCGTAGATGGCAATGGCCTCTTTCTCGGTCAGCTTGCCGGTATCCACCGCCGCCTTGAGCTTGGCTCCTAGCGCGTCCAGGTCCACCTTGATGGGCTTCGCGACTGGCTTTGCCGCTGGCTTCGCACCTGGCTTGGAAGCAGGCTTGGCAATGGCCTTGGGTTTGGCCCCCTCTTTTGACTTCCCCTGGCCGGCAGCGGCCTTCGCATAGATCGCCTTGGCTTCGTCCTCCGTGATCTTCCCCGTATCGACAGCTGCCCGGAGCTTGGCACCCAGGGCATCCAGATCCGCCTGTGGGGCAGCTTTCTTGACCGCCTCTCCGCCTGGCTTCTTGACCGGTTTCTTATCCTGCCCCATGGCCGGCAGGCTGATCAAAACGAGTGCCACAACGAGTGCAAGATTCTTCATCACTTTTCCCCTTGTTTCTTTCGTTAGATTCTCAATTGTTCAGTATATTCCGGCTCTGAAAAACAAAAAAGTGTCCTGGCACTCCCTGGTTGCCCGCTGCTTTTCACACACCCATTACTTCTCACCGCTGGCCACGAACTCCATGATCCGGACAAACTCGGCGCCGGCATTCCGGATCTTGTCGTCAATCCGCTGGCGTTCCTCCCAGAGCCGGGCAACCCGGCCCATTTGCTGCTCGGTCAGACCCGCCATGCGACCATTCACATAAGCCTGGTGAATCGCGCTGCTGTCCTTGTCCGTCGTCCCCTTCACTGCCATGTAACCTTTCGGCAGCGGGGTGACAGAAATCCGGGCCAGCAGCCTGCTGTTGGGAGAGTCCTTGAACATGGGAAGTTTCACCGGCGCCGGCTTGTCCACCGCGGCAACAATATTGTCCCCGGCAATCACCTTCCCTGCCAGCTGGATGCTCCCACCTGGCACATCGTCCCGGAGGACCTCCAGCTTGATGATCGCCCCGTAACCCCGTTCCATGTGCCGGGCCGGGCCGCTTGTACTGACCCAGACGTTCCCCTCGCCATCAAACTCGATTTCACGTGTGTAACTGACCCGCATCGGCAGACGAAATTCAACCAGCTGTTCTGTCTTGGGGTCGAAGCGATTAAGCGTGTCGTTCCCGGTACCGCAAATCCAGACATGCCCCCGCGAGTCAATGTTCAGCGCATAGGGGATCTGGTTCATCGCGTCCGGCAGGTCATAGACCGTCCACTGCTCGGTTTCCGGGTTAAACTTGCCAAACACCCCCGAGCCAAACCCCGGTACCCAGACCATCCCGTCGGGCGCCACGTGCAGTCGCCGTGGCCCACGGAAAGGCGGGTTCCATTCCTTGATATTTCCATCCGCTGCCATCGGGTCAATTCGACCGATACGGTTCCCATTGAGCTTGGAATACCAGATCATCCCGTCCAGAGGAGAGAAGTCGAGACCGTAGGGCGTGATCCCACGCGATTCGCCCTTGCCAGCGGCAACCGCCTGGCCGGCCTTGAGCAGGTGGTATTCCTTCACCTTGAGTGTTTCCGGGTGGAGCGAGAAGCACGAGTTCCGTCCCGCATCGGTGTACCAGATCAGCCCCTCGGGATCCTCTGGGTTAATGCGAAGCGTGTGCGGATAGGAGCCCCGCCGCTCGTGGGCCTCGGCGCTGGAACAGATCGTGTACTCCTTGGTCTTGATGTCAAATTTCGCCATCTGTCCGGAGGCACAGAGAGTGAGCCACATGTGACCGTCGTTGCCCAGTTCAATCGAATGCGGGGCATAGGATCCCTGGGGAAGAGGGTAACGGCGCTGCTCTCCTGTCCTGGGGTCCAGCGTGACCACCCGGTGCTTGCTGATGTTAACGGCGTACACCAGGCCGTCCGGCCCGAGTTCCAGGTCATGAAACGACCCCTCGATCCGCTTGCCGATTTCCCAGGCCGTGATCCGTGCCTGTGCGGCAGTTCCGCTGGGAGCAGGCGGGGGAACGAACGTGGGCCATTTCTTGACCGCATCGTCCTTGTAGGTATTGATCAGCCGCTGGACGATGGTTTCACGCGTGTGCGGGTAAAGCCCCCCAAAGCCATCCATCCGCCTGAGCATGGTCTCCCAGTCCACCGGTTTCTCCGGGGTCCGAAAGCCGATCGTCCCAACCTGGTGGCAGTAGGTGCAGAACATCTTGAAATTCTGCTTGTCGCGTGCGTTGTCAAACTTCAGCATGTCAAAGGCACTGTTGGCCGGACGCTGGTCCTCAAGATCCAGGCCCGTTGCCGGCTGCATCGTGATCGTCAGCCTGGCGGCGTTCCCTTCGACGTCCTCCAGCCACTCGTCCCGTTTTCCCATCAGGCGGGCGCGGACCGTGTGATCCACGTCGCGCAGTCCATCGATCTGGTACGAACCATCGGCCTGGCTAAAGGTCGACACCCATTTTCGATGTCCCTCGTCAAAGGCCGAGACCATCACGCCCGCGACGGCCTCGCCCGATGGATTGACCACGGTACCACGCATCGTCTCGGCAGGTGCATCGAAAACTGGCGCCAGGAAAAACACGGCCAACATGGCAAAGCAGACAGAACTTTTCATCGAACGATTACTTTCACTGGGTGGATAACTGGTGAGCAGGGGCGCATGGGCAGACGCTGGATCCTGGTCCCCCTACCGGACATTGTCACTCGGAAGAAACATTGTTACATCCTACTTCGTGTGCCAGTCGGGTGCATCCGCCATCACGCTGGCATTGATCCGGAGCATTTCTTCCTTTAAACGCTGGACAATCTCCGGGTGCTGGGCAGCAATATTTGTTTTCTGCCCGGAATCTTCCTTCATATTATAGAGTTCAAAACGCCCGTAACCGCCTTTTTTGATAGCCGGAATATACTGTTCGCTGAACATGTTGAGCATGATGAACTGCCCACGCAGCTTTTCGGCATCCCGATCCTTGAAGCCTTCAAACATCATCTTGTCGAAGGTACTGCCTCGAGTTTCCTCCTGGTAAGTCCCCCGATCCTTCAACAGCGCGGCAATCTCACCCTTGAGTGCGTTCAAGCGGGCATGGTCCTTGGGAAACTCGTAATCACGAAAAGCAACCAGCGCGTAGTTTTCCTCACGCAGGGCAATTGTCGGCCCCGAACCGGGTAGCAGCCAGAAGAGTGGTTGATGCCGTTTGAATTCCCCTGCTTTTCCCAGCAGCAGGGGCGAGATATCCGATCCATCCAGGTGGACTCCTTCGGGAGGATCGATCCCCACCAGTCCACAGATGGTCGGCAACAGGTCGACCAGGCCCGCCGGACGTTCTTCCACACCCGACTCCGGAATATGGCCCGGCCAGTGGAAGATGCCGGGGACCCGGATTCCCCCTTCATAGTTGGAACCCTTGGTCGCGCGGAGGTGACCGACCCGGTCTGCCCGGTAGCTGCCATTATCGGAGGAGTAGATGATGATCGTATTCTCCGGCTCGTCAACGTCCGCAAGCTTCTCCAGAAGCCTGGCGATGGCCCGGTCGGTATTATCAATCGTCCCGGAATAAATCGCGGCCGGATCTTTCAGGTCCGTGCCGTACCTGCTGACGATCTTGTCCGGAGCGGCAATCGGGGCATGAGGCTCGTGGAACCAGACGT
>CAYYZW010000173.1:0-20084 GCA_964476375.1 uncultured Pirellulaceae bacterium
GAGAAAGAGGACCACCGTCTTGTCCTCCGAGCCGGAGTCCGTGAGTGCTTTCATGACCTCTGCCAGGCAATCGTCGGCGCGGCGGACCGACGAGTAGTAAAGGGACAGTTCCTGCCGTACGACCGGGTCGTCAAACAGGAAGCCCGGGATCGGCACCTCGTCGGCGGTATAGATACGGGAAGGGACATAGGGGTCCTTTGTATTCTTGTTCCCCTTGCCCTGGGAATAGAAAGGTTTGTGAGGGTCGGAGATGTTGACCATCAGGCAGAATGGTTTGCCGGCCTCGGCGGCGGCCTTGATGCCCCGTGCAGTCGCCTCTCCATACGAGGCGGGGTCCTTGATGTGGTATTTCTTTCCTTCCTGGTCTGTATCCAGCACCGCGTCCCAGGCATAGGGATTGTAGGGGGTCGAGTGGCTTGTCTTTCCCCGGATCGCGGTGAAATATCCTGCCTGCTTCATCACGTCCACCAGGTGGGGGTGAGTCGCATCCTTGACCTGGTAAAACCCCTCGACACCGTTGTTATGGGGAAAGCGACCGGACCACATCACGTTCCGTCCGGGCATGCAGTTGCCAACTTGCACATGGGCATGCTCGAATCGCATGCCGGACTGGACCAGCGCGTCCATGTTCGGTGTGATCCCCTTGAGCGGGCACCCGTAACGACTCATCGAATCGGCATTCATGTCGTCGACGGTCACGATCAGTATGTGAGGACGATCCCCCTGCGCGGTGGCCGTGCCGGTGGCGGCCAGGCAGATGGTCACTGTGAGAACGACAAAAAACGGTCTCATGAAGGACTCCATCTGGGAGGTGCAGTTAAGCCATCCAAACGGGGTGGTAAGCGTTTAGGCCAGGATCGAGGTGAGCGTGCTGGTACTATCGGCGTATGTCGCCGTGTTGGCCCCCAGTGCCTGTAACTGGGCGAGCCAGAGATTGGCAAGGGGCGTACCCTGTTCGCACTGGATGTGTCGGCCCTGGGCGAGTTTTCCACCCCCCCCTCCTGCCACGATCACCGGCAGGTCGTTGTATTGATGCGTGGAACCGTCGCCGAGCCCGGCTCCCAGGGTAAAGATCGTGTTATCCAGGAGTGTGGTTCCATGGGCCTCCTCGATGTTCTCCATTTTTTCCAGCAGCCGGGCAAAGGCGCTGATGTGAAATCGATCGAGTTTCAGCAGGTCATCGATGAAAGCGGACTGGTTATGGGTCATTGCATGGTGGCTACGTGGCTGGTCAAGAATGCCCTCGTACTTGTTGGTGGTCGTCCAGCGTTCGGGCGCGATCATCAGCGTGCTGACATTGGTGAGCCCCGCCTGGAGTGCAGTGACCATCAGGTCCCCCATGATGTGGATGTACTCGTTGCGGGGGAAATGGTCACTCGGGCGGGCGGGCTGGTAACGGCCAATGTCTTCGCGCAGGACATCCATCTTGTCCATGCGTGTTTCGATCGATCGAATCGAGTCAAAGTACTCTTCGAACTTGTGACGGTCGACCCTGCCCAGTTTTTTCTGCAGGTTCTTTGCGTTTCCAAGGACCAGATCGGTGATATTACGATAACGGGTGTTGGAGCTGGTGCTGAACAGGCGGTCATAGACCTGCCGCGGATCACGCATCGACGGGGCAACATGGCCGGGGCCGTACCAGGACATGTTGTCAAAGTAGATTGATTCGATATTGTCCTTGGCATCGTTGCAGCTCAGTTCAAGCGTGGCAAAAGGGGTCTTCTTGCCAATCGTGTCCGCCGCGACATGGTCCAGGGTGCGGGAGAGGGGGTAGGCGGAATTGGGGATGGTGTAGGGGGCGCTACTGGTGAGAAAGCAGGATGCAGCCTGGGCGTGGGAATCGGTCCCATTCTGGAAAGTCCTGTCCAGGCCGGTGATCAGGGAGATCTTCTCTCGCATCGGGTGCAGCGGGGCGAGTGTCGGTGTGAAGGTGAGCGGATGGCTGCCGACCGGAGCGGTTTTTCCGTTGAATCGCCAGACGTTGAACTGGTTTGCAAACTTTGGAAGTTCCCGGTTCGATTCGCCCGGAAAAAAACCTTTCCGGATCAGCCCGTTGGGAAGGTAGAAGAATGCCAGGCGGACCGCCGCTTTGTCGCGGTTTCCGGCCACGGCCATGCTCTCAAGCCAGGGGAGGCTCAGTGCAGCGCCGCCCAGTCCAGCCAGGAAACGGCGGCGAGATGGTTGTTGCAGTCGGTCATTTTTTTCCATGGTCAACCTGTCTGGTTTCGGGGTTGTGGAATGGATCGCTGAGGGTGATCATCTTGATCACGTCACGAAGACTGTCTTCGCCGGCCATGGCCCGCGCCGTTATCGTGTCAAGTGTTTCGGAATCGGCAGCGTCCAGTTCGCGGCCCAGCGAATAGGATAGCAGGTGGGCTGTGAATCCACGAAGGAATCGCTGTTTTTCCTTTAACAGGACCTCCTTGAACTCGATGGCAGTGGTGAACGCGTGGCGTTGAAACAGGAGCCCGGACGGATCGACCTTTCGGCCATTGTCATAGGTATCTCGCCATAACCCGGTTGGGCCATAATTTTCCAGGGCGAACCCCAGCGGGTCGATGGTGCGGTGGCAGGCGGCGCAGTCGGCACGCTTGCGGTGATCCTCAAATCGTTCTCGCAGCGTGAGTGTCGCCAGGGTCTCCTCGTCCGCTTCCGGTAGCGGCGGGACATCGGCAGGGGGGGGTTCCGGAGGGTCATTGAAAATCACGGCGTTGACCCATGCGCCCCTGGTGATCGGCGTGGTTCGCAGCGGGGAGGAGGTCATGGTCAACACCGCAGCGTTGGTGACGACGCCCCCCCAGCGAGGATCGGTGATGGGAATTCTCTTGAAAGTCAGGACCTGCACCTGTCGCCCCTTGACCTGGCCGAGGTAGGCATCCCGCAGGACATCGCTTTGCCAGCTGAAGTCGGGGGCCAGCAGGTCCATCACCGAACGATCTTCCAGGTAGACGGTTTCGAAAAGGAGCAGCGGTTCGAGCATCATGTGCATGCTGGACCGGTAGGCGCTCTGGAAATAGAAGTAAGGGAACTTGTCCTTGTCGGGGATCGAGGAAATCAGGCGATCCAGCTGAAGCCACTGGCCCGGAAAGCTGTCGCAGAATCGGATCATCTTGCGGTCGTTGAGCATGCGGTCGACCTGTCCGCTGAGGACGGCTGGGTCGCCCAGCCTGCCCGCCCCTGCCAGGTCCAGCAGCGTGTCGTCCGGAATGCTGCCCCAGAGAAAAAAGGAAAGTCGCGAGGCAAGGTCGAAGTGCTGGCGGTGGCCCGGTTCTTCCGCCCCGGTTTTCCTGGATGTGGTCGTACTGTACAGGTAAAGAAAATCAGGGGAGGCAACCGTGGCGCCGACAAGGGTTTTCATGGTATCGGTGAAACTGGCACCTGCCTGTAATTCGCGTTCGGCAAAGGTGACGAAGCGATCCAGGGTGCCGGGTTCGACCGGCATTCGAAAGGCGCGGCGCAGGAACGGCTGGAGCCTTTCGCGGACAACCTGGACTTGTGCCCTGATATCATCACGGTCGATCGCCGCTGGAAGGGTGAAGAAGCTGTCCCAGCTTCCACACTCTTCCCGCTTGAGATCCCGGCTCTCCACGATGGAGTGACTGAGCCGCAGGAATGATTCCATCAGCAGGGGAGACAGCGTGAGATGATCTGCCTGGTTGTCGTAGCCGTGTTCGGCGCGGAGGTCCTGCGGGAAGGCCCCCACGCCGCTAAAGCCCTCCTGCCTGGCATTGTCAACGTCCTTGCCAAGGGGTCGATTCTGGACGCGGACCTCCGGCGGCATGCTGCCACTGGCGGGATCAAAGTAATCGGTGTAGCGCCGCATCAGTTTCTCTGGCAGGGCAAAGATGTCGCGATCCAGGTCCAGCAGGTCGACCAGGGCGTTGTTGTACTGGAAACGATTCATGCGGTGGATCGGCGTGTGGGAAAAGCCCATGCTCTCGGTGGATTCCCTGCTGATCGCCTTGAGGTGGGCGAGCATGGAAGACCGGGTCGCGGGATCGAGCGGAGGCTCGTCGTCCGGTGGCATGTCCCCGGCCTCGAGGGCCTTGATGATGGCCTGCAGCAGATCGGGCTTGCGCTGCAGGTCCCGGGAACTGGAAAGCCGCAGCAGGTTGATATCCCCTTCAATTTTCTTCTTCTTGCCGTGGCACGTGATGCAGTGGGTCTCAAGCAGGGGCTGGAGAACCGCTGGAAAGATGTCCTGGCCAGCCGCGGGGGGAGTGCAGGTGGCAAGGAGCAGAAGAATCGTGTTGAGAGCGATGTGGTGTTTCATCGGGAACTTGACGCTCGGGTGTTAACGGTCGCGATCTGTATTTTAAGGTTTATTACATGGCGTTGAATAGAGAAGAGATACACGGCAGTTATCGTGGGACCTTCCAAATCCTGACCGAATGGTCGTCGCTGCCGGTCGCCAGTGACAAACCATCGGGACTCCAGGCAACGCCTCGCACCGGGTGACTGTATCCGGCAAAGGTCGAAAGTACCTTTCCCGTCGCAACATCCCATATTTTCGCCGTCTTGTCCTGGCTTCCGGTGGCCAGTTTCTTGTCGTCGGGACTCCAGACGACGCACTCGACGCGCCTGGTATGACCCCTGAAAGTATGGATTGGTTCTCCCGTTTCCAGCGACCATGTGATCGCCGTGTTGTCGCGGCCGGCACTGGCAAGCTGGCTGCTGGTCGATCCCCAGCCGACGCTCTCAATCGCCTCGCTGTGACCGGCCAGTTCTCGAGAGGGGGAATCCCTGGTGGCATCCCAGATGCGAAGGGTGTTGTCGAATCCACCACTCGCCAGGTATTTCCCGTCGGGGCTCCACTGCACGCTGATCACCAGGTCGGTGTGCCCCTTGTAGGTGCGCAGCAGGGTGCCGTTGGTCGCGTTCCAGACCTTGACCATCCTGTCCTGGCTGCCGGTGACGAGGCGGGAGTCATCCGGGCTCCAGTCGACGCCCATCACCGCACTGGTGTGACCGGTGAGGGTGGTAAGCAGGGCTCCGCTTTTGGCGTCCCAGACTTTCACGGTCCTATCGTAACTGGAACTGGCAATCCGGGCACCGTCATGGCTCCAGTCGACGCAATAGACGTAACTGGTGTGGCCGGAGAGAGTGCGGAGATGTTTTCCGGTGACAGGATCCCAGATCCTGGTTGTCTTGTCTGATCCGCCACTTGCAAGCTGCGTCCCATCCTGGTTCCAGGCCACGCTGATCGCTGAGGCGGTATGGCCACGCAACACCCTGGACGGTTCCTGGGCAGAAAGGCTGCAGAGAGAAAGCAGGAAGGTGAAAGCCAGTACCGCCCCTGGAAATATGCGATGCATTTGTCTCACGCTCACTGCTGGCAGCGACCATTCAGGCCTTCAGGTGAAAGTAGCTGTGGATGTGAGGCTGTCCGCGGAAATACCAGACCATCTCGGGGCTCTCGATCTGCCAGGTATCCCAGACCCTGTCCGATCCGATGTCGTACTTGCCGTCGTAATAGGAGACATGGAACCGGTCGACCAGGTTGTGCGTTCGGATCTGGTTGAGCGTTGCCGTCACATCCCCCTCACGGAACATGGCCATCATCCTGCCCATGGTTGTGATCAGTAACTGTTTCTGGTCCTGGCTAAGCCCGGCACAGCTGAGGCCGGGAAAGCCTTTCTTCTTCTTGATCAGGACGCTCGCCGGTTTCTCACTGCGGGGGTCGGTCGAGGCAAGGGCCCGCTTTTGCTGCTGGCCATCGAGCGACTGAACAAACTCGTTGAAGATCTTGCCCTGGTACCAGTAGGCGTTGCCGGGATGGTCTTTCGTCTCGTTAAAGTCCTTGGGGAAGTGCCCGTAGAAGATAGGGGCGCCGCCAAAACCGTGGCCCTGGTCGCTGTGGGCGTTGCAGCGACGGGTGACGTGGTGACCGGTATAGATGAATTCGAAATCCTTGTCCTCCGGGGTCCCGAAAAAGCCCACCGAGGGGGCATTCTTTTCCTCGCCATACTGGTCGACCTTGACCTGGTTGTTGACCGCCTCCCGGTGCTGGGGCGTATGGAGGGAGTCGAAGATGGCCTGGATCAGCTGCTTCTGGTCGGCATTGAAAGTGCCGGGGATGCGGTGCTCGGGGTGGATGTACCACCAGTTGCTGATGTACTGCCGTCGCTCGTGATCGCGGGGAAGGCAGATGTTCTGTCGCTGTTCGTCACTCAGGCTCTTGTAGAGCTGCATCGGTAAAGAGTCACTCTTTTTCTCTTCGCCGAAAGCCAGCCTGGAGAAGGTGTCGACCGGCGCCATGGCCAGAACGGCGGTGGCGGCGCCGGCGGTTGTGAGCATCTGGCGGCGGGTGGGATGGGGCATGGTGTGGTCCTTGGAAATGGTATTGAACCGGTGATTGTTCTTCGTCGTCATGGTAGGCAACCGGGACTAGAGCTTGCCCCAGATCTCTTTCAATACCTCGAAAAAGAAAGGGTCATAGATCTCGAGTTCCGCTGCCACAAACGGATAGAAGTCGTTGCGGTAGAAGTAGGCTTCCGTCCCCTCGGCAAAGAACTCCTTCTCATTGGTTGTGCCATAATGCCTGACCGTCCGGCCGGTATAGAGAAGGACCTCCTTGTATTTTCCCGCGGCCATCGCCCGGTCATAAGCCTCCTTTACCTTCGGATGATCGAAACCAAGAATCTGGTCGTGGTAGGAGTGAGCAAGTTCATGCAGGATCACGGCGGGGTGCTTGAGGATATGCTGCCTCGAACGCAGGGCGCCTGCCCGCGGGATATGGACCATCTTGTGAAGCCTGGGGTCATGGCCATGATCGCTTAACCACCTGGCGCCCGGGTGGTACTGCATGTTCCCGAGTGTCGGGTGGTGGTGTTCAATCCAGATCTCAAGCGTGCGCATCGTCTTGAGCTGTTCGGCGGGCATGAAGATGGTGATCCGCTGGAGGTGATTGGCCAGCATGTCCAGTGCCCTGGCCCCTGCTTGGGCATGGTCCCCCTTGAGCATCGCCGGATCCACATGGACCGTCCATCCCTCGATGTTTTTCTTGACCGGGTCGAAGCGGACCCCGGAGGTCCCCTTTTTCGGTTTCCCCGCTGCCTGAAGGGGGCAGGAGATAAGGGAAAGGATGATGATCAGGGCAAGGCGTCGGTACATCGGTTTTCTCCAAACGGTGTTTCACGATCCCTACCAATGTACTCACCATCGACCGCAGCGGGAAATAGGCCTGCGAGCCAGCGCGAGAATAGATGCCCACACGCCACCCGGCGGGGGATCTGTTGCGGGCGGATGAGAGTTGTCGCGAGATCCCCGGCGGCGGTTTTCACGGGGAAAGGAGGTCAACCTTTCCCGACGTGACGTCATACATGGCGCCCGCGACTTTCAGTTCTCCCTCGGCAGCGAGGCGTGTCAGGGCTGGGCTGCGGGCAACGAGTGACTCGCAGGTGGCCCGGACATTCAGCCTGGCAACGTCATCCACGGCGGCGATTTGTTCTGCCCGCTCGGACTGTTCAAAATCAGCCAACTGGTCCTTGTCGATCAGCGGCGCCATTTTTTCGAGGATCGAGGGCAGGTGGATGCATTCCGTTGCCTGGGGGGGGTTGTGACCTTTGACGACGGCCTCGACGGCGGCCGTGGCGGCACCGCAGCGGGTATGCCCGAGCACGACAATCAGCCGAACACCGGAGACCCCGACTGCGTACTCGATGCCGCCAAGGGTCGTGGCACCGATCACATTACCGGCCACACGCGCGCTGAAGATATCCCCGACGCTGGCGTCGAAGACCTGTTCGACCGGGACACGCGAGTCGATACAGCTGAGCACGATGGCGACCGGGTTCTGGCCGTTGGCCGTGCTGTCGATCAACGACCGGTAATCATGGGGAGCGAGCGTGCCGGATTGAAATCGCCTGTTCCCTTCCATCAGGAGATCGAGGACTTCTGCCGGATTACTTGCGGCATGGAGCCCGGAGGCCGTTTCGGGATAGTCGGATGGGCTGTTGTTCATGGCACAAGCTCCTTTCCTTCAGGAAGGCAAGAGGGAGGGGGGAAATAAATTTTTTCAAAGGGGCTGCGGAGTCTCTTTGAGGGCATCGTTTTTGATGCAGGGCGACATGGATTGTAACACGGATCTGGTCTTTCCGGACCGATGATCAAAAATCCACCATGAAACGGGCGCCGACAATATCGTAGCGGCCAATTTCATCCGCGGCGTTAGTGATGTCACCGTTGATCCAGTTAAACTGCATCCGGGCATTGGGATTCCAATGCCAGTTCAGTCCGATGGTCAGGGCATCCCCCTGGGTTCCGAACGCGGTGGGGTCGGTCTGCGTGGCAATCTGCGAGGACTCGCTGAAGTCGGCCCAGGACCACCGCACGGCAAGTTGCCAGGCACCCATGCCTGCTTCCGCATCGCCATCTGCTGTAGGTAAGAATTCGGACAGCGGCTTGATCCTGTCGAGCTGACCGCTGTTTCGTTTCCACGGCATGTGCTCGCCGGTCAGGAAGAACGATGCGTAGACATAGCCACCATTGTAATTGACCGTCTCGTCTGCATCGGTGGTCATCCAGATGTTGAGCACTTCTGCCACGAACTGCCAGGGGCCCTTGTTCCTGGCGTATTCAAGGCCGAGAAGTTCGTAATGATCGGCATCCGGAACAGTGCCGGTGTTGAGCCAGCGGTTTACCGAGCGGGCTTCGGCACGGTGGCGGAACCGAGTCTCGTTCGAACCACCGTCTACCGCTCCGGCACTCGCGGAGACGGCCCAGTGACCATAGTCGCGGCCCTCGTCCTCGTAGCGATAGGTTTTTGCCAGGCGACCGGCGAACTCCAGTTGCACATGGTCACCTATGGCCTGGCCGTCATTCTGCATCAGTTCCTTGTTGTAGAGCCCGCACCTCCAGTTGTAGACCTGGTCCTCGGTGACGTTGTAGGAGACAAGCCCGAATCGTCGGCAGTCCTGGTTGAAGGATTCAATCACAAGCGGCCTCTCCACGAAAACGTTGTAACGACTGCTGTTAATGTGGTCGAGGCCGTAAGCGCGCTTCTGGTTACCTAGCAGCAGTGTCCCCAGCACCGGCAGGTCGCGCCAGCCGAGGTAGACGTCACGAAACTCGGCGTTATTGCCCCCGGCGAACTCCATTTCGACCTTGTAGTTCATGTTGGGAGCGATATTACCGGCCACCCCGAATCGAATCCGGCGGAACCCAATACGATCCTGGGGATCGCCCCCCTCGAGACCCTCAATCACGCTGTCATGATTCGGAAAGCCCCAGTAATCTGCATGAATACGACCGGATAGTTTGACGTCATTTTTCGACGTTCCGTTATCCACTTTTCCGTCGAGCAGTTCTCTCAGCTCGGCGATCTGTTGCGCCTGTTGATTCAGCTGGGTCTGGAGGTCTGGCGCGGGGGCTGCATCCTGGCAGAGTACCGGGAGCGGAGAAAGGAAAACAAATATACTGTGAAGAATTATCTGAAAGCGTTGCGTTCTCAAGGCGCAATTATCCTTTGGGTCTACTACGGCGCCGGCTCGAATGGAGCTGTGGGCGTTGTTTTCTCGTGGCTGTTAGCCATAGCATCGACTTTGACGCCGCCAGGATTTGGCGAAATGCGCCGAATTTTCCGAAAATCCGAACTGGGCAGGCCGTGCCGGCAGGCGTGGGCGGCTGGGGTGTCTGGGGTGATTGGGTGACCAGTTTATTGCCATATTTCCGGATTGGCGACCTTGTCCCATGGCTGGTTGTCAAGGATCGCCTTGATCCCGTCACAGGTCATCTGGAAGACGTTTGTCATCGCTTGCTTGGAGAGGCCAAGCGAATGGGGCGCGGTCAGGCAGCGGGGATGGGAAAAGATGGGGTGGGAAAAGTCAGGTGGTTCCGGTGTGAAGACATCCAGTAGTGCGGCCCGCAGCCTGCCATCGTCCAGTGCATCCTGGACGCTGTCGAGGCTGTCGATCAATTCGCCCCGTGCCAGGTTGACCAGGTAACTGCCGGGCTGGATGAGTTTCATGTTACCGGCATGGATCAGGCCCCTGGTCTCCTCGTTCATGGTGGCGTGAATATTGATGAACTTGGACGTCTGGAGTAATTCGTCCAGCGAAATGAGCGTCGCATGAACACCGGCTGCCACCTCCTCGGGCAGGTACGGATCGTACGCCTGCACGGTCATGTTGAAGCCCGCCGCCATGCGTGCCAGCGTCTGACCAATATTCCCCAGGCCAACAATGCCGAGAGTCCCGCCATCCAGGTCATCGTTGTCTATTTCAAATCGACTGTTCCAGTCTCCCGCTTGCATCCGCTGGTTCCAGGTTGGAAGATGCTTGACCATGGCCAGCATGGCGGCCATGGATGCTTCGGCTACAGCACGGGAATTTGCGCCGGGAGTAAACACCAGCGGGATCCGCCGTCGAGTCAATGCATCGACATCGACGTTGTTGAAACCAACGCCGGTCCGGGCGACGACTTTCAGGTTCGATGCCGCGTCGATGACCGGTTCGGTGATCTGTGCTTCCCCGCGGACAATCAGAACGTCGGCATCGGCAACCATGGCCTGGAGGGTGGCCAGGCTCATGTCAGGGCAGATTTCTACGGCCCCGTAGTCGGCCAGCATCTCGTGACAGATTGGGAAGACGGGCGCGGTGGAGATAATCTTGGCCATGGTTGTCCGCCTGGGTGGAAGAAAAGAAGGGTGACCGATTCATGATCGAGCGCGACGGTGGACCATTGGATGCCGGCCGACACGTTTCAGGTGTTTGATAATATCTCATTCCATCGACCGGGAAAAACATGTTTCTCCCCGGTAGGGTAAAATCGCGGTAGGGGACGCACCGTTCTTTGAATATTCCTTCTGGGGAGTCGACGTTTCCATGCGATATCTTTTTCTGACCGTGCTTGTCCTCGTTCTGCCGGTCACCGTTCGCGCAGAGACGAATGTTGCCCTGAATAAATCCTACACGTTCAGCCATGCCCCGAATTACCCGTACTGCACGGACGAGGGGGATGCGACCGATTTGACCGACGGCCTCTTCCATGACCCGAAAGGGACATCGTTGTGGACACAAAAGGGTGCGGTGGGATGGGCGATCGGGGAACAGTTGAAAACCATCGATATGGACCTGGAAGCGAAGTTCGATCTTTCCAGGGTCACCTTTCAGACCGCGGCGGATGCCCGAACGCAGGGGACATTTCCACTCTCCGTGATGGTATTCACCAGCGATGACGGGAAGTCCTACCGGTATGCCGGCGAACTGATCAACGAGGCGGTCGACCAGAGTACGTACGTGGTGCACACATACAAGCTTTCCGGCATCAGGGCGAGTGGCCGATTTGTCCGCCTCGTGATGGTGCGGGGAGGCTTCTACGTCTTCTGCAGGGAGGTGGAGATATTTGGCAAGGAATCGGAATCACCCGTGTCCAGCCAGGGCATGACCAGGGATGGAACTTTGGACTTTGCCCGCAAGCGACTGCCGTTGCTGCGACAGTTCAATTCATCCCTGGTGCTGCTGGGCGAGGCCTTGAATCGGGTCACCAGGGAGGAGGCCGATCATTCCCTCGCCGCACGGGCAGCGAGGGAAAAGCTGGTGGTCCTTCGGGAGGAATTGAATCGACGAACCACCTCGGAAAAGGTGGACTTCCGCAGGGGTGTGCCATTCACGTCACTGGATTACCAGGTCTGCCAGGTGATCGGTGAGCTTCTTCAAAAAACAGGCGTGCCACCGCTATCGATATCACCGGCCAATCCATGGAAACATCATGTGCCGTTTCCGCATCAGGAGAGCCCTCCTCCCCTGGAACGGCTCAAGACGATGAAGGGGGAGTGGGCGGAGCTTGCATTTAATGTCATCAACGCCGGTACCGAGAGCATGCAGTTAAACGTCACTGTATCCGGGATTCCAGAGGGATCGGTGGCGCTGCAGCAGGTCATTTTCGTGGAGGCCTTTGGGTTTCGAACCCGGGCAGACGCGTTGATGCCCATTGCCGGGACGATCACACTGACCCCCGGTATGACGTCTCAAATCTGGCTGACAATAGATACTCGTAAAATGGCGGCAGGACAATATCGTGGCACGTTCACACTGGAAGGATCCGGGAACGAGGTGAGCAGCCCGGTACAATTTGACGTTTCAGAGATTGGCTTCCCGAAAGAGACAGCCCTGGACATCAACGCTTTTGGGTACATGCACTGGCCGGTGCCGAGATCGGATCCTGAAGGCACGGCCCGCAATATGCATGAACACTACATCAACAATCACGTTATTGTTTCTTCCTACCTGCCCCACCCGCGGGTGAACGCGAACGGGGATTCCATCGGGCCGATGGATTTTTCCATGCTCGACGACTACATGGCCACGATTCCAGAAGCGAAACGCTGGACCATGTTTCTTGGCTTTGAATGGGATTATCGCAAGATGTACCCCAGGGAAGGGGAACCAAGACGGAAAAAGATTTTCCAGCAGTGGCTCAGGGAGGTGATCGCCCACATGAAAAAGAAGGGACTAGGCTATGACGAGTTCAATTTCTTGTGGGTGGACGAGCCGAGCCAGGAACGCATTGCGGAAGTCGTTGCCCCCTCCACGCGGGCACTGAGAGAGGTGGATCCGAAAGCCCAGGTCTGGATCGACATTACAGGTGATAACACCGAAGAGAGCATCTCGCGATATCCTGACCTGGCAGATTTGTGGTGCCCGGCGAGCGAGAAGGTCCACTGGGATTTCTGGAAAGGAAAGAAATACTGGCATTACGATTCTTCAAGTGACAAGTCGAAATCACCGACAGCCCATTACCGGCACAAGCTCTGGCAGGCCTTTCAGGTGGGTGCAAGCGGGAACGCCTTCTGGTGTTACACCGACGACGCCGATCCCTGGGATGATTATGCGGGGACGCCAAGCTACGGGGTCGTTTACGATAATGCCGAGGGAAAAATAATTTCCAGCAAGCGGCTGGAAGCATACAGGGCGGGAATCGAGGATTACCAGCTCTGCTGGATGCTGCGTAGCGCGGTGAAGGCCGCCAGGAAAGAGGGCCTGTCGGAACATCCCGATGTCCAGACGGCGGAGAAAAAGCTCAACGATTATCTCTCCCGCCTGAAAGAACTGCGACATGACGACAGCTGGGCCGAGCGGGCGCACGTGGAACTACTGGAAATGCTTGAAGCAATAACTCGACTTCGTAAACAGCAGGGCTAAAGAAGTGTGCTTAGTTTTCGACAGGAATGAATTTGCGAATGCAATTCGCCCAGGCGTCCGCCACATAAACTGCCCCTTCCAGGTCGATCGCGATGTCATGGCCAAGATTTGCCGAGTCTCCCGCCTTGGCCGCATTGAATGTGGCGGATAACTTTCCATGGGGATTGAGGATCACGACACGTGACCGGGTATGGTCTGGCTGATCTCCACCGTCAATGACAAAGACGCGACTCCGATGGTCCGTTGCAATGCCGAATGGCCGGCCGATCCTGGAGCCCTGCCATTGATCAAGGTAGCGTCCTTTGAGATTAAACACCTGGACGCGAAGATTGCTGCGGTCACAAACGTAAATACGCTTTCCGGAGACGCTGATTCCGTGAGGAAGGTCAAATTCACCAGGCTGGCTGCCAGCCGTTCCCCATTCACCCAGGTACGTGCCACCAGCCGAGTACCGAACGATTCGTGTGTTGATGTAGCCGTCCGACACGAAGACAGTACCATCCTTGGAGAAACTGACATCGGTTGGGCGGGCGAAGTGAGAAGAATCACTGCCGGCAACGCCGGCCGTTCCCAGCGTCAAGAGCACCTTTCCTGATCGCGGTTCGATCTTAAAAACCTGGTGGGATCCGACATCCGTGAGCCAAAGATTGCCCTCTTTGTCGACGGAGAGGCCATGCGGCATGATGAACGTCTGGCTCCCAAGGGTTGATATTAGCTTGCCGGATGTGGCGTCGAAGACCGCTATCGTATGTCCCCTGATGGGCTCTGTAGGAAATGTCTTCGTCCACGTTCGGTCCGATCGGTGAAATACATAAACACGCTGCTCGGTTCCAACCGCGACCCCGGTGACTTGCCCTATTTCGAAATCGGTCGGTAACGATGGCCAGTTCGGGACATCGATATAGTCCGATGGCATGACTTGCCCCGCTGCCTGGGAGGTAAGCAGGGCCAGGAACAGTCCAAGCCATCTTGTGAAGGAATACAGGTTCATTTGGGTGGTGGGGATTGTCTTGATGTGAGCAGGCAGGCTGTTGATAAGACAAGTAATGATAAGCTTGATTTCATGGCTGCTCGATGGATCAGGCCGCGTCCCTGGCGGAGTTTCTGTTCTATTGAAAAATCACCGCCAGGGAGGAAGACACTGAGAGCCCCCTGATTAATACCGGTCCTTTTAGCAAACGCCAATGGTGTGCCGCTTACTAAGCGAGTGCAGCCTGCACGACATTGCCTGCGACATCGGTAAGACGGAAATCGCGTCCTTTGAATTTGTAAATCAGGCGTTCGTGATCAATTCCCAGTAAGTGAAGCATCGTGGCATGAAGATCATGAATTTCGACTTTATCCTTGGCTACGTTGTACCCAAAGTCATCTGTCTCCCCGATCGTCGCACCTCCTTTAGTGCCTCCACCGGCCATCCACAAGCTGAAGCAGTTTGGATGATGATCACGCCCATAAGTCTCCCCTCGATCCTGACCGTAACTGGTACGCCCAAATTCACCACCCCATATCACAAGCGTGTCATCGAGCAAACCACGTTGTTTCAAATCCCTGATCAACGCAGCACAGGATTTGTCCACCTGGTTAATCTTGTTCTTGATGTTTGAGGTCACATCGGAATGGTGATCCCAGCCACGGTCATAGAGCTGAATAAAACGCACGCCGGCTTCCGCCAAACGTCTCGCTAACAAGCAGTTGTTAGCAAAACCGGAGTTCCCGGGACTGGCTCCATAGGCTTCCAGTGTCTCCTTGGATTCCCGACGAATGTCCATCAGTTCCGGTACAGATGATTGCATGCGGTAAGCCAGTTCATAAGCATTGATGCGGGCTTCAATCTCGGGGTCACCAATCTGCTTCCGCTTGAGCTGGTTGAGTTCATTAATACCGGTGACCAGATTCTTGCGGTTCTTGTCATCAATCCCCTCTGGATTGGAAAGGTAAAGAACAGGATCTCCTTTGGACTGAAATTGCACGCCCTGGTGACGGCTTGGTAAAAAGCCATTGTGCCAGTACCTGGATGGAACAGGCTGTCCACCGTTTGAAAGCAGGACGACAAATTCAGGAAGGTCCCTGTTCTCGCTTCCCAAACCATAACTCAGCCAGGACCCCAGGCAGGGACGTCCTGACAGGGGGCTGCCGGTCTGTAGAAACGTGACGGCGGGATCGTGATTGATTGGCTTGGAGTGAACACTTTTGATCAAGCACATCTCGTCAGCAATGGTCGAGATCTCTTTGAAAGCGGTATTCATCTCCATCCCGCTCTCACCGTATCGACCCCATTCCTGCTGGGTTGCGGCCACCAACAATTTATCCTGTTCACGAGTCATCGTCGTAAGTCGTTGCTTGCCAATCACTGACGGAGGCAGTGGCTCACCATGGTGCGCTTGCATTTGTGGCTTGTTGTCAAAGGTATCCAGGTGGGAGGGACCTCCAGACATGTGCAGATAAATAACACGCTTGGCTTTCGCAGGATGATGCAGGCCCATCCCGGGTCCTGTCTTCCGGTGACGCGCCAGCAGGTCACTGTCCTGGGAAATCGAGGCGGCAGCCAACGCACCCAATCCCATGGACGTTCTGCCAAGGAAGTTCCTGCGAGTCTGCTCTGGAGTTGTCGAGTGCATCCTTCTTACTCCCTCGTTACCGTTTCATCCAGGTTCAGAACGATGGTAGCCAAAGCCGTCCAGGCAGCGTGTTGAGTCGGATCCAATCCCTCCGGTACAGGGGATTCTCCGACCATCACAATTTTCATCGCTGCCTCGGTATCGTCCTGGTAGATGCTTAGTTGCTGCTGGTAAAGCCGTTGTAAGACGTCCAGCTCCTGGGCATTCGGAGATCGTGAAACGGCTGCCTGGAAGGCAAAAATTAATCGCTCACGTGGAGAGCTTCCACCTTCTGTCAAAATCCGCTGCGCGAATACTCGTGCAGCTTCCACATAGGTTGGATCATTCATCAGCACCAATGCCTGCAGTGGTGTATTCGTTCGAGGCCGATTCACCGTGCAGAACTCACGACTTGGTGCATCGAAAATCTGAAAGGCCGGGTAGACGGTCGTTCGCCGCCAGTAGGTATAGACACCGCGGCGGTAAAGATCGTCGCCCCGGCTTTGATCCCATCCACGGCCAACCTTGTCCGAGTAATAGTCACTGGGTTGATAAGGCCGCACACTCGGCCCACCGATTTTTTTGGTCAGCAGTCCGCTGATCGCCAGTGCATTGTCTCGAATCTCTTCAGCGGACAAACGAAACCTGGAAGCTCGTGAAAGCAAACGATTATCCGGATCGATGTCGTCGTACAGTCCGGTCTGCTGGGAGTCCTGCTGGTAGGTTGCTGACGCAAGCATCAGTCTCTGCAGATCTTTCACGTTCCAACCAGACTCGATGAATTCAACGGCAAGCCAATCCAGGAGTGCCGGGTGACTTGGACGTTCGCCCTGGGTGCCCAGGTCCCCGAGTGTTTTTACGATCCCGGTACCAAACAACTGTTTCCATAACCGATTCACGACCACTCGAGATGTCAGTGGATGCCTGGGGTTCGTAAGCCAGTACGCAAGCCCCAACCGATTCCGCGGATAATCATCAGGCAACCCTGGGAAAATGGACGGAACATCAGGTTGGACCTGTTCCCCCGGAACCTGGAAGTCGCCTCGCATTAATATATAGGCGGGATTGGGCTCTGCTTTTTGAACCATCACCATGGTTGTTGGAAGTTCGTTCTTGAGAGCATTGGATTTACCCTCCGCGGCTGAGAGCTGGTCCTGGAGTGTCCTGATGTCCGCATTCGCAACGAGGTATTCGTTGTCCAGGAAATAATCGAATACTTTCTGCGACTCTTCTTCAGTCCATTCGGCTCGCTGTTTTTCACCGATCGCCGCAAGGTCATCGGGATAGGCTGCACTGGTCGAATCAATTCCGTATTTGCCAGATAAGTATCGTGTGATGCGAATGCGTTCGGTGGTGCTTAAGACCCGGTCAAAAATCATCACTTCTGCAAAATAACCATAGGTTTTCTCGTTCCCTGCGTTGTTCGCCCCGATCGTAATTGGATTTGGGTCGAGATCATGAATTGAGATGATGCCGGGCGTACCTTCTCCTCCAGCCTCACCATTCATATAGATGCGG
Source organism: uncultured Pirellulaceae bacterium (assembly GCA_964476375.1). GTDB lineage: Bacteria > Planctomycetota > Planctomycetia > Pirellulales > Pirellulaceae > SAT2750. Next base: position 17,258 of record CAYYZW010000173.1, read on the forward strand.
ATACGTTTATCGTGGTCCTGTGAAATGACACCGATATGTGGCTTGTTCAATTCAATGGGTTTGTTTCCAACCACATCAGCGCCGTACCCGTTAAAGCTGAGGAATTCTGAAGAGGCAACCTTCCACATGGCCCGACGCTTGCCTTGCGTTTCCGCTCCCCACATGATCGGCATTTGATTGTCAGTTAAATTGTCATAAGAAATCACACTCACAATCGTGTAATCGTCATGCAGGTTTTCACCGCCGTCCGCCGTTCTCAAAAAGTCGGTTGTACCGTTAAGGTGGACCGCTGGTGAGCCATTGACACCTTCAGCGGCGAACATCGGAGACCCTGTTACTGCCGCCTCACGACCATGGACCGACCGGTCTTTCCAGACAGCAATCTCGCCTTCAGGTGAGAATTCCTGTTCCGCATCAACAATTCCATCCCCGTTGATGTCGTCGGCAGCCAGCCAAAGCTGTAACTCCTCGGCGAATGAATCCACCTTTGGCGTACCATTCTGGAATTCAGCGACCCACGCTGAAAAAGCTTTTTCGACTCGACCCTGGTCGGACTTCAGTGTCTTCGCCAGGTCATCAAACTCAATTTGCAATTTCTCCACTTGTTCGGACAGGCTTGCCATTTGGGCTTTGTATTCGTCCGTTTCCACTTCAAGTAATGGAGGCAAAGGTTTGTTGTGATAACCGGTCGCTCCACCTGCTCCGATTTCATCCTCGACGCTGTTGAAGAATGCATACAGCTGGTAGTACTCTTTCTGGCTTATCGGGTCGTACTTGTGATCATGACATTGGGCACACCCCACGGTCAGTCCCAGGAATACCTGGCCGGTGGTGTTCGCTCGATCTATTGCATAGGCAACGTAGAATTCATCTGGGTCCGCTCCCCCCTCTTCATTAAAGGTCACGTTGCGATTGAACCCGGAAGCAATCCTGGATTCCTGGGTTACCTCGGAGAGTAAATCTCCAGCCATATTCTCAACAATGAATCTGTCATAGGGTTTATTGTTGTTGAACGCGTTAATGACATAGTCGCGATACAGCCACATGTCCCGATGACTATCAGCGTGGTAACCATTGGTGTCACCGTAACGGGACAGGTCTAACCAATCCTGGGCCATGCGCTCGCCGTAGTGCTTCGACTCCAGCATGCGATCCACCATGGTTTCGTAGGCGTTTTCCGACGAGTCTTCGAGAAATCGCTGAATCTCGTCCAGCGACGGTGGCAGTCCGCGAACATCCAGCGAGACACGACGGATCAGTGTAAGTTTTCCAGCCTGCGATGATGGACGCATCTTTCGTTCGTCCATTTGATCCTTGATAAAGAAATCGATCGCGTTTCGGGCCCAGCGTTTGTTTTGAATTCGTGGCAACCCAGGCTTCAGAGGAGCACTCCATGCCCAGTGCCCCTCAATAACGGCGCCTTCTTTAATCCACTGTTGAATCAACTCAATTTGTGCGCCAGTTAGTTGTTTTTTGGAATCCACCGGGGGCATCTTCAATTCCTCATCACTGGTGGTGAGGCGTTGCAGCAATTCACTATTGCCCGGGCTAGCGGGATTCAAGAGTCCTCGAAAATGGTCATTCGCAATATCCGTACGAAACTCGGCCTGCCTTGTCTTTTCATCTGGACCGTGACACGCAAAACAGGTTTCACTGAATATCGGACGAATGTCGCGGTCGTAATCCACCCTGGGCTTCGCAGTGGCATTCCCACGAACGGAAATTAAAAGCAGCAGGCAAACAAGCAGTCGTTTCATGGCAGACCCCTGGTGATCCTGGAGAGGGAATTGATGCTCACCGATTGTAGCCGTTTTGGGTGCAGGCAATATCATATGCCGGGCTACTCGGTTTCCCCGGCAAGGTCCTCTTCGGGACGGATACGTGACAATTCATCCATGTCACAGGAACTAATAATACTCAGCTGTTCGTACCCAAGGCAACAAGATCGTGCGTCATGCGGCCGACAAGCCGCGTCCTGGAACCGGCCTGTATGACGAGGGCTACTCTTGGCAGCAGGGCGCCTCGCCCGTAGCCGAATGCCTGGCCACGGGCAAACAGCCGGAGGTCTCAGCGGAACAAAGCTTCTTCTTTGTAAACCAGTCCGGTCGGAATGAACTTTTACGCACGTATAACCGATATTTAGCGACAAGGAAAAATGTTGATCTATGAGCAGTTGCCCAAAACTATTGATGAACGTGTTGATACTAGCAATCAGCACGTCGCTTCCTTGTGTGGCACAGGAACGTGCCACCCAACCGGGGGAGATTGTTTCCAGCGACTCTGGCACGCTGGCATCTCTGGACACGATTTCCCTGCCAGATGGTCTCCGCGATCGCGATGCACCGATACGCGACTTTGACTTCGGCGGTCAATTCCGCCTGCGGTACCATCATGAAAATAATCACCGTCCCTCGCCAACTTTAAGCAATGGTCTTGGGCTCACCGGCACCGATGACAACTTCCTGCTGTACCGCACCCGATTTTGGATGGATGCGACAGTGAATGATCGTCTGAACCTGTACGCTGAACTTCTCGACGCCGGAAGCACTCTGGAGAATTTCCCGCCGCGTGGTAATGAAGTGGATCGCCTGGATCTTCATCAAGCCTACGCTGACATAACAATCAATGATCGGCTCAAAGCAAAGATAGGGAGACGGTCCCTTGATATCGGGTCGACGCGTTATGCCGGCATGGGGGAATGGGCCAATACCCGCCGAGCATTTGACGGCCTGCAGGTGTCCGTTGCAGGCCAGCAATTTGACGTCGAAGCATACTATCTTCACACCTTGTCGATGCAGCCTCAGAATTTTAATCAGACAAATTATGA
>CAYYZW010000174.1:0-12369 GCA_964476375.1 uncultured Pirellulaceae bacterium
CAGGTCGTTCTATTTATTGGCCTGGCGGTGGGTGTCTGCGGTTTCTCCTGTATGCGGCCTGCCATTAACTCGCTGATTTCACGGCGTACCGATCCAGCCCAGCAGGGGACGGTGATGGGAGTGACCGATAGCGTCCAGTCACTATCGCGGATTGTTGGTCCCCTGGTCGGCCTGCCGCTTTACCATGCAATTGTTGTCGGCCCGCTTTACCTGGGGGCAATCCTGATGGGAGTGGGAATCCTGCTATTGAAGGTGGCCGTGGGCCGGGGCAAGGATTTTGAGCCGGATCCGCAAGAGGAGTTGGCCGGGCAGATCCCCGCCAGTGGCGAGTAAAGGTTGCTATGGGGCTGACGGCGGGGAGTGTATCATTCCAACATGGTGAATGAGCAATCAGCACGACGGCGGGAACTGGAGCAGATGAGCCGTGAGGAGTTGCAGACCTGGCAACTTTCACGGCTGAACCAGCTGCTCGGTGAAGTTCTTCCGCACAACCGGTTTTACGCCGGGAAGCTTTCGGGGATCTCCCTGCCGCTTGCGTCGCTTGACCAGCTCTCCTCGCTGCCGCTGACCACCAAGCAGGAACTGGTCGATGGGAACCCGGATTCGGATTGTGCTGCAAATCACACGTTTCCCCCCGATCAGTACGCGAGGATGCACCGCACATCGGGGACGCGTGGCCGACCGATGATTGTTCTTGATACGGAACAGGACTGGCAGTGGTGGCTTGATACCTGGCAGTTTGTCCTGGATGCCGCCGATGTCAGCCCGGCCGACAGGGCCCTGATGGCATTTTCCTTTGGTCCCTTTATCGGGTTCTGGAGCGCCCATGATGCTGTTCTCCAGCGCGGAGCGACATCTCTCCCGGCGGGCGGAATGAGCAGCGAGGCGCGGCTTGAACTGCTCCAGCAGGCAGATGCCACGATCGTTTTCTGCACGCCAACCTATGCCCTGAGGCTGGCAGAAGTTGCCCGGCAGCAGGAGATCGACCTGGCGGCATCGAGTGTCAGCCGGGTTGTTGTGGCCGGGGAACATGGAGGCAGCCTGCCCGCCGTTCGTGAACGCATCGAGACCGCCTGGGGTGCACGGGTGATCGACCACGCCGGTGCCACCGAGGTGGGACCCTGGGGCTATGCCGATCCGGAGGGGAGGGGGCTGCACGTGGTGGAGAGCGAGTTTATTGCCGAGTTTACCAGCGTGAAGACCGGCCAGCCGGCGGGAGAGGGAGAGCTGAGTGACCTGGTTCTGACCACCCTGGGGCGTCGCGGGTGTCCACTGATTCGCTACCAGACGGGGGATCGCGTCCGACCTTCCTGGAATCCTACCCCGGCGAACAACTTCGTTTACCTGGAAGGGGGTGTCATCGGGCGGGCGGATGACATGCTGATCGTTCGTGGGGTGAATATCTTTCCTGGCAGTGTGGAAGAAATCCTGCGGGGCTTTCCGGAGGTCGTGGAATATCGTCTGCGTGCCACGCGGGAAGGGGAAATGGACCAGCTCTCGATCGAGGTGGAGGATTCACTTGACCAGCCCGGGCGGATAGCCGACGAGCTGGAAACGCAACTGGGATTGAGGGTGGCGGTGACTGCCGTGCAGGCCGGTTCACTCCCTCGTTTTGATGCCAAGGGAAAGCGGTTTGTTGACCAGCGTGAGAACCCAGCATGTTAGGTACGGTCCAGAAATGAAAGATCTCTTCAGCCAGTATTGCCGTGACCAGTTCCCGGCTCTTCAGCGCCAGCTTGACGACCAGAGGGTGGTCTACCTTGACGGTCCGGCAGGCACCCAGGTCCCCCGTTGTGTGATCGATGCGATCGGGGATTACCTGGGCAATCGAAACGCAAACCATGGTGGACTGTTTCTTACCAGCGTGGAAAGTGACGAGATGCTCTCCGAGGCCCATCAGGCACTTGCCGACCTGCTGGGAGTGGAGGACGCCGATGAAATCGCCTTTGGTCCCAACATGACATCGCTCACCTTCTCGCTTTCACGGGCCCTGGGGCAGACCTGGCAGGAGGGGGACGAGGTGATCGTGACGCGGCTGGACCACGATGCAAATGTTGCTCCCTGGGTGCTGGCAGCGAGGGATGCGGGAGCGACCGTCCACCACGTGGATATCCACCCCGAGGATTGCACGCTGGACCTGGAAGACCTGAAGTCGAAACTCTCGGATCGAACGCGTCTGGTCGCGATCGGCTGTGCATCGAACGGTTCCGGTTCTATCAACCCGGTGGCAGAAATTTGCAGCTGGGCCCACGATGCAGGTGCCCTGGTCTTTGTGGATGCCGTCCACTATGCCCCTCACGAGCTGCTCGATATACCAGTTTACGACTGTGACTTCCTCGCCTGCTCTTGTTACAAGTTTTTTGGCCCTCATATTGGTGTGCTTTGGGGCCGACGGCCACTGCTGGAGACCCTGGATGCCTACAAGGTTCGGCCGGCATCGAATGCGCTGCCGGACAAGTGGATGACCGGCACCCAGAGCCACGAGGGGATTGCCGGCTCCCTGGCGGCGGTGGATTACATGGCGGAGATAGGGCGGAAAGCGACTGCGGAGGCGTCGCTGGATCGACGCGCTGCGCTGCGGGCAGCTTTTGAAGTCATTGTTCCGTATGAGAAGCAGCTGACACGACAATTACTGTCGGGCCTGGCGGAGATAGGGTGCTACAAGGTCCATGGTATTACTGACCTGGACCGACTGGACGAGCGAGTCCCGACCGTGTCGATTACCCACCCGGAGATACCGACCAGCGAACTTGCTCGCCGCCTGGCCGAGGCGGGTATCTTTGCCTGGCAGGGAAATTACTATGCCCTGTTGCTGACCGAGTCCCTGGGGCTGGAGCCGGAAGGGATGCTTCGGCTTGGCATGGTGCACTATAATACGCCGGAAGAAATGGATCGACTGCTTGCGCAGTTGGCCGGCATTGCCGGCTAGGAGTGAAACCTGGTAGGCGATCATAGGCAGGAAAAAAACGTGACTCATTACCCCGCAGAACTTGTCCAGCCAGATCAGGAGACGCTGGAGATCCACTGGAGTGACGGCCAGCTGCGGCGCTACTCGGTTCGTGACCTGCGCGATGCCTGTCCCTGTGCGACCTGCCGGGACAAGCGAAATGCACCTCCACCCGCGCCCGGTATGCTGCCGGTGATCCGTCCCGAGCAGGTTCAGCCATTACGCCTTACCGGGATGCAACCGATCGGGAACTATGCCTACGGAATTGCCTTTACAGACGGGCATAACACGGGAATTTACGAGTTCACGCTGCTCCGTGTGCTTGGCGAGGAAGTCTAGTTACATCGGCGGTGGTGGCGGAGGAACACTTCCGCCTGGCAGCCCGGGTGGCAGCGGCAGGTCGAGGCCGTTGTTTTCCAGGTCACGGAATTCATCGAGACCGCCCTCCGCATCTTTCTTGGACTGGATGATGTCATTGACCCCGAGGTGAATCTTGTTGTAGGTCTCTTCACTGATCTGGTAGTACCAGTCGGCAAAACGCTCGTTGAGTACCTGGACACGCTTGATCGCATCCTTCCGCTTCTCCTGGTACTCGTTCATCTTCCTTTCAAATTCCAACTGGCGGGGATCCTTCTGTTCGTCAGCGGCGGGCTCGGCCGGCTGCTCTTCTGCCTCCGGCTTGTCATCCCCTGCATCCGGCTGGGGCGGGGTATCCTGGCAGGCCCCGGCGTCATCGGCAGCCGGATCTGCTGCTTCGTCCTTGTCCTCGGTGGCCGGATCCGGATCTGCCGCTGGTTCGGCTTCCGGTTCTGCCGGGGTTTCTGGTTCCAGCGTGGGAGGCACGAGCATCGATTCGTCCAGCATGGCCGTGACGACCATGTACCTCTGGATATCCTCCGCTTCCGCAGAAATATCGGCGACGATTTCACCAAAACGGATCACGTACTGGACACCGGTTTGTAGTGAGACATGCATTTCCCCGTTGGCCGAGAGCAGCTCGATACCGTCACCCTGCTGGTTCTGTACCGGGAAGAAACCAAGTTCCTGGAGAGAACGCAGCCCCTCGGGGTTGTTTGCCAGGGAGCTGTCCACCCCCAGGTCTGCCCCGAGTCCTTCCGGCTTCTTTTTTACGCTTTCTATTTCCAGCTCATCGAGAGCAAATTTGAGATCGTTCAGCGTCTGGCTGTTGAGTTCCTCGTCGTCAAGCAGGGCCGTTTCCGTTGGCTCGTTTTCCTTGTACTGGACCATGTTGTCCAGCGCCCAGGCACTCTCTTCGGTATTCCAACCGAGGTGGATATCCGACTTCATTTGCATCTGGAGTCGTCCCTGGGACGTGGGAATCAGGGCATAATCCTTGAGCAAAACAGAGCGGATATCCAGGGAGGCGAGATCAAGCAGGTCGGTTTCAATCCAGTCCTTGAAATCCGTCGACAGTGGGCCCGTATCGACGTCCACGACATAAATCACGTTGTTATCGGGAAGCCGGACGTAACGCTGATTCCCCTCCTCGGAGACTTTCTTGCCGATCACCAGGCTGACCATCTCACTGTTGGTCTTGTCACGCACCGTGACCAGGGTTCCCACGCCCGATGAAACGGTCGAGAGTTCATCAATGTCCGGTTCCACGACCTGGCACGCTTCCTGGTCTTGCTGCACTTCGCTGTGAACACCGATCACCTTGAGTCCGGTGAGAGCGGTAAGGGCTTCCACGAGTTGCTCCTGGTTATCGGCAGGATATTGGTCCGGATCAATACTCCACTGCCCCGTCTCCTTGTGCTTGCCCACGGCAAACCGTCGCAGTTCGCCAAAATCTTCATCAAACGTGACGATTTCCAGGCGGGCGGCGGTGTCCCGGTTTTCCTCGTCCAACTTGTCCGCAAACAGCAGCTTGCCTTCCATCTCATGCAGCGCCACATTCTCAATACGGGGTTTTGAGATGACTGCGACGACCACAACAACCAGGGCAAGGCCCCCAAAGACACCTGTTTTTGTCCACTCGTTCATATCCAAATAAACCCTTCTAGACTCTTGTTTCCTGGTGATCCGATGGTTTAACGCAGTCGAGTAACGGCGACTCCCTCACGTTCCCGGCTGCGCCGCACGAAAAACACGAAAAGGCCGATCAGCAGTGGCGGGATCGGTGGGTAGAGGACTCCCTTGAGCTTGTAAGCCCGGTGGATCTGCCCAATTTTCTGGTCCCGAACCCGCTCGAGCTTGTCAATTTCTTTTTCGGTTTCAGTTTCATTTTTTGTCTGCACGATGGAGAGGGACCGTGCCCGCTGGATCTGCCGAGTCCGTTGGCGGAGCTGTTTCAGCTGGATCTCGACCGACAGGTCACGAATCTTGGAAACATCAATCTCCTCGGGGTTCGTGGAATCCCGAAGCGCGAGCAGCTGCTCTTCCAGTTCACTGATCTCCGTGGTGATTTTCTTGTCCTCTTCCTCCGTGTCCGCGTTGTACTGGTCAATACTTTCTTTTTGTTTATTACGAAGCTCCTGTCGCTTCTCGTACTCGCTCGTGATTGCTGCCGCTGTCTCACTTGCCACGGCAACCAGGGTGCTATGGCGAGGCTTGCGCTTGCGGATATCAATAAAGCGATTTTCACCGGCGAGTGAGTCAACAATGTTCAGCAGGAAGGTGACATTTTCGAATTGCCAGGTCACGTCCTCGACCTGGTAATCCTCCGGGTTTTTTCGAACCTCGAAGACCACCGGACTGAGCACATCAATATCACTGACATAGACAACCCGCACGGGCTTCTTTTCCGATGTCGTCGTCTCCTCCTCTGTTTCCTCTTCTCCCTCGTCCTCGCTTTTGTCTTTCCCCCGGCTTTCAATCAGGGCTGCGATCGTCTGGGGTGCTCCGAGAATTTTACCCTGGGCAAGATCGATGGCCTGTTCGTTTCCGGTTCGCGAAGCCTGGACGAACTGGTCGACCCGCATCTGGCCGGCATTCTTGGTGGTCTCGACCAGGGGGGTGAATTTCATTCGTCCGGTGGACTTGTGCGTCAGGCTGCCGGGCATGGGAAAGAAGACCTCCTTGATGCCCGAACTGATATCGTTGTCCTGGTTCAGTTCGTTGGTCGAGGCAAAGACCCAGGACTTGGGAATGTTCATCAGCTGCAGGATGGGGTACGGATTGTCGTTCTGCCAGACGACCATCGGCTGGGAACCTCCCATGCCGGGCATTGCCATCATCGGGTTCGCTGCCGCGGCCCCCTGTTCTTCGGGAATATCCAGTTCGAGTGCTTCCCAGAGATCCTCGATATTGCATTTCGGCTGGGGGGCCTGGCCACCCATGCCAGGCATGCCTCCCCCGGGTGCCATCTTGGGGTCGCGCGTGCCAGGTGCCTGACGCATGAACCAGGGCAGCGGATCCTCGAAAATAGCTGTCGGAACCCCCTCCTCAATGGCCGCAACCAGGTAGGGGAGCTGCTCCGGGCCCAGCGAGGAAGGCTGAACGACCAGCAACATGTCGTACTGGTCGGGATCGACTTTTTCATTCAGGGGAACGGTCTCGACGTCGTACTGCTTGGTCAGTTCATTGTAGAAAGGGTTGCGCGGGATGGACTGGGGCTGCTGGCCGACGAACGTGAAGCCCCCCTCGATACGGGCATCCGTATTGACCACGCCGATGGTCTGGCGTTTTTCCTGGGCAATCGTGGCGATCGAACGGGCAAGTTCATATTCGACCGGGATCCCGTAATCAAAGAACGGGATGATCACCTGTTTCAAGCCGCTCTGGAATGCGACTCCGAGGATTACTTTTTCCCGCGTCTGCTGGTAATTCTGCGGTCGAATGCCATAGCGTTGCTCGGCAATCTCGATCTCCTCGGAAAATGGTTCCAGCTGATCAAATAATTCCAGCTGGATCATCTGGGAACTGGCGGCAAACTCGTTGAGCATGGAGATCAGTTCCAGCCGCGTGCGGACGTAGGCCTTTGGCACTTCCGCACCGATATAAGCCCGGATCACGATTTCCTGATCGGGCTTGAGATTCTTGATCAAATCCCGAGATTGCTTGGAAAGCGAACTGATCTTTCCAACCGTTACGTCGGCACGAACCAGGTCACGGTTCTGGAAAATAATGGTTCCTCCAGCGGCAATTGCCACCAGCATGACGATGCGGGCCCCAAAGTGGAGCCACATGGTCCATTCCCGGTCCCCACCGGACCAGTGCCGGCGGCCGATCAATACCATGCTGGCATAAATACCGATAGCAATCAGCATGGCGAAATAACTAAAGGAGGAGAGGCTCAGGACGCCACGCCGGAAGTCATCAAAATGGGCTGCCATGCTCCAGGAACCAATATCCTGGGCCAGCGGGACGCTGGAGATGATGACATCGACCCGGTCGAGCATCGCAAGGGGGGCGTTCAGGGCCAGTCCCAGGACGAAAGCGATCGTGGGGTTATTGGTCAGGAAGGATGCGATCATACCGATCGAGAGCATCGCCAGCCCGATCATCCAGTAACCAAAGTAATTTGCCGACAGTAAACCGGTATCCAGGTGGACACCGTTGGTGTCGCTGGCAAGGGAGGCCAGTACCGTGAAATTGGACAACTCGGAGAACAGCAGGGAGACGGTGAAAATTAACGCTGCCGCCAGGTACTTGCCGATCACGATGTCAAAATCCTTGGCGGGAAGTGTCAGTAATAGTTCATCGGTGCCGTCGCGCCGCTCCTCGGACCAGACCCCCATCGTGATCGCCGGGATGTAGACCAGCATGATCAGCGGGAGGTAGTCGTTGAGCTGGTCAAGGTTGGCCAGGTTCGCGTTAAAGAAACCATGAGGCCAGAAGGCTGCCAGCGAGGTGAGCAGGACGAAGACACAGAGGAAGACGTAACCGGTTGGGTTGCTGAAGTAGCCGTTGAAATTACGCTTGATGACCGCAAATGCCGAACGGCGCATGAAATAGAGCGGGAGCACCGCCGCCCCCAGTATCAGGGCGATGGGCACGTTACGAACGATCAGGCTCAGGAAAGTGAGGACGTAGTTACTCGATGTTTCCATGGTTCTCTCTGCTTCTTGTTGGGGTCACATTTTCTATGCTGGTTATTTTTCGACAGAAGAAGACTCCAGTTCGCCCTGCGCGTTTCCGGTGAGCCTCTCGAAGGCACCGTCCATGGACTCACCACCCTGGTAGAGTTCGCTCGTTGGGCCATCGTAGACCAGCGAACCCTCATGGATCATGATGACCCGGTTGGCCACCGCATCCACCTCCTGCAGGATATGCGTGGAGAGCAGGATCGTGCGGTTTTTCCCAAGCCGCTGCATCGTCTCCCGGACCCCGTTGATCTGGTTTGGATCGAGTCCCGCGGTGGGCTCGTCCATGATCAGAACCTGGGGTTCATGGAGCAGGGCCTGGGCCATGCCGACGCGCTGCCGGTATCCACGGGAGAGCTTCCCGATTGGCTTGTGCAGGACCGATGTGAGGGCACAGAGGTTGATCACCTCGTCCATCCGTTTACCGATCTCCTCCCGGTTCATGCCCCGTGCTTCACCAAAAAATTTCAAAAGGGAGCTGGGTGTCATGTCCGGGTAGAGTGGGCCGTTCTCGGGGAGGTACCCAAGCAACTGGGCTCCGGCGATACGGTCCGTGGTCATGTCGTAACCGGCAATCCGTGCGGTTCCCGCCGTGGGGGCCAGGTAACCGGTGAGCAATTTCATGGTCGTACTCTTGCCCGCCCCGTTGGGCCCGAGGAATGCAACCACCTCACCCTGGTAGATCTTGAACGAGACGTTATCGGTTGCCTTGAACCTGCCATAGTGCTTTGACAGGCCGGCCGCCTCGATCATGGGGACACCCTGGTCACGAGCGATTGTCGGAGAGTTGTTTGAATCAGAGGACATGTTTTTCTTTCATGGGGGTTCCTGAAAAGGGTTGGCCTGGAAAGCAGATTACCCGGACTCCTGTATGGTGACTGCAACCGACCTGGATACCATGCATTTTATTCTGAAATAAGCTACCGGGTGGGAGAGTCCTTTACGGGACCCGGGCAGCACATATGTTCGAACAGTTTTCCTCGTGCAGGTTTCGATCCATCAACAAACCGCACCATCCGGTGCTGGTGCTGACCTCTCGTTTTTTACGTTTTTCGATGCTGGCCAGTTCCGCAGACCAGTCTCAGCTACTTTTTAATCTAAGCGGCAGGTAGTCTTGATTCAACCTGCCTGAGGCGATGCAAACAGGAGTGCCCAGGTACAGGTAGTTGTTTTAACGATTAGGCGGTCTGGTTGTCGTTCCCCGGGGACGCAGCGGGACGAAGCAGGGGAATATGACACTGCCAGTTTTCATTATCAAGTTCAGGGAAGTCCATTCGCTGGTGTACACCACGAGATTCTTCTCGCTGGAGTGCTGCCGCGGTAACGATCGCCGATACCGTTAGCATGTTCTGTAATTCCCATCCTGTCCGGTCCATGAATTCACAGGGAAGGACATAATTCTGCCATCGGTCAATGGACGCGATGGCCCGCTTGAGCTGGGCCTCTTCACGTTGGACTCCAACGCATCGCCACATCAAGCTCTTGAGAGCATTGCAAATATCCACAAGGTCCATGCGTTCTGTCGACACCGGGAGAGGCTGGTTGTCAATCGGCAAGGCCTCCAGTCGGTCCGGGATTTCCGCAGCAGCCAGGGAGGCTCCCTGGCCCGCATGGGCACCGTAGACCAGGCCCTCCAGCAGGCTGTTGGAGGCCAGTCGATTGGCCCCGTGCAGTCCCGAGGAGGTCACCTCTCCTGCCGCCCAGAGTCCTGGCAGGGTGGTATGGCCACGAGAATCAACCGAGACACCTCCAATCATGTAGTGGGCGCCCGGGCGGACCGGAACCTTGTCTGACGTGATATCGACCCCGAATTTTCCGCACACCGCGGCCATTCCCGGGAAACGACGCCGGACGAAGTCGGCATCAAGGTGACTCATGTCCAGGTAGACGCAGGGATGGCGTGTACGGCTCATCTGATCGACAATCGCCTGGGAGACAATATCGCGGGGTGCCAGTTCTGCTCGCTCGTCATAGTCGGGCATGAACCGGACGTTGTTCTCATTGACCAGGAAAGCCCCTTCCCCGCGTACGGCCTCCGTGATCAGGCTGCGGCTACTTCCAGCAATATAAAGAACGGTGGGATGGAACTGCATGAACTCCATGTCCCGGAGTTCCGCACCCGCCCGGTAGGCAATGGCATGGCCGTCGGCTGTGGCGACTGCTGGATTGGTTGATTCCCGGTAAATCTGTCCAGCACCACCGGTGCAGAGGATCGTCTGCTTGGCCCAGATCATCGTCCGCTCGGCACCACTTGCAATGATCGCACCATGGCAGGTTCCAGAGGACGTCAGCAGGTCCAGGGTAAACGTGTTTTCCATGATCTCGACATTATCCAGGCCCCGGGTCCACTCGATGACCGCTCGCATGACTTCCCTGCCAGTGGCATCACCCAGCGCATGAACAACTCGCTTGTGGCTGTGCCCCCCTTCCCGACCAAGGGAAAAAGAGCCGGCCTGTTGGTCAAAGCGGGTTCCCAGTTCGACCAGTTCCTGGATCCGATCCGGGGCCTCACGCACGACCATCTCAACAATCTCCTTGTCACAGAGATTGCCTCCGGCCGTCAGGGTATCACCGATATGATCCTCAAAGCGGTCCTGGGGATCGAGAACTCCCGCGATGCCGCCCTGTGCATAGGTGCTGTTGGACTGTTGAAGTCGATCCTTTGTTACCACGAGCACGGACTGGTTGGTGGAAATAGCATTGGCGGCTCGCAGACCGGCCAGGCCGCCGCCGATAATCAACACGTCCGTGAAACGGTGAATACAGTCGTGTGGTTCAAAATTGACCAGGTAGCGGGGAATGCGCTGGAGCATGGATTCTGACGGGGACGACTGCCTGCAAGAGAGGGGATCCGGAGTGGGGATCCCGGCTGGCTATTCGTCGGATCGTGCCGTTCCCTTCTTGAACGCGTTGAATTGCTCCAGAAACCGGGGTGGTGGCTGGCTACGCGTCCCTGCGTTGGAAACTCCCTCGATCTGCCTTGTTTTACCACGAACCGTGCCCGCCTGGCGGGTGAGACGAGGGTCTAATCCGAGACTCTTGAGTGTCTCTTCCAGCTCGCGACGACCTTCGTCACTTTCCTCTGCCTTGCGACGCAGTTGTTCATAGCGTTTGACCATCTCACGTAACTGTTCTGCCGTTAAACCGGTCTCCTTGAGGAGTTCTGGATCAGGGTCAAATTGCTGGTCCTTGAGATGTTCCAGGACCATCTTGGTCACCTTGTCCGCATAATCCAGCCGGGCTTCATCGGATTCTGGAATCTCGTCGGGTAAACCCACAACCTCGTTGGGAATCTCCTCGGACTCGTCAGGACCCGTACCGCGGGCATTCTGCTTTTGCCCTGAATCTCCAATCCCCGATGGGTTACCGGTGGAATCCCCTGGCGAGCTGTTACCGCTGGCATTGGATTTACTGCTTCCCGTGGCATTCCCGTTGGTTGCTGAACCGTCAGGACTTTTTTCTCCCGAGGGAGCATTCCCTTTTTCGGCGTCCGATTCACCGTCTTTCGGAGAACCCGGCTTGTCCCCCTGGGAACCCTTACTGGGAGACTCGGTACTTGGCTCGCCTTTCCCGGGTTCGTCTGTTGGTTTTTCATTTCCATCGGCAGGTTGCGAGCTCGGCGTGCTGTCGCTCGTCTTCTCGCTGCTTTCCCCCTCCGCCGGCTTTTTCTTGTCACTGGTCTCGCCGCTTGGCTTGTCACCCTGTTTGGGGGTGCCCTTCTCACTACCTTCCCCCTCTGCCGTTTTGTCGCTTCCCGAGGATGCTCCCTTCTCCGGTGTGGCTGGCTTTTCCCCGTCAGCGGGTCGTCCCTCGTCGTCATCTCCCGCTCCCGGTTTCTGTTGCCGGTCGGTTGGAGTACTTCCCTTTTTAGCAGGACTCGTGGTCTGCCCGTCCCCCTCAACCTTTTCACCCGTCCCTCCACCGTCCCCGGATGTCGGACCGGGCTGGCTTGAGTCCGCTGGCTGGCGGCTGTCATCGCCGGTCCCTTCCCCGGAACCTTCTCCGTCGGTATTCGAATCGTTATTCTGACCGGGCTTTTTCGTTGTACTGCCATCGTCGGACCCATCCCCCTCGCCCTTCTCGTTCCGGGCTTCCTCTTTCAGTCGGTCCAGGACTTTCTGGAAAACGTCTCCGTCATGAGGATCACTTTCCTGGTCTTCTCCCCGGCCCCCCTCGTCGGATTTCTCCTTGCCAGATCCGTTCTCTCCCAGGTCGCCACCGCTCTCGCCGCCATTTCCCTCCTCGCGATCATCCTCCTTCTCTCCCGGGTCATTCCCCTTGTCGGTGTCGTAACGATTCTCTCCCGGTTCCTAACCCGAGTATCAGTCGTAAGGATTATCAGGCTGGAGAGATGCCGTGGCCGGGTATTAAGCATAG
>CAYYZW010000175.1:0-2165 GCA_964476375.1 uncultured Pirellulaceae bacterium
CGGCTCTCGCCTGCCAGATGACCAGGCCGGCCGCAATCGCCCTTCCCGTTTCCTCACACGCTTTGCCGCCGCGGCCATGAAGGAACACTTCGGCCCCTACCAGCTGGAACTGGCGAACGAGTGGAGTGGCACCGTCGGGTACACCCCGGACGAGTTCCCGGTGGTGGGATCGATCGATGACAGTGGCTGCTTCATCATCGCCGGCATGTGCGGATCCGGAAGCGGGGTCTCGTTCAACGCCGCTCGCTGCCTGGTGAATCGCATCCTGGGTCAAAGCGATGAGCCGGACGATTACCCGTCCGAGTACTTCGCCCCCTCGCGGCTGCTTGACCCTGCAGGCCACCGCTGGCCGGACCTGGAAATCCCAGCTGCTAACGGGGAACCAGGGTGAACTGGCTGTAAACCACGTACCCCACACCACCCGCCATCGCAGGCCTGACGTGGAC
Source organism: uncultured Pirellulaceae bacterium (assembly GCA_964476375.1). Classification (GTDB taxonomy): domain Bacteria; phylum Planctomycetota; class Planctomycetia; order Pirellulales; family Pirellulaceae; genus SAT2750. Next base: position 447 of record CAYYZW010000175.1, read on the forward strand.
ATCCAGCGTCTCGCCCACTTTCAGTCCCGTGAGCTCCAGGGCTGTTTCCTTGCCCCCCTGCAACTGCTCGAGGGATACCGAGGCCTCTCCTCCTGACTGGTCCGCAACCACCAGCGTTCCTGATCCGGCCACACCCGACACCTGGATACGGAGTTCCCTGGCGCCTGCATGGACCCCGAGCAGTCTCAGCGTGATCGCCCCAAAATCCCTGCCCGCATCATTCCGTCCCAGGTAACCAGGCTGGTGCACCGGCTGGTACTGTTGCCCGGCATCGGTCAAGCGGGCCGCCAGGCGAATGGTACCGGCCCGGCCACGCAGGACATCCAGTTCCCGGTAGTCCACGTACTCAAGCGGATCCAGTCCGCTGGCTTTCCAATGCTGGTACCAGAGATCAGCCTGGTTTGTCACGGCCCACCTGCGACTCCGGGGATCCTTGCGAATTTCCGCGATCGACGCCAGTTCGTCGACCGCCCCTCCCGGCCGGCGGAAGACCGTTCCCCAGGTCACATCCAGCAACCGCCACCTCTCCCGGTAAAACACCTCCACGCAGATATGATTATGATTCTCCCCGGGCGTTTCGCCATGCAGATAAAATTCCACCGGCCGCGCGCGGATCTCAAGTCGCCTGGCCATTTCCAGGAAGGCGGCAATATGGTTACCACAGATACCAGCTTTCAGTCGAAAACACTCTTCCACCGTCCCAGGAAGCGGCTTTCCTGCCGTGCTGAGAACCGCGTACCTGAGCGAACTCAGCTCGGATTGCACGTGGTTCATCGTGGCCACGGCCGCAACGTAGTCTCGCGAGAGCCCCGGCCGAGACCCTCCCAGGTAATCCATCTGCTGCCGGACCGAGGCGACGGCCGCATCGGTGGCAGGCGTGGCCTGCTCCTGGGCCGCCAGGGGGCACGCCATCAGCATGAGCATCAGCAGGTTCTTCATGAAGTCACGTTCTTTCCCACCACGCGTTACTTTTTCTGCGAAGGAACCAGGCCCAGGTATTCCAGCCGGCGGGTCACCAGGGGAATCACCGCCTTGATGGTGTCGGGATCCAGGTCGAACTTGTAGTGCCATCGCCCGTCACGAAGAAAGACGAGCGTGTTCATCGCCAGCAGGGCCTCGATCCCGTCCTCGGTCGTGGCCAGCACATCCAGCAGCGTGGGGGCAGGATCCACCGCTTCGACGATTCCCAGGAATTCCGCCGCCCGGACTCGAACCAGCTGTTCACCGTCCTCCAGCAGCGGCCTGGCCGCCGGCACCAGGGAACTGGCCTGCTGGCCGAAGCAACTACAGGCGACCAGTCCCCAGTAGCGGACATGGGGGTCGGCCGAGACCAGCGCCTGGGCGAGTTTCTTGCGGGCTCGCTGGAAGGGAAGTAGTGCCAGGTCCGCGGTTTCCACCAGTCGACCGATCTGGCGCTTGTGTGCCGCCCCGAAAGCGGCTCCATCCTCCAGGGCATGCCGGGCCATGTAGCTTTCCGGGTAGAAACTCAGGTCATGGATCGCCAGCACCCGCCGGCGCAGCTGGTCCCTCATCTGCTGGAGAGTCTCGCCGTATGCAGGATCCCCGCTCAGGTCATGGACCTCGTGGGGGTCGGCCTCCAGGTCAAACAGTTGTTCGGCCGGACGCCGGCGGAAGAACTGGTCCTGCGCATCGTTCAGCTGACCGGCACGGGAAAGCTCTCGCCACTCGGCATACGCAAGCATCCGGTAGCGGTAGTTG
>CAYYZW010000176.1:0-18564 GCA_964476375.1 uncultured Pirellulaceae bacterium
GCTTCCTTCCATCATTCAGTTCCCCTTCCCGTCCGCGGCTGTCACATGGTCCATGGAGAATTCCATGGCTGCATCTTTCCAGTGCGCGCGATTGGCATTTGCCTTCAAATGAACCAGTGGCCGTCTGGAAGATATCCAGCCCTCGGGCCTGTCGAGACGATAGGGGATTGCTTCACGGCGGCGGGCCAGTGTGGCGGGGCCCCGCACGAGCACACCGGAGAGGACGAGCTCGGGTAGGCGTTGTTCATCATCTGCGCTGGGGAGGATCTCCCGTCCTGGAGCTGGTGGAGCCCAGTCGAAAATAGCGACATCCTCACTGGCGGCCATCGGTTCCATGTCGAGCGGCGGATTCACACTGACGGTGCAGCCACCAAGGGTGATGGCGTTGATGTCGTGCAGTTCAAAGAATGACCAGTGTTGGCGGTGGAAAACAGGCAGGTCCATTTTCAGATGAACGTTTTCCAGGCGAACGGTACCGCCGTGGACACGAATCATCGTGGGAGTCTGGGATGTGGCGTCCTCCTCGCCCGGCGCAAAGACCAGTGTCGCCATGGAATTGGCGGAGCCGCGTATTGTCAGCCTGGGGACCGTGCGATTGGAGAGTTGCAGGTCAAAGGGGCGTGCCAGGATGGTATCCCCCTTTCGGATCACAATCGTCGTGATGGCAAGATCCCTCTCAAGTTCCAGGATGGCCTCTTCAAAAGTGGAGACGGTGGCCGTGTTCTCCGGGATGGGAGCGGTCAGGGTGCCACCCACCAGTGTTCGTTCCGCGATCTGCGTGGTGGCCTCCTCGTCGCCAGGAGCCGGGTTGGCGGGCAGGTCCGTCTCCGGAGCCGAAACCGGGTCGGGCGGTATTGTGTCCCTCTCCCCATCTCCCATATCCGAAGGGCTCTCGCCGTCGGGAAGGAGAGGGGCGTCTCCCGGTCCCTCCCCTGGGTCAGGATCCTCTGGGATGTTGTCAGGGAGATTCTGGTCATCGGGATTGTCGGCCGAGCCTGGGTCATATTCCGTCTTGAAAAAAGCAGGTTCCCGGGTGCTGCCCCGGGAAGAGGGGCGGGACCACCGTTCCAGTACCAGGGCCGTGACGATCAACAGCAGGGCGGGAACGAGCCAGGGAAGATGACGTGCCCAGCCCTGTCCCGGCGAACCAGGAGCTGCCCAGACCGTGCCGCGACCTGCCGCCGGAAGTCCCAGGCGTTCAGCAGCGACAAGCAGTTCCCCAATCAATTCGGCGGGTGACTGGTAGCGGTCATCCGGGCTCTTTGCCAGCAGCCGGTCAAGGATGCGCGCCACCGAGTCGTCGATGTCATCCCGGTAAAGACGGGGGTCAGGGGGTGTGTCACTGCTGTGGCTCAGTAATTTTTGCAGGACCGTTCCCTCCGGGAACGGGGGGCCGCCGGTGAGCATGTAGTAGAAGGTGCAGCCGAGAGAATAAAGGTCGCTGCGGACATCCGTGTTGCGAGGGTCGCGGGCCTGTTCCGGGGAAATGTAATCAAAGGTGCCGAGCGTGACTCCGCTTGCCGTCACGTCCGCGGAATCCGATTCAACATGATGCAGGCGGGCCAGGCCCATGTCCACCAGCTTGGCATGACCATCGGGGTTGACAAGTACGTTGGAGGGCTTGATGTCGCGGTGAATCACATCCCGCTGGTGGGCATGTTCAAGGGCGTCGGCAATCTGGATGACATAAGAAAACGCTTCGTCCAGGCCAAGGGGCCCCTTGTGGCGGACGAGGTCGCGAATATTCACGCCCTCGATGAACTCGAAAACGATGAAATGCCAACCGTCGTCTTCCCCGACATAGTAAACACGTGCAATATTGTCATGGTCGAGCCGGGCGGCACTCTGTGCCTCGTTCTTGAAGCGACGCAGGCTCTCTTCATCTTTCTGGTTCTGGGAAAGCACCTTGACGGCGACCGTGCGGTTCAGTTTCGTGTCGGTGGCCCGGAAGACAGACCCCATTCCACCCCCACCGACAAATTCCTCGAGGATAAAATAATCGAGCCGTCGGCCTTCCAGCGAGCGGCCGATCTGCTGGGGATTCTGCGGGCGCGGAAAGGGGGCGTCCGGAAGGGGCTGCTGGGAAGAAATGACGGTCTTTTCATCGTCCAATCGGCCCGGAGACTGCTGGCCTGGCGAGGCGGACCCGGAATCCGAGGATTCCTGGTCTTCTGCCGGCTGGTCAGGGTGTAGTTGATCGGTCATGGTCGATTTCTGCTTCGCCCGCCCGCGTTGCCTGGGAGGACACGCCCTTGGTCGAACCCGCTATTCCCCCGTCACGAGCCGGGGGAAGATGTTTTGAACTGCAATAAAAAAGATGGGATACGTAAGTCGCCGCAGGATTACGTATGATCGGTATGTGGAGCCCGAGCTTGCCCCAGGTCACCTTTCATTCTAGTTTCAGGTGGTGAATCGTCAAACGAGAATTTGGCATACAGGGGATAGCGGCCGCGGCAGCGAGAATGGGATGGATTCCGGGCACTCCATGTCGGAGGACGAGACCGGTGTATGCAGGTGACTGTCAAGAAAGGAATTGTTGATGATGGGTTGTATTTCCAGGCCAATTTCCAGCCTCTCCGGAACGTTTTGTCGACTGGTGAGCCTGGTTCTGCCAGTCATCTTCTTTGCGTCAGCTAGACAGTTGGTGTCTGCCGAGGCTCCCCCCAATGTGGTGGTGATCCTGGCCGATGATCTTGGTTATGGCGACCTGGGCAGTTACGGCGCCATGGACCTGAAATCACCCCATATTGATGACCTGGTCCGGCGGGGAATGAAGTTCACGAACTTTTATGCCAACTGCCCGGTCTGTTCTCCAACGAGGGCGTCGCTGCTCACGGGCCGTTACCCGGAACTGGTTGGGGTCCCCGGCGTGATCCGAACTTTCCCGGAGAACAACTGGGGAGAGTTGTCTTCGGATGCGGTTCTCCTTCCCAGCCTGCTGGACCGGGCGGGTTACCATTCTGCCATCATCGGAAAATGGCACCTTGGCCTGGAGGCGCCCAACCGGCCCACCGACCGCGGTTTTGACCTGTTTCACGGGTATCTCGGGGACATGATGGATGACTATTACAACCACCGTCGGCATGGCATCAACTACATGCGGCATGGAACGACGGAGATTGACCCGCAAGGTCATGCCACGGACCTGTTTACGCGATGGGCATGTGACTACCTCCGTAGTCGGCAGGGAAAGAAAACTCCCTTCTTTCTCTACCTGGCCTACAACGCCCCCCACACCCCGATCCAGCCTCCGGAGGATTGGGTCAAGCGAGTTGTCGATCGACAGCCTGGGATTGATCCCAGGCGGGCGAGACTGGTGGCGTTGATCGAGCACATGGATGATGGCATCGGACAGGTCATGAAGACACTTTCCGAGACCGGTATGGCGGCGGACACACTTGTGGTTTTCACCTCCGATAATGGCGGGCAGTTGTCCGTCAAGGCAAGCAACGGCCCGCTGCGAGACGGGAAGCAGAGTATGTATGAAGGGGGGCTCAAGGTACCGGCCTGTGCCGTCTGGCCTGAAAAGATTGCTGCTGGGAGCCATTCTGATCGACTGGCCCTCACGATGGACCTCTTCGCCACGATCTGTGAAACGGCGGGGGTGCGGATCAAGCACACGATCGACGGCGAGAGCATTCTCCCCACGCTGCGTGGACAGTCCCAGCCGGCTTCGGGACGGGACCTGTTTTTTCATCGCCGGGAAGGCGGCGAGCGTTACGGTGGCTTGACGATCCATGCCATCCGTCGTGGTGACTGGAAGCTGCTGCAGAACAGCCCTTTTGCACCGATGGAACTCTACAATCTCGACAAGGACCCGGGCGAAGAGAATGACCTGGCGACCGAGAACCGAAAGGTCTACCGGGAAATGCTTTCCGCTCTGCGGGTCCAGTTTCAGCGAGGCGGGGCAGTTCCCTGGCAGCGGCCCTCCCGGCGCGATGGGAAATGACCAGCCACTCAGCCCTGGTCCAGTTCCATGATCTGGCAGTAGCTCTCGTAACGACGCACATCAAACAGGCCGTCGGCGACGCCGTTCTTGACGGCACAGCGCCTCTCGTGCGTGTGGGTGCAATCGGGAAACTGGCACTGGTTGACCACCGTCCGAAGATCCCGGAAAAAACCAGAAACCTCCTCGGGGACAACATCCCAGAGCTGAAACTGGCGTATGCCAGGTGTGTCCACGACGTAACCGCCAAAAGCAAGCGGCAGAAGCTGGGTGGAAGTGGTCGTGTGCTGTCCCTTCTGCGTGTCCTGGCTTACCACGTTCACTTTTCGGTCCAGCTCAGGAGCAATCCTATTCAGGAGCGAGGATTTTCCCACACCGGATTGCCCCGCCAGGACCGTTTCGCGGCCGGAAAGGCAATTCTGGAGTAACCGGCACCCGCGTCCGGTTTCCGCCGAGACGAGAAGGACGTGGTAACCAAGCTGGGAATAACTTCCGGCAAGTGGCTGAAGTTCCGATGCATCGACAAGGTCCACCTTGTTAATGCAAATCACCGGCTGGATCTGTGCTTTTTCAGCACTGATAATCATGCGATCCACCAGGTTCGGCTTCAGTTCCGGCTCGGCAGCACTTGTCACGATCAGCAGCTGGTCGACGTTGGACACGATAACATGCTGCTGCCCCCGGCTGGTTCGGCTGATAATACCCCGTCGAGGCTCCACGCGGACGATGGTTCCCTCGCTGTCGGACCTGGTTTCGAACAGCACATGGTCACCGGTCACCAGGACATTTCGCTGGTCGGTGGCGAGATCCTTGAGCAGGCCGCGGATCGTACACTGGTACTGGGAACCGCCCGCGGTCTGGACGATGCTATGGCGGCCATGGACGGCCAGCACGCGGCCGGCAGTGCAGAGGGACATGTCCGCCTCCAGCTGGACAGCCAGCCCATCGTCCTCTCCGGCTTCCCGCGTTCCGATCACGGTGCGGTGCCGGGTTAACTCTCCCTTGCCACTCACTTGTTCCCGGTACTCAGTATCCTCGTCCTGGAACTGGTGTTGCTGGTAGTCGCGAGTGAGGTCTCCCTTGCGACTGCGGCCCTGGTGGTTCTTTTTCAGGCGGGCTCGAATCTTGGAGCCGGGTTTTTCGTCTTTCTTGGCCATGGATGGAATCCGCTACTGGTCCGATTCGAAGTCGACTGGCGTGCGTCCTGCCTTGCGTCCTTCCACATCGGGTGTCGGTTCCGTCGGCGTGGAGGTCGCCGGGGAGAGTGGTTCCGGGTCATCGTGCTCCTCGTCAATAGGATGGACCGAGGGGCCGATCAACTCGATCAGTTCCGCTTCATCAAGTTCCTCGTTCTCCAGCAGGTTGCGAGTTACTTTTTCCAGGTCGTCCCGTTTCTCCTCGAGCAATGAAAGTGCCCGTGCTGCCGCATCATTTAATATGGTCGTGACCTCGGCATCAATCAGCTCCATCGTGTGTTCACTGAACTGCCGTTGTTCATGAATCTCGCGACCAAGGAACGGGTCCTCGTCGGAGAGCTTGTAACTGACCGGTCCCAGCTTGTCACTCATCCCCCATCGGGTGACCATCCTCCGGGCCAGCCCGGTTGCTCGTTCCAGGTCATTTTCAGCACCCACGGTGGTTTCATCATAAATAAGAAGTTCTGCCGCGCGCCCACCAAGAAGGACGACCAGGTGGTCCCGCAACTGTTTTTCCGCCATGCTGATGCGATCCTCCGAGGGGAGCATCTGGGTGGAGCCCAGCGATCGCCCCCGTGGAATAATAGTGACCTTGTGGACGCGGTCGGCGCCGGGCAGGTACCAGGAGGCAAGCGTGTGGCCCGCCTCGTGGTAGGCGGTCTTTTCCTTGTCCTCCTCCTTGAGGATCTCCTCGCGTTTGGCGCCCATGATGATCTTGTCACGGGCGTAGTCGAAATCCTCCATCTCCACGCGGGTCTTGTCATTGCGGGCAGCCCAGAGAGCGGATTCGTTCACCATGTTCCGTATGTCCGCACCGGTGAATCCGACCGTGGAGGCTGCAAGGCGTCCGAGGTCGACATCGTCGGCGAGGGGGACATTCCTGACGTGAACTTTAAAGATGGCCTTGCGGCCACGCTGCGTGGGGCGATCCACTGTCACGTGTCGATCAAAACGGCCCGGCCGGAGGAGGGCCGGGTCAAGGACGTCAGGCCGGTTCGTGGCAGCGATCACGATCGTCGAGTCACCCTGGCTGAAACCGTCCATCTCACCGAGGATCTGGTTGAGCGTCTGTTCGCGTTCATCGTGTCCGCCGCCAAGTCCCGCTCCCCGCTGACGACCGACCGCGTCTATTTCGTCAATAAAAATGATCGCCGGTGCCTGGTCCTTGGCAGTGCGGAAGAGGTCCCGGACGCGGCTGGCACCGACACCGACAAACATCTGGATAAACTCGGAACCGTTCACGGAAAAGAAGGGGACCCCGGCTTCCCCGGCGACCGCCCTGGCCAGCAGGGTCTTCCCGGTTCCCGGTGGGCCGTTGAGTAGAACTCCTTTTGGAACCTGGCCACCGAGTTTCTCAAATTTTTCGGGGAACTTGAGGAATTCCACGATCTCCTGCAGGTCGGCCTTGGCGGCAATCAGGCCGGCGACATCCTTGAAGGTGATCTGTCTTTCGGTGGCATCGTACTGGACCGCCGGGCTCTTGCTGAAACCGGAAAGGAAGCCACCTCCCATCATCTGTTCATTGCGGCGGCGGTACGAGATCCAGAAGAAGAACAGGATGATCAGGGGAAAGAGGATGGCGAAGGTCAACAGCATCGAGGAGGTGTTGTCCGGCGGCTTGAAAGCGTGGGGAACATTATGCTGGGCCAGTAATTCCTCGATTTCCTTTATTGCCTGGTCGCTTGCCGGCAGGTCGGTCCGGAATCGTTCTCCCAGGGCTTCAGGGTTCTCCAGTCCTTTCTTTCCTTCCGGTTTGTACCAACCGTGGGCTTCAAGCGGGTAAATTTCGACGCGGGCAATTCGCTTCTCGGCGATATGCTTTTTGAAAACCGGGTAATCGACCAGCTTGGCGGAATTACGACTGACATAAAAAGTGGCACCAATGATCAAGAGCAGGATGATGAACAACCACATCCGACCTCCCTCACGGCGCGGTGTCTCGCCTGGGGCTGGTTTCTTGTTTTCGGGTGGCATCGACATCGGGACGGATCCTGGGATAGCTGGCGGGCGTTGGTGACTACCATTCTATCTTGGGGATGCCCAGGAAGGAAAGGTGCGGAAAACGGCGCCACCGGTGCCAGGGAGGTTTTTTAGCGATCCGGAGAGGGGAGAACGGCCGGGAGCCTTCTTTGGTGATATCGCTCGTTGAAGGGGGCAGGATCGAAAGGATCGATTTTCGAGGGCGAGGGAAGCCGGAATGCCTGTGTCGGCCGGTCGGTCGCCTCCCCGGTTCGTGGTGCCGAAGAGTTGATGGGGTTCATTGCTGGTGCCGGTTGAGCAAGAACGGCCGGCTGGCGTCCGACCCCTTCCGGGAGGGGGGAGGTGGCTTGCTGGGAGGCACGTTCGCACCAGGCAACGAGCGTCTTCACGTGGTTGCTTTCTTGTTCGGTGAAGATACCACCGTCAATCTTCCCGTGCGGGGCAGACGGGGCGAGCAGAAGACCGCTCTGGAGGGCATCTCCCTGGCCAAGGTGCTCGAGGATATTGTAGAGATTGCGGTAAGTCAGTCGTTGTGGAATTGGTCGGCCCGCGGCAGTTCGAATCAGCGTGAGAGTGGATCCAGCCGGGGGGCCGTGGCACTGGTTGGTGCCACAGCGGTTCAGTACCAGTGGCTGGACCACGGCGGTAAATTGCTGGATTGTTTCTGCCGATAATTGGCCGATCCGCTGTTGAACCTGGTCGTGACTGACAACGCGATGTGCTTCCGTCCTGGCCGATACCAGGGGTTTGATGGGGGGCTGTTTCTGGATGCCGAGTCGACGCTGAAGCGAAACAATGCGGGGATCCTGGGCGTGAATCTGCCGGGCCCTTTCGATCTGGGCGTCGGCCTCGGATAACAGCCCAGTTCGAAGACACCAGTCAGCAAGTCGAAGGATCGCCGAGAGATCTCGTGGATTGACGGTGGCTCGTTGATAGGCATAGATTTCACCGAGGGAATCACCCTGGAACGCGATGCTCGTCCGCTGCAGACGCATCTGGCCACCAGAACGGAGTTCGATAAGGAAACGGTCGCCCTGGACTTTCACCCTGCCCTGGATCGTCTGTCCATTCTGGAGCAGGAGATAGGTGGCATGCGGAAGTGGTTCGCTGGCTAGGGACCAGGAACCCGCAAGCAGACAGGCAATAATTGTGGCATTTTTCAACATCGCGGGCGAACGATAGGAAAAGCCGTCACAACCGTCAAGATGGATTAGGGAATCTGGGGCTGGCGACACCTGCACCCTTCCCTGGGACCCTGTTTTTACCGATCAAAAGAATGTGGTTTCCAGGTTACCGGGAGATTTTTCTGGGGAGTTGGCTGGGTGGTCGAGAATGCTCATCAGGAACGTCGCCAGGTGTTTTATCAAGGGGCTGTCCAGGGAGTCGGTTTTCGAATCACGACGTTTCGTGTGGCTGGAGCCTTTGATGTAACGGGTTTTGTTCGGAACCTGGAAGATGGACGCGTGCAAATTACCTGTGAGGGAGAGGTCGCCGAGCTGGACGCTTTCCTGGCGGGTATTGCCCAGCGGATGGCCGCTAATATCCAGAGCGTGGAGATGGCGAGAGAAGAGGCACGTGGTGAATTCGAGGAATTCGAAATCCGCGGCTAGGATCTTCCGGTGAACTGCCGGGGATTTGTGGACGTAACAAGAAGCAGCAGGTTCATTCAAGAATGATGGAATCATGACAACACCATTCCTTCTGGCAGTGATCTCACCGAAATTGACGAGCTGGTTGACACCGATCTGGGTCATCGGGCTGGGGGCGCTTTTGGGAATAGTCCTGCTGCTCGCCCTCTGGGGTTGTTTCTGGCTGCTCTCACGGACCCGCCTTCTTGGAAATCCACCGTCCGCGTCCTGGCAGACCGCCAGGCGAGCTGGGGGAATGTCCCTTGTCCTGGCAGTTAGCTGGTTGCTGCTTCTTGACCTCGGGTCCGAGGGATGGTTTTCTCTCCTGCTTGTCGCCCTGGTTGTCGTGCTGGCAAGCTGGTGTGTGAGCTTTTCTTTCCTCGTTCTCTGCTGGAGAAGGACGGTGGACGAGACAGTGACTGCCGTCACCGAGGGGCCGCTCCGGCCGCTTTCTTACCTGGTCGGGGCCGTTGCCCTGTTTGGTGTCCTCGGTGCGTTCCTGGCGGAAAAGCCGAAGGACATCCTGGAATCCCTGGTACGTCTTCCGGCGACGGGGCAGCAGGTACACCTGGTGACACTCGCGGCGCCGGACACAGGCAATGTCGAACCGACCAGGGGGGTCCCGGTCCATTTTCGGTTGCAGGAGTTAAGGGAGTTTGTCATCACGGCCAACGGGCGGGTCAGTATCTCGTATGATCCGTTTGAAGAACTCATCAACGATCCGCTGGCGACCATCACCCCGGAGGAACCATTTGAAGACCGGCGTCCTGATTTTGCCATGGTCGCGGATATTCCTGAAGCCACGGTGGAGCAGATCTACCTCCGCAATGAAAGCGGCCGGATAGCAGAGGTCCGTATTGCCTATCGCACCTCCCCGGTCTATTCCCAGGTCCGCAGTATTCCCCTGGTGGGACTTGGTATCGCCCTGGTCGTTCTCTTCTACCTGGTCCAGCGAATGGCCATGCCACGCCTTTCCGCGATCTCTCTTTCCACCCTCAAGAGCGAGGTGGCTCAGCCCCTGTTCCCGCTTGCCCTCTCCTTCGGCTTGTTCGCAATATTCATTTTTGTCGTGATCCCGTACAACACGTTTGGCGAGGATATCAAGATGCTCAAGGACACGGGATTGACCATGATCATGATCCTCGGCATCCTGGTCTCCCTCTGGGCGTCGAGTACCTCGGTGGCCGAAGAAATTGAAGGCCGCACCGCCCTCACCGTGCTCTCCAAACCGATCACCCGTCGTTCCTTTATTGTTGGCAAATTCATGGGAATTGCCTGGACGACTTTCCTTCTCTTCGCGTTCCTGGGCGTGGTTTTCATGGTGGCGGTTGCTTACAAGCCAATTTTTGATGCCAAGGAGGCATCAACCGGGTTGCCAGCCTGGCAATTATGCTACATGGAAATGGTCAGTGTTTTCCCCGGGCTCCTGCTTGCCTTCATGGAGACGCTGGTCCTGGCATCCCTGAGCGTGGCCATATCCACGCGGCTGAACCTGCTTGCCAACTTCACGATCTGCCTGGTGATCTACCTGCTGGGGCACCTGACCCCGCTGCTGGTCCAGAGCAGCATCTCGTCTTTCGACATTGTCCGCTTCTTCGGTCAGTTGATTGCCACCATCTTTCCGAACCTGGAACACTTCAATATTCAGGCCGCCGTTGCCGCCGGAGTACCGGTTCCGTATGAATACCTGGGATGGGCTTTCTTTTACTGCCTCGTCTACAGTGTGATCGCGCTGCTCCTGGCCCTGGTCATGTTCGAGGACCGGGACCTTGCATGATGGCCATTCGGCCGGGGCCAGGGTGCGACGGTCAGGAGGCTTTCTTCGCGGGGTGGGCCGTCCAGAGATGAGGGCCACGAGGGCCCGGGTGCCTGCCGTTCCAGCGATGGTTCGTGAGCGCCTGCACGACGCGGTGGGCGACCGCGAGGGCATCCCGTCCTGCAGTGCCTGGAACCTGGACGTGTTGTCCGGTGCGAATGGCGGCTGCCAGGTCCGCATGCTCGTCGCGGATGGCATTGCCCTCCGGGACATCGATCTGCCGGCAGGGGAGAATATCCTCAAAGAAGTTTTCGCGGAGCCTTGCCTGTTCTTCCATGCTTGTCGTCGCCGGGTCAATTGTCTGGCCACGGACCGTGTCGGAGATGCCAATATGCCGGGCGGAGGGTTCCGAAAAATCGAGGCAGGTCTGTCCGGAGGCTGCGAAGATATGCATTGTGCGTTGGGCCTCCGGGTTGACCCGGGAGGCAGAGAGATTGGCGATACAGCCGTTGGTAAAGGCGAGGCGGGCCTGGGCGATATCCTCATGGGGACCGATCACCGAGGCGCCCATTGCCTGGACCTCGGTGACCTCACTCTGCACGGTCGCCAGTGTCAGGTCGATATCGTGAATCATCAGGTCGAGCACGACGCCGACATCAGTCGAGCGAAACGTATAGGGGGCGAGACGGGAGGATTCCACGTAACGGGCTTGCTGGATATGGGGGCGACTGGCGCGGTAGGCGGGGTTGAAGCGTTCCACGTGGCCGACCTGCAGGACCCGCTCATTTTGGTCGGCGAGCTGAATCAGGGAATTCGCCTGGGACACTGTCGTGGTGATCGGTTTCTCCACGAGCACATGAACGCCGCGTTTGAGCAGGTGGGATGCAACCTCGTGATGGAGGATGGTGGGCGTGGCAACGACTGCCGCCTCCGCCTGTCCCTGGAGCTGCCGAAAATCGTTAAAGACTGCCACGCCGTGTTCACGTGCCATCGCCTGGCGAGCCGTTGCCGAGGGGTCGACAACACCCACCAGATCAAACTGGTCGTCCTCCGCCAGGAGCCGGGTGTGGATCCGGCCCAGGTGTCCCGCGCCGATCACGGCAATCCGAATTGGGGTCACGCTGCCCTCCTGGAGTCACGGCCCCTGCCGTGGCGTCCGCTCTGTTGAGTTTGGACAAAGTCGAGTAGATTTTCGACACAGGGAAGGAGCTGGGTGTTGGCCCGCAGGAATTCCCGGGCGTGCTCCATTCCGACCTTGGCGCGGTACATCATTCGATGAGCGTCCGCCAGGGCACTGATTTGATCTGTTTCGAAGTCATTGCGCTTCAATGCGACGATATTGATGCAGCGTGGCCGGGCCGGGTTTCCGTCCGCCAGCATGTATGGAGGAACATCATGGATCACCCGGCTCAGGCCGCCGACAAAGCTGTAGCTGCCGATCGTCGTAAAGTGATGGACCGCGACTCCTCCTGAAAGTGTTGCATGGTCGTGGACGTGGACGTGTCCTCCAAGTAACGTGGCGTTTGCCATCACCACGTGGTTCCCGACCTTGCAATCATGGGCCACATGGCCGCAGGCCATGATGTAGCAGTCGTCGCCAACGGAGGTGATTCCGTCCTCCTTTTCGCTGGCGCGATTCACGGTGACTCCCTCGCGGAAGATGTTGTTATTGCCGACAATCGTCTGGGTTTCGGTTCCCTGGTAACTCAGGTCCTGGGGTTCGCCGCCGATCACCACGCCCGGGTGGAAGTGGTTGTTTTCTCCGATCACGACGTTGGCGCAGACCGTCACGTTATTTTCCAGGATCGTCCCGGCGCCGATTGTGGCTCGTGGTCCGATTACGCAGAAGGGGCCCACGACGACATCCTCGGCAATCTCGGCGGCGGAGTCGATGCTTGCGAATTGATGAATCTGTGCCATGTTGTTTGCCGTGGGTTGATGTGGGGGGAAGACCAGGTCAGGCGACCCGGAGCGTGTTCTGGTAGTTCGGTTGTTTTCTGAGCAGGGCACGGACAAGCTCGGCATTCAGCCGATGTCCGCTGCGGCTGGCGGTAATCCGTCCCGACAGCTGGCAGCCCGCCAGCGCAAGGTCGCCAAGCAGGTCCAGCGTCTTGTGGCGGACGCATTCATCCTGGAAACGAAGTTCGTTATCGACCGGGCCGTCGGACGAAAATACCAGCAGGTCCTGGCAGGTCACGCGGGATCCAAGCCCCTGGTCCCGGAGCCACTCCGCCTCGGCCTCAAGAATGAAGGTCCTGGCGGAAGCAAGTTCCTCAAGGAAGCTGTCCGGCTGGATGTCAATTTCCAGTGTCTGGCGTCCGATTGCTGGTTGAGAGCCATAATCCAGCTGGTAGTTCAGAACCAGGGACCCCGGGGTGTCTCCCTCCTGGAGTGGCTGAGCGAGCACCCATGAGTTGTCATCCCCGACACGCGCGGTATCGTGCAGGACGAGGGGCTGACACCATGCATCCTGCTGGATGATGCCGGCCTCCAGCAGGACATGCACAAATGGCTGGCTGCTTCCATCGCAGCCGGGCATTTCGCTTGCCGATGTCCAGATCTCACAATTATCGATTTGCAGGCCGGCCAGGGCCGCGACCACGTGCTCCACCATCTCCACGGTAACCCCGTAGCGGGCCAGGTTCGTGCGGCGCGGGACTTCCACGCGGTTGAAGACATTCACTGGAATGCGGTGGAAGTTGGGCAGGTCCTCGCGAACGAAGACAATTCCCGTGTTACTGGCTGCTGGCCGAAACTGAAGCGTCACGTCCCGTCCGCCCCAGTAGCCAAAGCCGGTTATTTCCGCCGATGTTTCCAGCGTCTGCTGACGGCGGGCAAGGTCGCTTGGCTGATCGGAATGTGGAGAATCCGCTGACACGTCGTTATCCGGGCTGCAGGGTGTGAAGAAAAAAAGAAGGACAGGCGCAGATCGCTATTACCTGGAGCCGGGCCGGGGTGGAACGCCCGGGCGAGTGCCAACTTCCGCCGGGGGGACACCGGCATTGAGCTGTTCAATAATGTACTTGGTGATATTCAGGCTCCGCTGGTAGATCACACGACGGTTGATCTCGGTAAGTACCTGGTTGGGATTGGATGGGTCAACGTCTCGCTTGTCATAGGCCATCACGAGGTTGATCCCGTTCGTCTCGGCAAACCGTGCCACCGTGCGGGAAATATCCTGGTAAGCGGCATGGGACGCCTTGGATCGGCGGATGATGAATCCCTTCCGCTTCAGGTCAGTCTCCACCGTCGTGTCTGCCTTGAGCTTGGCAATTCTGCCCTCGAGCTGGGCATAGTCTGCCGACCCTGGCTTGTAGTCGCGCAGTTCGGACTGCAGACTGCTCAGTTCCTTGGCCTTTCCCCGCACCAGGGCTTCCAGGGCCTTTTCATCCACGCGGACGTCCTCGAGCATCGATTTGTAACGCGTGTAGTTCTGGAAGACCTCTTCAATATCAAGCAATGCAATGGTGGTGCCCGGCCGGTTCTGGGCCACTGCTTTCTCAAGAGGGATGGCGGCCAGGGTGACGATAAAAGTAACGAGAAGGAAGAGGTTTCTCACAGTCAGCACTCCTTGCTGTCGAAACGAGATGTTATTTCCAGGGGTGGCCAACATCCATGTGGCCATGGTTCAACCGCGAGACTTCAATGTCCCGCACCCCTGTCTTGTCAAAAGCGGCGGTATTCTGGCGAAAACCCCTCCCCGCGTAAAGAGCAATAATCGAGAAAGCAAAAGTATGGGAAAATGAGCCCGCTGGGGTCCGGTGCGGGGGAAACGGGGATACCGGACAATCGATTGTTAGCGGGGAGCTTCCAGGGTGATGGTGAGATCCACTTTCTTCTTGTCACGAAGTACCGTTACTTTCACCTTGTCCCCCTCTTTGAACTTCCTCAAGGCACTATCAAAATCCTCTATCCCACCAATCTTGTACTTGCCGAACATCACCACCACGTCTCCAGGCTTGATCCCCCCCTTGGCCGCAGGTCCGCCTGGGCTGACGCCGCTCAGGGGGAGGCCCTCGACAGCATCGGCAAAGTCCGGGATGCTTCCAAAGTAAGGCCGTTCCCCGCCGCCGCCGGTGACATTGCGTTTCTTGTCGGCCTTGGTGAAAGCGGGGCGCGTGTCGGCCAGGTCAAGATCCTCCACGATATGGAAAACCATGTCGACAATGCGGTCCATGTCCGGCAGGTTCACTCGCTCAAAGTCGTCGCTGGGGCGGTGATAATGGTCGTGCAAGCCGGTGAAAATATGCAGGACCGGGATATCCTTGAGGTAGAACGACTGGTGGTCGCTTGGGCCGGTGCCTTCCGGCTGGCGGGTGACCTCGAACTTGTAGTTCTCGTTGAGTCGGTCAATCAATGGATTCCAGGCCGGGGAGGTTCCCGTGCCGGTGATGATCAACTTGTTGTCGGCCATTCTCCCGACCATGTCCATGTTGACCATGGCGACCGTGTCCTTGAGGGGGAAGCGGGGTTCCCGGACGTAGTGGGCACTTCCGAGCAATCCTCGTTCTTCCGCCGAGAAGGCGATGAAGACAATCCGCCGCCGGGACTTCGTTTTCCGCTGGGAAATCCGGTAAGCAACCTCGAGCAGGCCTGTGGTGCCACTGGCATTGTCGTCGGCACCGTTGTGGATGTCGGATGTCCAGGGAGCAAGCGATCCCTGGCCTCCTCGCCCGAGATGATCATAATGGGCGCCGACAATAATCGTCTCGTCTGCGAGTGGCCCCTTTCCTTCCAGGACGCCGATCACGTTTTTAACATCGGCTGAACGCTGGATCACGCTCGACTGGCAGTCAACACTCCAGCCCGTGAGGGCGGTCGACTGGGGCTGGAGCGTCTTGTCAATTTCCGCTTCAATCTCCTCCAGTCCACGGCCCATGGCCTGGCGGATCAGAGGCTCAATGACCTTCCGCTGGCAGAAGAACACGGGCATCTGGCGATCTCCGCTTGCCTGGCCCGCTCCGTTAAATGGAATCAGCGTGTCGCTATCTCCGTCTAGCGTGGCTCCCAGTTCGGCGATCTGGGAGGCCAGGCTGGAAATTCGCTGGCGATGGTCGCGCTGCTGCTGCTGGTCAGGGGATTCGATTTCCGTGAAAGTTGTGCGTGTGGCGGAAAGCTGGTCCACCAGCGATTTCCAGCGGTTCTGGTTCGCAGCCCGTTGCCTGGCCGGCTCCCTGGTGTCATTGATGAGGATCACCGCCGATGCGCCCTGCTGGAAAGCATTCGATACCTTGGTGGTGAAAAAAGCGTGACGGGATGACCGTTTTCCATCAAAAGCGCTGTGAGGATTGTCCTGCTGTGGTTCCTTGCGGAGGATGATGACCACCTTGTCCTCCACATCGATACCGGCAAAGTCATCGTACTCGAGTTTCGGGGCGGTGATACCATAGCCGGCAAAGACAAGCTCGGCAGAAGATGCTCCACTGCCACCGAGCGAGAGCGTGTTGAACTGGCGACCGATTTCCAGGTCCTGGCGGGCCGTCCGGGATGGTTTCGTGACGTCAGGGCCAATCAAGGCAAGCCGGTTTTCTCCGGCGGGATCCATTTCGGCATTCATCACGACCGTAAAAGGTTGGAAGGGTGAGCCGCCAAATACGCGTGTGGAAAGACCAATCTTGTCGAAGTAGGCGGCGATGTAGTCCGCCGCACTATCCAGGCCTTTGGTCCCCACTCCGCGCCCCTCCAGTTCGTCGGAGGAGAGGTACTTGAGAGCCTTGCTGATCCGGTCAACGGATACAGTGGGCTCTCCCTTTCCATCCGCCTTCTTGTCTGCCGTGGAAGGCTGGTACAGGAGGGCCGCCAGGAGGATGGAAACGATGGCCAGGGCAAGTGTGCGGGGGTGCCGGGATTTCATGGTGCCTCGAAGCGGAGAGAACAGGGGGTTGAGTAAGACCGCATTGTGGAATCCCCCTCGCGGGGCGTCAAGTGAACGGCTTGAAAGGGGCTCAGGTCGTGGCAGTCAAGCCTACCCACGGTGGACATGGATCCGTAAAATCGGGTCAGCACTCCGGCGAGTATCCTTTGCCAGTTCCGTGCCGTGTGGGAGGTTTGTCTCGATGCCATCGTTTTTTGTCGTCTACGGCACGGACCAGGGCCGTCGTTTTGAATTTGACGATGGGACCGCCGGGATCGGGCGAGGTGGGTCGAACCAGGTGAAGCTAGGAGACACCGAGGTGTCCCGTTACCACGCTGAGGTTCGGCGTGAACAGGGGTATTATGTCCTGCTGGACCTGGGGAGTTCCAATGGCACGTACCTTAACGGCGACCGTGTCGAGAATGAACGCCTGGCCAATGGGGACCGGGTGGAAGTGGGGCGGACGCGGCTGATTTATATCGATGACGAGCAGGCCACGGGAACCGTGTCGGTCGATAACATCGCGATCGTGGGAGATGCCGCGGAGGCCAAGGCGCAGATCCTGCAGACCGCCGGGCCCACGATGGTGGTGGGACAGGAGGATGAGACCGCCCAGGGGAGTGGTGTGCAGCAGTCCCACAGTAATCTCGATGTGATGTACCGAACTGCCCTGGCGATCAGCCACACGCTGGATATTGATTCTCTGCTGGCAAGGATTCTCGACCTGATCTTTGGCTGGGTTGATGCCGACCGGGGCTGTGTGATGCTTCGACAGCCGGACGAGGATGAGCTTGTCCCCCGGGCACGGCTGGATCGGACCGGGGACGGGGGCGAGGCGATCCATATAAGCCAGACGATCTTGCACTATGTGATGGAAAATGTCGAGGGTGTGGTGACCTCCAACGCCAGCCAGGACGATCGATGGGAAGCCGGGGCAAGCATCGTCAACCAGGGTGTGCGAGAGGCAATTTGCGTACCGATGCAGGGACGATATGGAGTGGTCGGGGCGATTTATATCGATACGTTTACCCCACCCGGCGATGACCTGCACATCCACAAGAACCGGTTTACGGGCGACCACCTGAAATTGATGGTGGCGATCGGTCACCAGGCTGCACTTGCCGTGGAGGATACGACGTACTACGGGGCCATGTTGCAGTCCGAACGGCTTGCTGCCATGGGCCAGACCATCTCGACGCTGTCCCACCACATCAAGAATATCCTGCAGGGAATCAAGGGTGGCGCTTACTTGATTGACGAGGGCCTGGAGCAATCCGACCAGGACGCGATTCGCACCGGGTGGGGTATCGTGGAAAAAAACCAGGCCAGGATTTCACATCTCGTGATGGACATGCTCGGTTACAGTAAGAGCCGTGAAGCCGCTTCGGAAGGAATGGATGCCGTGGCGATGGTGAACGAGGTGATAGAGATGCTCGCCCCGCGGGCCAAGGAAGAGGGGGTTCGGCTTTCCTTCCCCAGGGCCCCGGGAGAATTCGCCTGCAAGGGAGACGCCGTCGCCCTGCAGCATGCCCTGCTGAACGTGATTTCCAACGCGATCGATGCAACCGCCGGTCGAGAAGAGGGCCATGTCGTGGTTTCCCTGTTGGTCGAGGATCAGCTCCAGGAGGTCCAGCTGGCGGTGCAGGACAACGGGGTTGGGATGAGCGACGCGGTGAGGGCCGAGATCTTTTCGCTCTTTTATTCCAGCAAGGGAAGCCAGGGGACCGGGTTGGGTCTGGCGGTGAGTGAGAAAATACTCCATGAGCATGGGGGGGCGATCCATGTGGAGAGCGCCCCGGGGGAAGGCTCTCGATTCGTGATCTGCTGGCCCTACGAGGCGGTCGAGTCAGGCTAGCCGCTGTTCGCCGACGAAGGGGTTGAATTGTCTTTCCTGTCCGACGGTGGTCGCCGGCCCGTGACCCGCCAGCACGATTGTCTCGTCGGGCAGGGAGAATAGTTGCTCGCGGATGGACAACGCCAGGGTGTCAAAATCCCCATCAGGAAAGTCCACGCGTCCAACGCTGCCCTGGAAGAGGACGTCGCCGGCGATCACCATGGGGGGGGCGATATCTCGAAAAAGGAAAGAGACATGTCCCTGGCTGTGGCCCGGTGTATTCCGGACTTCCAGGGAAAACCCCGCAGCGTCGATGATCTCGCCGTGGTCGACGCAACGGTCCGCCGGGGGGGAGGTGATCGGCATGCCG
>CAYYZW010000177.1:0-7341 GCA_964476375.1 uncultured Pirellulaceae bacterium
GCAGTTTCTTCCTCTGCTGGTGCTTCCTCTGCTGTTGCTTCCTCGGCAGGAGCTTCCTCTGCAGTTGCTTCCTCGGCAGGTGCTTCCTCGGCAGGTGCGTCCTCGGCAGGGGCTTCCTCGGCAGGAGCGTCCTCGGCGGGAGCGTCCTCGGCAGGGGCTTCCTCGGCGGGGGCTTCCTCGGCAGGAGCGTCCTCGGCAGGAGCTTCCTCGGCAGGGGCTTCCTCGGCAGGAGCTTCCTCGGCAGGAGCTTCCTCGCTTGTCTCTTCTGCAGGTGTTTCTTCAGCCGCTGCGTCCTCGGCGGCCGGTGCCTCTTCAGCCGCAGTTTCATCGCTTGCCGGAGCATCGGCGTCGGCATCCGCGGGTGTTTCTTCTTCGAACACGGGAATCGGTTCAGGAGGGGGGGCTGTCGGTTTGCTGCCGGCGAGTCGTTCGAGAGCTGCCTGCTGTTGTTCCAGGTGGGTTCCCTCCTGGCCGTACTTGTTGATCAGGATCTGAACCTTCTCGGTTGGCTTTGCTCCCTGGCTTACCCAGTAGGCAATCCGTTCCCCATTGAGGATAGCCCGGGCATCGGTTTCCCGGATCATGGGATCGTAGGACCCCAGTTCCTCGATGGCCTTCCCATCACGAGGTGTTTTTGAATCCATCGCGCACACACGATAGTAGGGCCGATGTCGCCTTCCAAGTCGTTTCAATCGAATCCGAACCGCCACGAAAAATCTCCTCTTTTCGCCAGAATGACTAGTCGCACTGTGGGAACTGTAATCCTCCATTTGTAACGCAAACAGACCGCCTGCGTAACTCCCCCCGGGAGCTTTTCAACTGGCAGGGGATGCCAGCCGACCGTCTAACGGCCACGCAGGCGTTTGAGCTTTTTCATGCGGGACTGCCGGTTCTTCTTTTTCTCTGCGCTGGTGAGTCTCTTTCCGGTGGAACGTTTTTTCTTCCCACCCTCGCCCCTCGGGTTCATCGCCGAATTCTGCATCTCGCGAATGGACTTGAGCCTTTCCTTCATGCCCTTGCCCGAGAGTCCCTCCATCATCGGTTTCATCTGGTCATACTGCTTGATCAGCTGTGTCACCTCGGTGACCTGGACTCCGGCCCCTGCTGCAATCCGTTGTCTCCTGCTCTGGTTCAGGAGTCCCGTCTCCTTGCGTTCACCGGGCGTCATCGCATTAATAATGCCCACCGTCCGACGGATTCCTCCTTCCGTGTCCTCGTTCTGCATCATCTTGTTCATCTCGGCCATTGGCCCGCCGAGCATTCCCAGCATCTTCTGGACCAGTCCGGGCTGGGCCATGCTTTCCAGCTGGGCCCGAAAGTCATCCAGCGTGAACTTGCCGGCGGACAGTTTCGCTTCCAGTTCCGCCTGCTGTTTTTCATCAACGACCTGTCTTGCCACGTCGACCAGGCCGAGGATATCCCCCATGCCGAGGATTCGCCCTGCCATCCCTTCGGGACGGAACGGCTCGAGAGAATCCATGTGCTCACCGGTCCCGATGAACTTGATCGGTACTCCCGTGACGTGCTTGACAGACATCAATGCTCCGCCACGGGCATCGCCATCCAGCTTCGTCATGATCACGCCGTCAAGTTCCAGTGCCTCGTTAAATGACTGGGCACTGTTGACAGCATCCTGGCCGGTCATGCCATCCACGACCAGGTAGACCTGGTGAGGCTTGACCCGGTTGTCCAGTCGCGTCAGCTCGGCCATCAATTCCTCATCGATGGCCAGTCGGCCGGCGGTATCAAGCAGGACAACGTTGGCGCCGAGACCGGGGGCCGCCTTAACACCTTTCTGGCAGACCTGGACGGGGTCCTCGGAATCCCGATCAGAAAAAACAGGAATCTGGAGTTGTTCACCCAGCACATGCAGCTGGTCGATAGCGGCCGCCCGTTGAAGATCTGCTGCCACCAGCATCGGGGAGGCACCGTTCTGCTGGATCAGCCGGGCAAGCTTTCCGCAGGTGGTTGTTTTTCCTGAGCCCTGCAGGCCGCAGAGCATGATCACGTTGATATCGTCTTTCAGGTGAAGCGAGGGGTCGACCGGACCGAGGATGTTAATCAGCTCGTCCCGTACAAAACCGATGACGTGTTCGCTCGGGTCGAGCGAGGAGAGGACTTTCTCCCCCATCGCCTGCTCGGTGACCGCTGCCATGAAGTCCTTGACAACGCTGTAACTGACATCGGCTTCCAGCAGGGATTGCTCGACCAGTTTCAGCCCATCGCGCATGTTGCCTTCGCTCAGCCGACCCTTTCCGCGAAGGCTCTTGACTGCAGACTGCAGGCCATCTTGAAGACGTTCAAACATGCGATTCAACGACTGTCAGGGAAAAGAATTCTTGTGCCAGGCCCCTGGATTTTCCTGTACTCGTGGGAGTACAGCTAGGGGGCGACCTTGTGCTTGAGTACCACGGGGCCAGGTTTTCCGTTTTCACCGATCTCGAGCGGGACGGTGAAAACGACCGATCCTACCTTGCAGATTCCCTGATCCAGTTGCTGGCAGTAGTAATAGATAAGCGAGATGGTGACCGTGTCCTGTCCGCTGCCGCGGACAGGAAGGTCTACCGTGAAACGGCTGTCCGGTGTGGAAAGCTGCTGTTTTCCCAGCCCACTGCGGCTGACCGGGCCGGTCTCTCCCTCGGCCTGTGTGTAATAGACCATCGGGGCGTTGGTATTGATCTTCCAGCCCAGCGGCATTTCCAGGTTCACCTGCAACTGCACCTTCCCACCTGCTGGCTTGGTGGTGCTGGCAGACAGGGTTTCCTTCCGGGCACCTTTGAAAGAGGGGATGACCTCATCCTTCTTGGGGGGAATGAGCCCCTCTATCGTGAGGGTCGCCACACGACCGGTGGAGATCTCCACCGTGCGGATCAGGTGGTTATTGGTATCAGCGACGTAAAGCCGGCCCTGGGCATGCGCGATCCCTGCTGGCTCATCGAAAGTCGGGGCATTGTCATCGGCACCGGCCTCCCCGGTTCCGGCCACTGTTCGAGTCTCACCGGTTTTTGCATTCACCACCTTGATCTTGTTGTTGTAGGTGTCCGCCACGTAGATCAATCCCTGGTCATAGGTCACACCCAGGGCATGTTGCAGCAGGACCTTGTTCCTGGGTCCGTCCACATCCCCGAATTTAAACAGCCTGCCGCTCGCTTCTCCTGATGTCCCGACGACCGTGCGAACACGCTGAGAACGGTCAAAGGGGACGCCCCGGATGGAGCTTCCTTCGCTGTCCGCCACGAACAGCTCGCTGCCGTCGGAGGTGAGTCCACTAGGCTGTGCAAAGGCAGAGGCCGTTTTTCCTTCCGGTCCGGTCTGGGCATACGGTTGAACGGGCAGCAGTTCCCCGTCCACAATATCCTCCCGCGCATTTCCCGCGTAGGGCCCCAGCTGTCCCCCGGGGAGCCGCATCCGCCAGATCTGGTGGGGGCCGGCCATGGCGATGTAGAGAAACTCATCATGCACCCAGAGCGCCCAGGGACTGTTGATTGCTGTCAGGCTCGGTTTTCCCAGCCAGGGGCCGGCACTGGTCTGGTTGCGTGCTCCCGGCCAGGCATTCCGTCCCTGCTTGCCGACCCCGGCAACGCTGGCAACCAGTTTTTTTTCCAGGTCGACCTTGCGGATCATGTGGTTCTCGGTGTCCGCCACGTAGAGCGTTGTCCCGTCCAGTGCCAGTCCCTGGGGATGGTCGAAGCTGGCTACATCGTACGTACCATCCTTTCTGCCGATGCTGCCGCTCCCGATGATCTCCAGCAACTTTCCACTCAGGTCCGTGATCACGATCCGGTTGTGGTTGCTGTCGGTAATGAACAGCCGGTTCCCGGGCTCGTCGGCGAGTACCTTGCCGGGGAAACGCAGTGGGGTATCCTGCTGGGCATATTCCAGCAATTCGAATCGTAGCGGGGTCTCATCCACCAGCTTCTTGCTCCGGTAGTAAGGCAAGGCTCGCTTTAGGACCTCGTCCACCTGGTCAAACTCGATCTCCCCGGCTGTTCCCCAAATGGCCTCTCCATTGGGATCGACCAGCAGCACCGTTGGCCAGCTGCTGACACCGTAAAGGTTCCAGATCGCATGGCCGGCATCGTTGATGACAGGGTGTTCGATCTCGTAACGCAGGATCGCTTCCTGGATGTTCTTGGTCTCCTGTTCGGTTTTGAACTTGGCCGAGTGCACACCAATCACGACCAGTTCATTAGGATAAGCATGCTCCAGTTTTTTTAGCTCCGGCAGGATGTGCAGGCAGTTGATACAGCAGTAGGTCCAGAAATCGAGCAGGACGAACTTGCCTTTCAAGTCGTCTTTCTTCATCGGCTTGGTGTTGAGCCATTCCGTATTGCGGGGGAATTCCGGAATTGGGATCCGCCGGGTAAACGGGTTCTTTGCATCCTGGTTCAGCAGCGCGACCGGGGTGGTCTCCTTGAGTACCTGGTTGCCCAGGATCGAGGGCTTCTCTGCGGGGTTCTGCCGTACCGTGGAATTACTGTCATCCGGATTGTCCTTCCCGGAACAGCCGGGCAATGTGACGGCCAGTGAGCCTGCCACGAGTAGGAGGATCCATAAACCTGGGCGGGAGTAATTTCGTTTCATCTTTTTCCTCATGATCAGTCAGTTGGATTCCCCTTTTTCCGCGGGGAATGAAACTTGTTACCGGTAATCGTATCCGAGAAGCCCTCTGGAGTGAACTTGGTTTGTCTTTTTTCACCTTCAGGGGTTATCCTTCAGGAGGAGCAGCGTTGACATGGGGCGTCGCTATTCCGTAGATTCAGCCACGCCATTCTTCTGTTTCAGGGCACCGGAAGATTGAAAACTGTGACACATTGCAGACCGTTTATCACCTTGATGCTCGCTGTACTTCCAGCTTCGATGGCTGGTGCACAGCAGTGGGCAGACAAGATGTTCGAGGTTCGGGAACATGATTTTGGCGTGGTGGCCCGGGGATCGGAACAGCAGTTTCGCTTTGAGTTTACCAATCTCTACAAGGAAGATGTCCATATTGAGCGGGTTCGTTCCAGTTGCGGGTGCACCTCCCCCTCGCTGGAGAAGTCCCAGGTCAGTACTTTCCAGAAAACTGCCATCCTGGCGACTTTCAATACCCGGACCCTGCAGGGCGCCCAGGGGGCAACGCTGACCGTTTTCTTTGACAAGCCATACCGGGCGGAAGTTCGGCTACTGGTCAAGGGGTTCATCCGGCCCGATGTGGTCTTTCAGCCGGGCAGCGTCCAGTTTGGGGATGTCGTCCTGGGGACTCCCGTGGAACGATCTGTCCAGGTCCAGCATGCAGGGTCTGCCAGTTGGGAGATCCGGGATGTGCGCAGCGTGAACGGTTTTTACCAGGTTTTTCTCAAGGACCGTACGGTAACCGCTGGACGGGTCGATTACCGTTTGCTGGTACGGCTCACTGAAAAGGCCCCAGCAGGCTACCTGAATGACCAGTTAATCCTGGTGACCAATGATGGCCAGAACCAGGAACTGCGGCTGGGCGTGGAAGGACGGATTGCCTCGCCGCTGACGATCAGCCCGGCGACGCTCCTGCTGGGCCCGCTGGCTCCGGGGGAGAGCGTGACCCGCAAGCTGGTGGTACGTGGGAACAAGCCCTTCAGGATTCTCAAGCTGGCAAGTGACGCCCAGGGTTTTGAAGGCAGCCCACCCGAGGATGCTCGCATGCTGCATCTGGTGCCGGTCACCATCACGGCGGGAGAGCAGGAGGGCGCCCAGGTCCAGACCATCCAGGTGGAAACCGACCTTGCCGGGGGGACGACTGCCCGCTGTGTCGTCACGATCGAGGTCAAGCCGGCCCCCTAGGGCTGCTTGGTCACGACCGGGTAGCCGCCAATCACCAGCTGCTCTGCATCGCCCTGGTAACCGTTGATGTTCTCTGACGGATTGAGGATTGCCGCGCCCAGGATCACCACCTGCTGGCCAGGTTTTAAATCCGGGGCTGGATTCACTCGGCTGATCACAACCACGTCGGTCGCTTCCTTTTCACCCTGGATGACCAGCGTGGTCTCAAAATAGGGCTCGTTCTCATCGATCGAGGTGATCGTTCCATAAAGGGCAATGCCGCGTAGACCATCCCGGGGAAAGCTGAACTTGAACTGGCCGTGTTCGGCAATCAGCTGCAGCTTCTCCTCGTTATGACGGAAACTGGTGAGGAGCTGGCCAATCTCAGTGGTGATCTCCCGGGACTCCGGATCGGTCTCGTCGGAGAAAGTGATTCCCAGGCCCATCTGGGCAAGCATGGCATAGAATCCCTCGTCCAGCCGCCTGCGTGCGGCCGGTTCCAGGTCCTCCGGACGGGCAGCCCATTCCTTTTTTTCCTGCCGGGTCTGGTTCAGCATCGGCTTGAGTATGGAAGCGCCGAAATGGGGCGCGTCGTTGATCCAGCCTGGCTTGGGCAGGGGCTCCGGTTCGGGGGCCGGGACGTTGGGAGTCGAGCCAGGGGGGCCCTCCGAGGGGAGGTCTGTACCTGCCTGTTTCCGTTCCAGGTCGTTCAGGTCGATAACCATGTCCGGCCCGTTGACACTTTCCCGTGACGGGTTGGACAATCGTGGTGGCTGACGTCGGGGTGGCAGCCCGCTTGTGCTGGTATCTTCCCCCTCGTCGCCCGGGTTCTTTTTCTGGGCCCACTTCTTTTTTGATTTTGACGGCATTGCCCAGTGCATCCAGCGGACATTTTCGAAGCTGTTCGCCAGTCCGATCGGGTCCCGGTCCAGTTGCCAGAGGATCATCTGGGCGATCGGCAACGCCAGCATCACTCCCAGGATGATCGAGATAATCTGCCGGGCACCGCCAGATTTCTTTCGGCTTCCCGTGGAACCTGTCCGACGTACACGGGTCACGACTGCCGCCCCTCCCTCGGCCTCTCGGACCTCGCCAAAAGGGTTCTCCGGGTCAAAGTCATCGTCCGTGGCCGGGGCGGGCGACTCCTCGGCCACGACCACTGCCGCTGTATCGAGCAGGACCAGTGCCGGGGGGAGTTGTCCTATGAAATCCTCGCCGGTCAGTTCCTCCTGGCAGAGTGGACAGGCCACGCGGGTTTCGGGCTGGACACCTGCGGGAACCGTGACCGCTTCATCACTGTGAGGACAGGTAGCGGCTGCCATCGGCGTACTCCTTCTCATCTGCACGGTCTGGTGGTGTCACGCTTCTTCGTGCCCGGGCAACGCCGGAACTCGCAACCTCCAAGTGTACTCCCCGGCACGTGAAAAGACCATTCAGGCGGGCTCGGGGGCGAGTCCATACAGGGGCAGCAGCTTGTTTTTCAGGTAGTTTACCAGTGGCTGGTGGGAGAGAGGCTGTCCGCTTGCCCGGGCGACCAGCTCGGCAGCCGAAAACCACTGGCCA
>CAYYZW010000178.1:0-4058 GCA_964476375.1 uncultured Pirellulaceae bacterium
GACCCGATACTGCACTCGTTTGAACCGAATGTCGGTGACTGCATACTGATTCCTGCCGGCACGGTTCACGCGATTGGGGCCGGCCTGCTTGTCGCCGAGATCCAGCAAGCAAGTGATATTACCTATCGGCTCTTTGACTGGAATCGGATGGGGAAAAATGGCCGGCCACGAGAACTCCACCTGGAGGCAGGATTGGAGGCCGTCGATTTCCAGGCCGGGCCCTGCCAGCCACAAACACCCATCCCGGGATCTTCTCCACAGGAGGAAACCCTGGTCCACTGCCCCGGTTTCGTTCTCGACAGGATAACGCTTGAGAGTCCCGCCGTGATTGGCGGAGATGACCATTGCCGGATCCTGTCGGTACTGGCTGGAGAAGTCACCGTCGGGAAAGAAGAGATGTCCCTCACCCGCGGCGAGACCTGCTTGCTACCTGCTGCAGCCGGAGAGCAACCGCTGGTGCCGGTCGGCACGAGTATTGTTCTTTCTGCCCGGCAACCCTGAGATCTCGTTCCAGGGGAATGAAACAACCTTGTCGCCCAGGTGCTGAGTCACCTATAATCCGCCGCCCTCGAGGCAGGGCCTGTAAAAACAAACCGGAAAGCAATGAGATGGTACGGCCTGTCCTCCTCGGTGCATTACTAGCAGCTCTCTCCGGCTGCCAACCCTTGTTGAAAAGGTTCCAGCAGGCCCCGGGGCCGATCCAGCAGCAACGTTACCAGGCAACGCTTCACGATCCCTATCCAACACCCAACGGCGTCCCAGGATCGGAGGGGACTCGGCCCCCAGGATACTTCCAACCGCTTCCCCAGGCAGTCCAGAATCGATACCTGCAAGACACTTTTTGGTACGGGAGGGATCGTACCCCAGAAAAACCCGAGAGCACGGGCCCCGTCGAAAGCGACTTGCCGGATTTAAGCAACGACTAGATTGCCTCCGTCCCACGCTCCCCGGTACGAATCCGCACACAGTCATCCATTGGCAGGACAAAAATCTTCCCATCGCCAATTTCTCCCTCGTCACCCGTTCGAGCTGCCTTCATGATCGCGGTCACTGTCGGTTCCACAAAATCGTCATTGACGGCAATCTGCAACTGGACTTTCCGTAACAGGTTGACGGCAATCCCACGTCCACGATAGACCTCGGTCTGACCTTTCTGACGACCAAAGCCCTGGCAATCCATCACGGTAAGCCGAAAGACCTCTACCTCCGTGAGAGCAGCCTTGACTTCTTCAAGCCGGTCGGGCTGGATAATCGCAATGATCAGCTTCATAACAGAATCGAGGGAAACAGGTTGATGAAAGTAAAGCTGAGCCTGAATCTAGCGAACACGTCTGCGGCGATCAAGAAGAGACCTGTGTTGCCGGGCTGAACGCCGAATAACAAGATATCCCGACTTCCGGCACGTAAGGCGGATACCTGCCGGAAGCCATTGGGATATCTCATTGGCTCCCGGAGGGAGCCAATGCAAAAAATGCTGTGGAGGCCGGGCAAACTAGATTCTCGACCGCGACCATCTCCTTCTCCTTGTGCAAGTAGCGCGCCAATCAACGCGGACTCTCCAGGCGGATATCTGGAAAGAAGAAAATTGCTGGAAACATCCACAAAACCAGGGAAACAATTTTTCCAGTCCGACCACAGGGAGCGGCCCGGGGAGAAGGACGATGCCCGGTGGATAGGCAGCCGGTGCCTTGATTCTCAGCAGAAGCACGATGGCAGGGAAGCAGAAAAACAGTCGCCAGAAGGAAAACCCTCGCTGCATCGCAAGGACGCTGCGAGGGTTCTCTTGTGCCTTAACACAACACGCTGACGTGCGAGGTCCGAAACTAGAAAACCAGGATCGCATCGATTCCGACAAAGGTCTCATCCTGGTCCGTTTCCGGTGTCCAATCAAAACGGATTTCCGGGCGGATCGTGAGGTTCGAACCGGCCTTCCAGTTGAGCCCGGCCGTCACACTGTAATTTGACGTGTGACCGTCCCGCCACCATTCCAGCCGACTGGCAGCGAGCCATTCCTCGTTGAGCTGGTAAGTCAGGTAATTATTGATGCCAATATCGTCGCTCGAATCACTGGCGCTACTGACATTGGCATAATCACTCTGAAAGATGTAGGTCAGCCGTTCACCGAGGTTGACATCGGCCACAATGCTATGCGTGTATCCCACACCCCGATGGCCCAGGTCACCAAAGGAGGTCATGTAACGGAATCCGACCTTTTCGCTGACCTGCTTGCTAAATCCCCCCAGTCCACTACTCCCGGACCCAAGCTGGTCAAATCCGGAATCCCAGCCAAGGGTCCATCCGAGGTAGACCTGGACATCCCCAACCGGCTTGGTAACCATCACGCCGGTATGGGTACGTGGCGCCGTGTTGTACATCGTCAGCGAATGACTGTAAAAGATGTTGCTCGGTGCAGCGACCCTCTCAACCCCCAGGGGGGAGGAGAAATGGCCGACCATGACCTCCATCTCTCCCACCAGTGCCTCGGCATACAACTGCGGGATGGCCCAGCCATAGATCCCGTGATCCAGGCCATTCTGAAAATCAAACTTTCCCGAGTTATTCCCAAATGACTGGGTTTCAGATGCATCGACACCGTACATCAAGTCCATGTGGTAACCGAGGTTCAGTCCCTCTCCTTCATCCACTGCCAGGTGACTGAATTCCAACCACAGCTGGTGGACATTCAACCGGTCTGGATGCTGATTAAAACCACCGTTGCTCCTGTTGTGGTACCCCATCTGTAGCCATCCGCGTACGTCACCACCCTGCTCGGCATCCCTTCGATGAAAGAGCGACCATTGCTCGACGGTGTTATCACTTGGCGACTGCTGGACCTCTTCCTGGGAGTCTTCATCCTGGGCCAGGACAGTCGAACTGGAAAACGCCAGGGCCAGCAAAGCTGACATTGTCAACATGAGCATCTTCATGGTCGTCTCCTCCTTGAGCGAGAGGGATTTGTCGAACCGCCCCCTCGGCTGGAATGCGATAAACAGGAATGGACACATCTCTCATCGAACGTCAATTCACGGGCAATTGACTTCAAGCTGAGGAGTGGGAGCTGGTTTTACCGCATCGAAGTGATGGCTGGAAAATCTTTGCGGATTGTACCGGTTCTACCGCTGAAATGATCCGATTATACCGGCTCGCTCCCCTCCTCCTTGACGGCAGGAAAGGGCCGCTGTTCCCTCCACCGGCTCACCAGGAACGACGCTTTCCGAAGAAAAAAGACGCCGTGACAGGCTCATTCCTCCTCTTCGCCATCAAAGAGGGCACCCACGAACTCATCGACATTGAACAGTGCCAGATCCTCTGGCTGCTCCCCCTGTCCCACGTACTTGACAGGTAAATCAAACTCGCGACGGATCGGGATCGCTACGCCCCCCTTGGCCGTGCCATCGAGTTTCGCCAGGACAATACCAGTACAGCGAGCAGCCTCGGAAAATCCCTTGGCCTGGCTGATACCGTTCTGACCCGCTGTCGCATCGAGTACCAGGAGCACTTCGTGCGGTGCTCCCTCCACCTGTTTTTCCATAACCCGGTGGATCTTTTCAAGTTCCTTCATCAAGTTGACCTGGGTCTGAAGCCGCCCTGCTGTGTCGACAATGCAAATGTCTGCTTTCCCTGCCACCGCCTCGGCCACGGCACGATGAGCAACACTGGCCGGGTCCGACCCTGGGTCCCCCTTGACGATCGCAACACCAATACGCTCCGACCAGATTGTCAGTTGTTCCACGGCGGCAGCCCGGAATGTATCTGCCGCCCCCAGGACAACTTTCTTTCCCTCGTTCTTGAAGAGATGTGCCAGCTTGGCAATCGAGGTGGTTTTCCCGGAACCGTTCACCCCCACCACCATGATCACCGTCGGCCCGTCGGCGACCATTTCGACAGGAACTTCAGGCTGCTGCATCAGTTTCTTCAGCTCGTCACGGATATGGTCTAGAACCTCCTCCATCTCGAGATCTCGACCGTGAAATTCAGCCGCAATACGTTCCCGAATCTCGTTTGCCGGCCCACCTCCCATGTCGGTACGGACCAGGATCGCGAACAGCTCATCAAGC
>CAYYZW010000179.1:0-5970 GCA_964476375.1 uncultured Pirellulaceae bacterium
GTGGAGAGCAGAATATCACGGAGGCGGGAGAGCTGCGAAGTGAGGATGTGATCCGTGTCTCCGGCAGTGTGTCACCTCGTCCCGAAGGGACCGTCAATGACAAGCTCCCGACCGGGGAGATCGAGATGCGGGGGGCGTCGCTGGAGATCCTCAACAAGTCCCTGACACCTCCCTTCACCCCCTCGCAGCAGGACCTGCCAGGTGAGGATTTGCGATTGAAATATCGTTTCCTGGACCTGCGGCGACCTGCCATGCAGGAGGTGATGACACTCAGGAACCAGATCGTCAAGGGAATGCGGGATTACTGCGAGGAGCATGATTTTGTCGATATCGAGACACCGATCCTGGGACGGAGTACCCCGGAAGGTGCCCGCGATTACCTGGTCCCCAGCCGTGTCCATCACGACCATTTTTATGCATTGCCCCAGTCCCCCCAGCTCTACAAGCAGATCATGATGGTGGCCGGTTACGACCGCTACGTGCAGGTTGCCCGCTGTTTCCGTGACGAGGACCTGCGGGCCGATCGACAGCCCGAGTTTACCCAGCTTGACCTGGAAATGTCCTTTGTCGATTCGGACGACGTGATCGGCATCATCGATGGTCTTGTGGCACGACTGGCCGATGAACTGCTGGGACTGGAGGTGGCGTTGCCACTTCCCCGCATCACCTACGATGAGGCAATGGAGCGATTCGGACATGATGCGCCGGACCTGCGATTTGGCATGGAGCTGATCGACTGTACCGACCTGGCAGCACAGAGCGAGTTCCGCGTTTTCCGCTCGGCAGCCGACAGCGGGGGGCGATTGCGAGGAATCAACGCCAAGGGAGCGGCATCGGAGTTCTCCCGCAAGCGGATCGATGAACTGACGGACTATGTCAAACAGGATTTCGGCGCCGGTGGACTGGCCTGGTTCCGTGTCGAGGAGGACGGTTCACTCTGGTCACCCTTTGCCAAGAACGTGGAGGAGGACGTGCTCTCGGGGATTGGGCAGCGGATGGAAGCGGAGCCTGGTGACCAGCTGTTCTTTATTGCTGACAGCTGGGAAGTCAGCTGCAAGGCCCTGGCGGGCGTGCGGCGGAGACTGGGGGCAGAGCTGGAACTCTATGAACCCGGCCAGATGCACTTCTCCTGGGTGGTCGAGTTCCCGATGTTCGATCGGGATGAAGAGACGGGGTCCTGGGTCGCCATGCATCATCCCTTTACAGCGCCCCGCAGCCAGGATACTGAGCTGCTGGACAGCGATCCGGCTGCCTGCCGGGCCCAGGCTTATGACCTGGTGATCAACGGTTCCGAGGCGGGTGGTGGAACGATCCGGATCCATGACTCGGTCCAGCAGCAAAAGGTCTTTGACCTGCTGGGGCTCAACGCCGAGATGGCCACCGAGCGGTTCGGATTTCTGCTCGAGGCACTGCAATACGGTGCTCCCCCGCATGGTGGGATCGCCCTTGGAGTTGACCGCTGGGTGATGCTGTTTGCAGGATTGGATAATATCCGTGACTGTATCGCCTTTCCCAAGACACAGCGAGCCACCGACCTGATGACCGGCGCTCCGGGGGGCGTGGACAAGGCGCAACTGAAAGAACTCGGGATTCGCACGATTCCCCGTGAGGAGAGCTGATGGCGAAGAAGACCATCACGCACGTGGATGTTTCCGGCAAGCGGGTCCTGGTACGGGTTGATTTTAATGTTCCCCTGGATGACGACGGCCAGATTACCGACGACCGTCGTATCGAGATGGCGCTTCCTACCATCCAGAGCGTGCTGGACAGGGATGGAAGCCTGATCCTGATGAGCCACCTGGGGCGTCCTGCAGGGGAAGGGCACGACCCCCGCTACTCCCTGGCACCGGTCGCCGCCCGGCTGTCGGAGTTGATCGAGGTCCCAGTGACGCTCGCCAGTGACACGGTTGGAGAGGATGCGCAGCAGAAGGCAGCCAGCCTGGCTCCTGGCGAGGTGCTGCTGCTGGAGAACCTTCGATTTCATCCGGGTGAAAAGGCGGGGAATGCGGAATTTGCCGGCTACCTGGCCGGGATGGCCGATGTCTATTGCAATAATGCATTTGGAACCTGTCACCGGACGGATGCGTCGATGCTGGGCGTGCCCGAGGCAATGGGCCCGAAGCCCAGGGTGGTGGGCTTCCTGGTAAGCCGCGAGATCCAGTACCTGGGCGATGCACTCAACAGCCCCCGGCGTCCTTTTGTTGCCATCCTGGGGGGAGCCAAGGTCTCGGACAAGATCTCGGTGATTCAGAACCTGCTGGGCATGTGTGACCAGGTGCTGATCGGCGGAGCGATGGCTTACACCTTCTCCCTTGCCCAGGGAGGCCAGCTGGGCAAGAGCCTGGTCGAACCGGACAAGGTGGAACTGGCAACCGAGTTGCTCAGGCAGGGTGGAGACAAGCTGGTGTTGCCGGTCGACACGCACTGTGGTGATGATTTCAGCGGGGATTGCAACAAGCAGGTGGTCGAGGCAGGCCAGATCCCGGAAGGTTACGAGGGGTTTGATATTGGCCCCCGCACTGCGGACCAGTATGCCGCGATTCTCAGTACGGCCGGGACGGTTGTCTGGAACGGCCCGATGGGGGTTTTTGAGATGCCTCCTTTTGACGAGGGAACCCGCCGGGTTGCGGAGGCCATTGCCACGAGCGAGGCGACCAGTATCATCGGTGGCGGTGACAGCGCGGCGGCCATTGAACAGCTGGGATTTGCTGACCGGGTCTCGCATGTGAGTACCGGGGGCGGGGCGAGTCTGGCAATGCTCGAGGGACAGAGTTTTGCCGCAGTGGATATCCTGGATGATATTTAACCTGTTCCCATGCGGAACAGAGGAGATGGATGAAATGAAATGGATTCGATTGCTGCCGCTTTTCCTTTTCCTGCTGGCCAGCGGTGGACTGGCTGCTGTCGAACCGTCGGTCCACCTGCTCTGGCCGGACGGGGCCCCGGGGGCGCTGGGCGATGCGGACAAGGACAAGCCGCGACTGCTGGCCTACCTGCCGGAGAAAGAAAAAGCGAATGGCTCGGCCATCGTGATCTGCCCCGGCGGAGGCTATGGCAACCTGGCGATGGGGCACGAGGGACACGAGATTGCGGCCTGGGCGAATTCCCTTGGTGCCGCCGGACTGATCCTGGATTACCGGCACCGCGGCAAGGGATATGGCCATCCTCATCCACTGATGGATGCCCGGCGGGGGGTGCGGTTGGCTCGTCACAACAGCAAGGACTGGGGTATTGATCCGGAGAAGATCGGGATCCTTGGATTCAGTGCGGGAGGACACCTGGCGTCCTCGGCGCTGACTCATTTTGAAGCGGGCAAGGCGGATGCGAGGGATCCGGTAGAGCGATACTCGTCTCGCCCGGATTTTGGAGTGCTCTGTTACCCGGTGATTGCCTTTGACGAGCCATATACTCACCGGGGGTCGCAGCGCAACCTTCTGGGAGCCGATGCGGACAAGGAGCTGGTCAGGTCGATGTCGAGTGAAAAGCAGGTGAGCGACAAGACTCCTCCCACGTTTCTCTGGCATACCAGCGAGGACAGGGGGGTCCCGCCGGAGAACAGCGTGCAATTCTACCTGGCCTTAAAGCGGGCCGGTGTTCCTGCTGAACTGCATGTTTTCGAAAAAGGCCGTCACGGTGTGGGCCTGGCCAGGAATATTCCTGGTACCTCGGCCTGGCCTGCCCGCTGCGCCGACTGGCTGCGGGTCCGGGGCGTCCTGCCAACTCGCTGACCACGACTACTCTTGGTCGGCGATGCGGACCTTGATCTCGTCGGAGTTCCCCTTCAGTTCCGGTGCGTACATGGCATAGGCGATGGTTGGCAGGGCACTGAACTTGCCCGGGATCTCGGCCCGAACCCGGTAAGAGACGCTGTGCCGCCCGCGTGGCAGCTGCCGCAGGAAGAAGGAGACCCGGTCGTCACGCATCTCGCGGTAGGCACCGAGGCCGGAACGGTCGTAGCCGCTGCGGACATCGACCGGCTCAAACCCGGCCGCCTTGCGGTCCTCGAACAACACGTACTCGTAGTCATTCTTGCTCTCGATCTCCAGTTCGATCTCCACCAGGTCGCCGCTGGTGACCAGTCCCAGGTTCTCGATCGGGACCCGTTCGTATTTCTCGACCTTCTGGCTGGCTGCCTGTCCCCGGCTGCCCGGAACCGGGATCTCCTGGTCCACCGGGACCAGCTTGTAGTACTTTCGGTCGACCTTCACCTCCAGCCCGGCTGCTGTGATGTGATCCTCGAGGGTGAAGTTGGTCAGGTAGGTGTTGAAGTAGACCGGCCCCTCACCGCGCCGCCTGAGCTCGACCTCGTGGGCACCACTGGTAAGTTCCTCGCCGGAGAGTACGAACTTGTTGTCAAAACTGAACAGGTTGTCCTCGTTGATCGCCACTTCCTGCTTCTTCTCACCATCCAGCCAGACCTCGACCACCATGTTGGGCCGTGTCTCGCCAGTCGCCGCGAGGTACTCTCCGAAGGCTTCCACGCAGATCGCCGTGTCACGGGTCGATTTCCAGTAGGTGGCATGCTTGCGGTTATTGAGCAGGTACTTGACCAGCCTGGATGCCTGCACGCTCTGGGGTTTGACCCGTGCCAGCAGCTTCAGGTAATAAGCGTTGGCCTCGATTTCACTGCCGTACCAGTACCACCAGGAACTCCCCTCCGGTAATTTCAGGTAGGCCGTTTCATTCTCGACGTCCTGGATGAGGAACTGCTCGATGTTCTGCACCAGCATGTCGAGCATCTCCTGCTGGTCCTGTGTCTCCAGTGCCAGGGCGAACATCGCCTTGCTGTAGACGGCAAGCTGGATGCGGTCACGGTAGAGGAAGTCTCGCATCTCGGTGTTATCCTGACCGGCATCGACCAGCACCATGTAGACCATCGCGTCCAGGTTGCCGGCCTGTCTTTTCCAGGGCTTTTTCTTTGCCGGCGCATTCTTGAGCTTCTGGACTTCCTCCGCCTGGTACTTGGTCAGCCAGGCCAGCCCGCGGTCAAGCACCTCTGGCGCAATGGCGACGTCGTTCTGGCGGGCAATCTGCAGCCCGTGGACGACCACGCTGGTGGTATGGGGATAGCTGTGCTGGCGGGGGCCGCTAAACCAGCCCCAGCCCCCGTCACGGTTCTGCATGCTGGTCAATCGCTTCAGTCCCTCACGGACCATCCGGTCCAGTTCGTCCTCGTCAAAGACGGGATTGCGGTCAAAGCGTTTCCATCCGGCTGCCCTTTCCCGGTCATCGCCGATCTCCTGGGCATTGAGATTCGTCCGTGTCTGCTGGATCTGGGCCAGGTTGAGGTTCATCTCCAGCAGGATCTTCTGGGTGATGACCGAGGGGAGGAAGCGGTTCAGGGTCTGCTCGGTGCAGCCGTAGGGATACTCGGCCAGGTATGGCAGGGCGTCGACCATTGCCGCCGCCAGGCTGGGGGAGTAGCGGATCTCCAGCATCGACTGTTCGATCTGCCGCTCCTGGGGGACGTTGATCGAGACGTGTGCCTGCTGTCCATCCGGCCGGATCGTGCCGGCCCAGGATTCTGTCTTGAGAATCCCGTGCACGTGACAGGGGAAAGTCATCTCCATGGCATCCGATTCCTCGTCGGTCAGCGCCAGCATGCGTACCGTGGCCATCCCCTCGCGTTCGACCTTGACCCGCCAGTCAACACGGCTTTCGCCGTCTGCCGGGACACGGACCGTGACGGTCAGTGGGTCGAGCGAGAGCAGTTGGTCGCCATCGAGTTCCAGCGAAACACGCACATCCTTGTCCGTTGCCAGGTAGTTGTGCACGTTGGCCGAGAGCACCACCTCGTCCTTTTGGGTAAAGAAGCGGGGCGCCTGCAGGCGGAGGATCACGTTCTTGCGGGTCACCACCTCGGCATGCCCCTCGCCCACGTTGGTGCCATGGCCCATCCCCCAGGCATTGATTTTCCAGGTGGTCATATTTTCCGGCATCGGGAAGGTGACCTCGGCGATCCCCGTGGCG
>CAYYZW010000180.1:0-9600 GCA_964476375.1 uncultured Pirellulaceae bacterium
CCCAGGCGGCGGTCAACAAGGACATGCGGCTGGATATTGCCCATGAGATCATGCGGCGGGGCGGGGCAGCCCAGATCCTGGTCCTGGAATATCCCGACAAGACATATGTCGGCCAGTCGCTTGCCCAGCTGGCCGCCGCAGGGAAGTGTGACCAGGTGGAGATGGCTATCCGGCTTCAGCTGATGGGAGACCGGAATCGGCCAGGAGGAGTTCGTCTGCGTGGTTTCTCCATGTCCGAGAAAGATGTGGCCGCCCTGGCCCGCCAGAACTGGACATGTACATCGACCGATGCGGCAATCACCCTCCCGGGTGACGGGCCGGTCCATCCCCGGTTTTATGGTGCCTTTCCTCGCAAGCTTCGCCGCTTTGCCCTGGAGCAGGAACTGATCACCCTGGAAGAAGCCGTTCGGCTGTCGACATCCCTGACCGCGTCCGTGCTCGGACTGCCCGGGCGGGGAATAATAAAAGAAGGTTTTCATGCCGACCTGGTCGTTCTCGATCCGGCCCGGCTGCGTGACAGGGCGGATGCCTTTGAACCCCATCGTTATAGCGAGGGGATTGAACAGGTGCTGGTCGGGGGCGAACTGGTGGTGGATCGCGAGCAGTCTATTGGCAAGCTGGCTGGTAGCGTCCTGGATCGCAATCAGCTGCGCCGTCCGGTCAAGAGGGACTAATGTCATGCAGACCTTGATCCGGCACATCTCTGTTCACATGTTCTGCCTGCTGGTCCTGGCAGGGATTGCCGGCGACAGGGAATGCGTTGCCCAGCAGGCGGCGGATCGGCCGCTGGTGGTGGCACACCGGGGCCTTTTGCGGGAATCGCCGGAAAACACGCTCTCGAGTTTTCGTGCCTGCCTGGAACTTCGGCTCGGTTTTGAAATGGACGTGCTTCGCAGCCGGGATGGAAAGCTTGTTTGTATTCACGACCAGACCGTGGATCGCACCACCGACGGGGAGGGACGGGTCGATGAGCTGACATACCGGCAGATCCAGGACCTGGATGCCGGCAGCTGGTTCGATGACAGGTTTGCCGGTCAGAGAGTCCCGTCGATCGATGCGGTCTTTCGGCTGCTGGCGGAGTACCCGAAAGCGGCAGTGCTGGTGGCGGTGGATATCAAGCAGGACGACACGAGGGTGGAGAGAGAACTGGTGCGACTGGCCCACCGTCATGGTGTGCTTGACCGGCTCCTGTTTATTGGCCGTGCGATCCTTGAAGAACCAGTACGTGAAAGACTGCGGAGGGCAGACGGCCGTGCCCATGTCGCCCGCGTGGCGCATGATAGCGAGGAACTTGTGGGATCGATTGCCGACCCGCTGACGGACTGGGTCTATGTCCGTTACCTCCCCAGTGAGGAGGAGGTGAAGACAATTCACCAGAAAGGGAAACGCGTTTTTATTGCAGGCAGCAGCGTGGCGGGCCGGGAAGTGCTAAACTGGCGTCGAGCCAGGGAGATTGGCCTGGATGCGATCCTCACGGATTACTCCCTGGAACTGTCTTCTGAATTGCGGGAATGAAGCGATGGATGCCCTGAAAACTCCCATCTGGATTCTTACCGGTGTCTTTTTTTTGCTGGCGGTGGTTCTGCGCCGTGAGAAAGAGACGCTCCTGCTGCTGGTGATAACAACGGCCGTGATCGCCGCGTGGTCATTTCTTTGCGGATTGATGGCCTATTTTTCATGGCGAGAATCAGGCCAGCTGAATCCTCGCTGGGTGATCTTTTTCCTGGTCAGCGCCGTGGTGGTGAAAGTCTCCTTTGACCGTTTCCGCCGACTTCGCAGCAAAACCGGAAAACCCCGCGGACAGGGGATTCATTGACGGCCACCTGGGTGACCTGGTCAGTTGGTGGGATAGTTTTCCTTGTACCAGCGTTCCAGTTCCTCGGGCCAGGCGAAATGGCCCACACGTGCCGGACGCAGGCCTCGCAGGTGAGCCTCCCGGCGGCGACGGGCAGGAATCACGTACCGCCACTGGTCATCCGGAAAGATTTCGGCGACCAGTCCCGCCAGGCGAGGATCGTACTGCTTGAGTTCCCTGCGGGTGTCGACGTGGTTGTGGTCATGGTCCGGGGCCCGGTTGGTATTGAACCAGCTCTGTACCCCCTCGGCCCAGTACTCGGCATGATTCGTGGAGGCGTACTTGTCCTTCCAGAGGCCCTCCTTCATGGCCA
The DNA here is from genome assembly GCA_964476375.1 of uncultured Pirellulaceae bacterium. GTDB lineage: Bacteria > Planctomycetota > Planctomycetia > Pirellulales > Pirellulaceae > SAT2750. Next base: position 2,169 of record CAYYZW010000180.1, read on the forward strand.
TCTCATAGATTGCCTCCAGGCGGGAATCAAAGGTTGTATCGACCCGGTCCAGTCCCATGTGGTGCATGGCATGGGCAAACTCGTGGATCAGGATGTTCTCGGTATCATAAGGGTCCCCTGGCAGCTTGATTAGGTTCTCCTCGCCACAACTGACTGCCGGGCGCTCGGGCGTTGCTCCCAGACCCCGCGCACGCCGATCCCAGAAACGCGAGGGAGTCAGGTCGGAATGCTCGGGGACCTGGGTGGTTAATTCCTTGTGCCCCATGACAACAAAACGGGTGCGGGATCGGATAAGTGCCTGGCGGATATCCTCCCGACCGCGGAGCATCTTTTCGATCAGGTAGGCTGCCTCGCGAAGTGCGTAGTCCGAGACCTCGGCCGAAGAGATGACGGGGAACCCGCCGACGTCGACATGTTTCTGGTAAAAGTCATCCAGTTGCCAGGACGTCCGAACCGCCTCTGGAACAGGGGTGACCCCGGGGACAGGGGGGGCGGCATTTAGTGTTCCGGACAACAGCAATGGCACCAGGGCCATGATTCGCCAGCGCATGTTCACGGTCTTGTTCTCCATCACGGAATGAGTGGTCGTGACTGCATCTTATAGCCAAAAAACTGCTGGTGGGAGCAAGACGGCCCGGCTAGCTGGCGAGCAGGCCGGTGTCGCGCATCACCTGCTCAAGTCGAATGACCTGTTCGGGAGGCATGGGGGGCATCGGGGAACGGGGACGGGTGCCGTCAAAACCGAGCAGGTTCAGTGCGGCCTTGACCCCGGCCGCACGGTAGGGCAGCATCACCGCGTCGATCTGCCAGACCTGCCGCTGCAGGTCCCTGGCCTCGTTATAACGGCCGGCCATGCCGAGTGTGAGGATCTCGTGCAGGGCCGATGGCCAGACATTGGAAAAGGCCGTGGTGGTGCCGTTACAGCCAATCAGGGTGCCGGCAAGAACAATGCTGCCATTGCAGATCCAGAATCGACGGTCGGCGGGGACATGGTCCCGCACGCGGGCCTCAAAACGGATGTCGTGATCTGTCACGTAGCCAAAAACTCCCTCCAGGCTGGCAACCTCGCCGATCACCGCCTCGCTTGCTGCAGGTTCGCCTGCCAGTCCGAATCGTTCCGGATTGCACTGGTGCATCAACAGGACCGGGAGCGGACAACGTGGAAGAAGTTGCTGGAAATAAGGGCGAACTCGTTCCTCGGTGCGAGGAAAACGAACGCGAACCATCTCGGCACCGGCAGCGGCAAAGGCCTCTGCTCGCCGGAGTGTCTCGGTCACCGACTCGCAGTCAATCCCGCCGACGACGAATCGCTGGGCATCCAGGCCACCGGCCACGGTGCGAGTGATCGCCAGCTTTTCCTCCTCGCTGAGCATGTACTCCTCGCCGGTGGCACTGCCGACGATGAATCCGGTCAGCGGGCTCTGCATCCAGCGTTCAATATTCCGCCCGATGGCGTCATGGTCGACCCGGTCCTGGTCATCAAAGGGGGTCGCCATGGGGATGGTGACATGTGGGTCAATGGCAGGGATAGGCATCAGGATGGTCCAGGAGATGGGCGATGGCACAACGAACTGGCTGGTGCCAGTGTCTACTTTTTTTCTTCGGCGTCCAGTGGTCTGGCGTCCCATAACCGGACGGTGGCGTCATAGCTTCCCGAGGCCAGCAGGTAACCCTCCGGGCCGAAACATACTGTGGTCACCTGCCTGTCGTGGCCGGAGAGAGTGAGGATGTCGCGTCCGGTGACGGCATCCCAGATCCGGATGGTGTTATCGGCCCCGGCCGATGCGATACGGTCGCCAGCGGGACTCCAGCAGGCGTCGAGGACAGGGCCGCTGTGGCCCTGGAGAGTCGTCAGGAGGTTGCCCTTTTTCGAATCAAGGACTCTCACCATCCCATCATTACAACCCGCGATGATCTGACGGTCATCCGGGCTAAACGAGACACTGTGAACCGGGCCCTTCTCGGTAACATCGATCGACAGCAGCCTGGATCGGCTGTCCAGCGACCAGCTGGTGACCTGCCGTCCGGAGGTACAGGAGACGAGCTGGTTGCCTGCATGGTTAAAGGCAAGGTTCCTGACAATATTATCCTGCCCGGGGAAATGGTGTATCTCTGCACCGCTTACCGCATCCCATATCCGGATTGTCCTGTCACTCCCGCCGGTGGCGATAAGCTGGCCGTCATCGCTCAGGGCGACGCTGTGGATCACGCCCTCGTGGCCGCTGAGGACCAGGACCTGTTTCCCGCTGGAGGCATCCCAGATGCGGGCGGTGCTGTCAAAGCTGGCCGAGGCGACCCTGCGGCCGTTTCGCTGGAAGGCGACACTTGTTGTAAAACTGGTGTGTCCCTCGATGGTGGCCACTGGCTTGTCATTCAGAACATCCCTCACATCGACCATGCCGTTGTGGGTCCCGATGGCCAGCAGGGGGCCCTGCCCGCTAAAGGAGACGCTCGATACAATTTCCGCTGGACGCTGGAGGATGCGGCCGTGCTGGTCCGCTGTGGCATTCCAGATCCTGGTGCTGCCGTCGTCGCTGCTGCTGATAATCCGATTTCCGTCCGACGAGTAACAGATACTGTTGACCGGTCCGGTGTGTCCCTTGTAAGTGTGGCGCTGATTCCCGTTTGCCAGGTCCCAGACCGTGACAAGGCTGTTTTCACTTCCCGCCACGATTTTTTCCCCGTCGGGGTTATAGGACACGGTGCGAACCGGCCCGGCACCCTGCAAGAGAGTGAGCTGGTTGCCCGAGACAGGATCCCAGGATCGGACGGTGCCGTCGAAACTTCCTGTTGCCAGGCGGCTGCCATCGGGATGGAAGGCGATGCAGAGGATCGGGTACTTGGGTCCCTTGAGGATGGCGACCTGCTCTCCGTTTTGGACATCCCAGACTCGAGCCGTTTTGTCATAGCTTCCCGAGCCAAGCCGCATCCCATCGGAACGGAAAGCCACGCTCGAGACCGAGTCGGCGTGCCCACCAAGGATCAGCCGCTGTGTGCCCGTGGTGGCATTCCAGATCCTGATTGTCTTGTCTCGCGATCCAGATGCGATTTCTTTTCCATCCGGACTGAAGGCGACTGCTGTGACCGGGCCGCTGTGACCCTCGATGGTGACAAGTGCTTCACCCTCGGGGCTCTCAGTGGCTTCCGCGGTCCAGAGCCTGACTGTGCCGTCGTCGCTCGCGGAGACGAGGCGTGTGCTGTCGGGGCTGAAGGCGAGGCTGTTGACCGGGCCGCTGTGACCGCGCAGGGTCCGTTCCTTCCGGCCGTCGGAATGCCAGATGGTGATGTCCCTGCCCTTTCCTCCCGAGGCGATCCATTGTCCGTCCGGACTGGTGGCCACACTGTTTACCGGTCCGGTGTGAGTATCCAGAGTCAGCAGGTCGCTATGGCAGAGCCGCATCCAGTAGTACCACTCGTACCCCTTGAGCGCCTCGTCATCTGCATGCTGGGCCAGAAGCGTGAGCAGGTGACCAATATTGTTGGAATCCCAGTCTCGCTGGGCAAGGAGCATGTCGGTATTGTAAAGCTGCCGCCGCGTAAGCTGCGCACTCTGGCGAGCCCGCTGCGATTCCTCGCGAGCTTTTCGGGCCTCGCTGGCCGCGGTATTCCGTTCCCGTTGTGCGTCGCTACGAAGCCGCCTTTCCTCAGCGGCATTTGTGGTTTCCCGGATGGCAATCCACGTGCCCCCCAGTCCCACGAAGAGCAGCAGCAGGATGATAATCGCACTCAGAGCCGCCACGGCAGGTTTCCTCCTGCACCATCGCAGGCCCCGCTGAAGTGAACCGACAGGCCTGGCCTCGATGATCTTGCCCTCGAGCCAGTTATCCAGGTCGTCGGCCAGCTTTGCGGCATCGGGGTATCTTCCGGTGGGGTTTTTCTGCAGGCATTTCAGGCAGATCGTTTCCAGGTCACGTGGGATCGTGCTGTCCAGGGTGCGTGGAGAAGGCGCCTCTTCATGGATCACCTGGTGCAGCAGCATCCGTGTGACACCACGAAACGGGGGCTCGCCGGCAACCAGTTCGTACAGCAGGACACCCAGCGAGTAGACATCCGCGCGGCGGTCCACGTGGTGGGCCTCGCCCCGTGCCTGCTCGGGGGACATGTAGGCGGGCGTGCCGAGTATTTTTCCCTCCACGGTGATCGTGATCTCCCCGGCCTCGCGCTTGGCAAGTCCGAAGTCCATCACCCGCGGCTGGTTGTCGGCGGTGATCATGATGTTGGACGGCTTTAAATCACGATGGATGACACCATTCTCGTGGGCGTGGTGAAGGGCGCGGGCGACCGTGGAGCAGAGCTGTGCGGCCTCGCGGTTGGAGAAACGCCTGGCCGTCAGGTGGTCTGCCAGGGTGGCCCCCTCGATAAAATCGCTGACAATGTAGAGCGTGTCACCCTCGGAACCGACCTCGTGCACGGTCACGATATGGGGGTGGTCAAGCTGGGCCGTGGAGCGTGCCTCGCGGAGAAACTGTTCCCTGTTGCCCGCGCTGAAAAAATGCTGGCGGGGGATTTTCACGGCCACGATCCGGTCCAGCCTGGTATCCCGTGCCTGCCAGACGGTGCCGAACGCGCCGCTCCCCACTTCCTGGATCAGCTGAAAACGGCCGATTCTCTTGCTGCTGGCCCGGTCCACAGGAAGGGTATCGACATCACGTTCGTCGACGTCGACCAGGCCGAACTGGCTGCCGCAGTCAGGGCAGTCAATGCTCTGGTGATCCGATTCATCGAGCAGCTCGATCGGGTTTCGGCAATGGGGACAGCGGATATGCATGAAAGGTGCCGGGTGGACAGGGAGATGCAGGGCGCTATTATCCCACGAGCTGCCGGGGCATGCTACCGCGACCAACATGGAGGGACTAGAATCCAGCCAGAAGACAGGTACCTGGAGGGAGAAACATCATGTTCCGCACGCTTATTCTAGTCGCACTGGCTGGGTTTCTGACCTTGCATGGCAGAGCCCTCGTTGGCCAGAACGTGCGAACCCGTATCGTGATCGGGGAATCACTGGAGGATAACAAGGCTCCGGAGCCAGGAAAACTTCACTCGCCCTTTGGTATCGACTTTGACCGTGCAGGGAACATGTTTATTGCCGAACTGGAGGGAGGCAGAGTTCATAAGCTGGACCGGCGTGGTGTCCTGACCCTGATTGCCGGTGACGGAAGCAAGGGCTATGCCGGCGACGGGGGGCCGGCGGCCAGGGCGACCTTCGATGGGATGCATAACATTGCCGTCACCCCGTCGGGGGATGCCTATATTTCCGATGCCTGGAACCATTGTGTCCGCAAGATCGATGGCACGACCGGGATCATCTCCACGATTGCCGGAACGGGGAAGGCAGGGTTTTCCGGGGATGGCGGCCCGGCGAACAAGGCCATGTTTGACTTCGTGATGTGCGTCTCGCTGAACCCGGCTCATGACAAGCTGTACGTAGCGGATCTCAAGAACCGGCGTATTCGCGTGATTGACCTGGAAAGCGGGATCGTCACGACCGTGGCCGGAAACGGCCAGAAGGGGAAGCCGGCCGACGGGGCGGTCGCCACAAGCGCGCCGCTGGTCGATCCGCGGGCGGTGGCTGTCGATTCAAAAAAGAATATCTACGTGCTGGAGCGAGGGGGGCACGCCCTTCGCGTGGTGAATCCGGATGGGACGATCACGACGGTGGTGGGAACCGGGACCGCTGGAACCGCGGTGGGGGATGCCCTCCAGACCGAGCTTCGCTCGCCCAAGCATATTGGGATTGATGGCAAGGACAACGTGCTGATTGCGGATGAAGCGAACCAGCGGATCCTGCGTTATGAACCCGAAAAGGGTACGGTCACGGCCATCCTGGGTAAGGGAGTCAAGAAACCGAATCGCGGGCTCAGTAAACCGCATGGTGTTTACTACCACACCGACGGCAGCATCTACGTGGTGGATACCGGTCACCACCGTATCCTGCGGGTCATCGGCCGCTAGTTCCGTTGCCCGTCGTGCCGCGGGGGTTGGCCAGGTAGTAGAGGAAGCCATCCTCGGCGCCGACCAGAAGGTCCGGTACCTGGTTCCCGTCCAGGTCGATCAGCGTGGGGCTGGACGTGTGCCCGGCGATCGGCCGCTGGCCAAGAGGGCCACGGTTGACGAGCATGTGCTTGCCGTCTTTTTCGCCGGTATTCTCCAGCAGGTCGGCGTTGCTGCTGTTGACCAGCAGGTCCAGGTCCCCGTCGCCGTCCCAGTCAGCGGCGGCCAGCTTGCGGCGTCCGCTGCGGCCGGCATGGCCGGCGGTGAGCTGGATGGGATTGCCATCCTCATCGACGAAGATCCGCTGGGGCGGAAGCAGCACCAGGCGGCCCGATTGTTCCTGCCGCGGCCAGAGGCAGAGGTATCCCTCGTGGTCGAGCATCACCAGGTCATTCAGGCCATCGGTGTTAAAGTCGACCATCACCGGGGTAGTGCGCCACTGCGTGACCAGTTCCTTTCCATCCGGCTTCCACCAGTTCCAGGCGGGCCGGGGTGTTTCTCCCGGCCAGGCGACCTCCACCGGCCGAGCGGCAGCCAGTCGCGGTCGGCTGCGGCTGCCGGTGTTGCGGTACCAGGTGACCTGTCCCCAGATGGAGTTGACCACCAGGTCGGGACGCCCATCGTGATCCCAGTCGCCGGCGGTGAGCGTGGTATAGCCCCACTTGGCCTCGCAGGGTCCCTGGATCGACCCGTTGGGGCCGGCCATGATCTGGATGGTTTTCCCCCCGGCCTTGAGCAGGCGGGGTTTTTCCCAGCGGGGAGGAAACTGTCCGGTACCGGAAAGGTTCTCGATCAATGCGATCTGACCGGCCGTGTTGCCACAGAGGATGTCCTGGTCCCCGTCGGCATCCCAGTCAAAACCGACCGGCGTGGCGAGGGCGCCGAACTTCACCTCGTTGGCCTGCTGCTGAAAGTAGACCGGCGGCAGAAACCGTGGCAGTCCGTCGACCACGCGGCCACTGTGTTCCACCAGCGCCACGCGCCCGTCCTCGTCCCCCACGACCAGGTCCACGTCGCCGTCACGATCCCAGTCGATTGCCACCGGGACGATCATTTGAAGATCCATCGCCAGCGGCCGGCCTCGCCAGAGCAGCCTGCGGCCGGTGGCGTAGACGGGGTGCTGCCGGGTGCCGGTATTCTGGAAATAGGTGAACTTGTCGAGGAACTCGCCGCAGACCAGGTCCAGGTCCCCGTCCCCGTCAAAATCAGCAAAGTTCGGAGCCGGCTTGCCGAAGACATCGATCGGCACCTCCCCTGCCCTGAGCCGTTCCGGCGGCTGCCAGGTTCCCTCGCCGGGCCCAGCCCGGATCACGTAGACCCAGCCGTGCAGCGGGCCGTTGATCCAGGTCCCGCTGCTGTCGTAGGCGTCGTCCCAGCCGTAATCGGTCCACTCGCCGACACCGACCACGATTTCCAGGACATCATCGCCGTCCAGGTCGAC
>CAYYZW010000181.1:0-8776 GCA_964476375.1 uncultured Pirellulaceae bacterium
GCATGACCAATCCCAATCCCAGGGCACGCCCAACCGACTGGAAACTGGTCCGCAACTGGATTTTTGACCGCGAGGGCGAAAAAGAATTCCTGCGACGGCAGATTTATGCCCTCACCGACTGGGTTCACCACGATGTCCACTTTGCCCTGATGACCGTTTACGAGTGGCCCGGGGATACAAGCGAGGGACCGGCCGACCTGGTCAAGCGGCACGAGAAAGACGTGATGAACTATTACATCGGGACCAGCCGGGACGGGGACAGCTGGGACCTGGACTGGGTTTATGCCGGGAAACCTTTTCTCCCACGCGGCCCGGATGGCAGCTTTGACAAGGACATGATCCTGCCCGCCTCGAGCATCGTCACCCATGCGGACCGGCACTGGATCTATTACTCGGGTGCCAACGAACGGCATGGGACACCGGATGTCTCCTTCCCTCGCGAATGGTTCATTGGTGTCGCCACGCTCCCGCTGGACCGGTTTATCGGGCTGGCAGCGACGGGAGAAGAAACCGGCCAGATCATAACCCGCCCCTTCCCGCTGCAGGGAAACAGGCTGCAGCTGAATATTGCTGCCCCGGAAGGGTCTATCCTGGTCGAGGTGCTCGATATGAACGGGCACCCTCTCCCCGGTTTCTCCGGCCGGCCCTCCCGGCAGCTTGATGAACTCCGGCACCAGCCTCGCTGGAAAAAAAAGACGCTGGCCTCCCTCCAGGGCCAGACGATCCGGTTACGATTCACACTCCAGAAGGCGACCCTCTACAGCTTCCAGGTCCTGCCGTAACTCCCGGTTCACGATTACTTTCGCCGCGAGACCAGTTCGAGCATTTTTTCACCGAGTGCGTCACCGATCAGGAAATAGCTTTCAGCATTGCCAAACCAGTGATGACCATGACCGACGTTGGGAGATTCTCCGGCCGGCCGGGCAAAAGAGGTGGTCTTCACAAAAGCCACATGGCCCTTTAATTCCTTTCGCTCTGATGCGGCCGCCTGGGCCCGGCGAAGGGCGAGCATGTTCTCGCCCGCCTTCTCCCCCCCGTTCCCCAGCTCACCGATCACGACCGGCAATCGTGGCTCTTTCCAGGCCTCCCGCACGTCCTGGACCAGGCAGACCAGGTTGTCCTCGTATTGCTCCAGTGCCTGCTTGTCGAACATGTCGTTCCAGCCCTGCTGCCAGACAAAACCTGCCATCTGATATTGTCGTCCTGCCAGCTGCGGAAAGTCCGTATCGAGACGTGCCAGTGCCTCCTGCACCTCGGCAAGCATCTTCGTGTAATACTCTCCCGTCTCTCCCCCGGCACGGGGTGGGCGAAAATCCTTGTAGAGACTCTTGCCGCCCCAGGCCGTTTTGATCAGGACAACCGGCTGGTCATAGTGGTCTCCCACGACGTGCCCAAACTGGTATTCGGGACCAATATGATGGCGGCCGGGGTAGCCCGCAAAGCCGATCGAGAGACCTCCTTTTTTGACTGCCTCCTCCACCTCCCCATCCTTGACCCGGAAGCGGACATGGACATCCTCTCTCACCACCCAGTTGCCCTTGTCATCCTGCAGGTGCGCATAGCGGTCCGGGGTTACCGTGTTCTTCATCACGTGAAGCAGCGTCCCCTTGCCGCCGTTGTAATACTGCGGATGGTCCAGGTCGACCACGCCCTGCCCCTGCATGTTGGACTGGCCGGCAAGCACGAAAACCTGGATCGGCTTCCGACCGGGCCGCTCCGCTCCCACCCGGGAAACCAGAAAAGACGAGTACAGCACGAGGACCCACACCGCGGTATTCTTCCACTTCATCGGGCATCTCCTTTCATCAGCAAGATATTATTTTTCCCTGGTTTTTCCCACCAGAGAGATCATCGCCTTGCCCATCGCATCCCCAATCAGGAAGTGCGTTTCGGCATTGTGGTTCCAGTGATAACGCTGCCCGGATGGAGATATCTCCGCGGGCCGAAAAAAACCTCTCGTCTCCACGGTGATCACCTTTTCCAGGCGCTCCGACACGGCCGCCTGGGCGGCCATGATCCCCAGCCGGCGATCAGTTTTTTGGTCAAAGCCGCCAAAGCCACTATTGGCGATAACGACCGGCAAGCCCGGCTTTTTCCATTCGGTCCGCAGGTCCTTGACCAGGTTGACCAGGTTGTCCTCGTACTGGTCAACCCACTCCTTTTTCAGGCCATCATTCCATCCCTGGTGCCAGCCGAAACCCGCCATTTCATAACCACGGCCATTGTACGCAGGGAAGTGCTTCTTGAGGTTTGCCAGGACATCCCGTACATGCGTGACCATCTGGGTGTAATAGGGCCCCAGCTCACCCCCGGAAGACGGGGGGCGAAAATCCACCATCAGGCTCTTGCCGCCCCAGGCGGTCTTGATCAACAGGACCTGGTTTTTCCGTGCCCCGGCAACCCGGTGGCCGAACTGGAATTCCGGGCCGATCATGTCCTTCCCGGCCCCGTAGCCAACTCCCAGGTTCCCGGACCGGTCCAGGTACCAAATCCAACAGTCCGCCCTGGTCAGCCAGTTTCCCTCCCGATCGACCGTGTGAGCAAACAGGGCCGCTGATTCCTTGTTCTTGACCAGGTATTCCAGCGTTCCCTTGCCGCCATTCTTTTCCGGCCTGAGCATTACCTTGCCATGTCCCTGCATGTTCGACTGGCCGGCAAGCACGAAAACCTGGACCGGGCTGTCGCCGGGCTGCTTCGCCAGGACCGGATCCTGCAGCAGCAGGCCCAGCAGGACACCACTCACCAGCCACAGAATGTGTTTTTCCTGCTGCATCAAAATCCCTCCTGAAAGCTTGTTTTGATCGCCAATGCTCCTCATCATAATACTGCCTGGCAACCTGGAGTACGTCCAGCTGCCGCCCCATAGCATCTTATAACTTGATTTCCATCCCATGCAGGCACCAACCATGAAAAGATCCACCTCCCCCACGAACCTAGCCACACTCCTCGGACAGCTGCTCAGCTGTGGCCCTGCCCGTGCTCAGCAGGTGGAAAGCTACCAGCTCAGTGAGGATTCGAAGGTGCAGGAGGGTGTCCCCCAGGGACAGATCAAGGGCCCCTTCCGCTGGGACAAAAGCACCCTCTTTCCTGGCACCGTACGGGATTACTCGATCTATGTGCCGGCCCAGTATGACGCCAAAAAACCCTGCTGCCTGCTGGTCGTGCAGGACGGGCTGCGGAAGGCACAACAATGGAAATTCCCCACCGTGCTAGACAACCTGATCCACAAGAAACAGGTCCCTCCGATGATTGGTATTTTCATCAGTCCGGGCGTCGTGCCGGCCCCCAGTCCCGATTCACAACCACGTTTTAACCGTAGTTTTGAGTATGACGGCCTGGGAGACCGTTATGCACGGTTCCTGATCGAGGAGATCCTGCCCGCTGTCAGTCAGGACTATAACATCAGCAGCGACCCCAATGACCGCATGCTTGCCGGCAGCAGCAGTGGCGCGATCTGCGCGTTCACCGCGGCCTGGGAACGGCCCGATGCATTTCGCCGCGTCTTCAGCGCCGTGGGAACTTATGTTTCGCTCCGGGGGGGGAACGAGTACCCGGCCCTGCTACGGAAGTTCGAGGCCAGGCCGATCCGCATCTTCCTGCAGGATGGCAGTAACGACCTGGATATTTATGGTGGCAGCTGGTGGGATGCCAACCAAACGATGCTCCATTCGCTCACCTTTGCCGGCTACGATGTCCAGCATATCTGGGGAGAGGGTGGACACAACGGGAAGCACTCCACCGCAATCCTGCCCGAGGCCATGCGATGGTTGTGGCGGGACTACCCCAAGCCGATCACCACCGTGGCAGGAAAAAAACGCCGTACCGACATACTCATCCCGGGTGAGGACTGGGAACTGCTGGGAGAGGGATACACCTATACCGAGGGACCTGCCGTCAATGCCAGGGGGGAGGTCTTCTTTTCCGACATTCCGGACAGCCGGATTTACCGGATTGGCCTGGATGGAAAGATCACCCTGTTTGCCGACGACACCGAGCGAGCCAACGGCTTGATGTTCGCAGCGGATGGAAAACTCTATGCCTGCCAGTCCGGTGCCGAGCGAATCGTCCGTTTCACCGAGGACGGGAAAACAGAAACCGTGCTCGAAGATGTGACTTCCAATGACATCGTGATGCTTCCGTCAGGGGGGTACTTCAGCGACCCCCAGAACAACCGGGTCTGGCATTTCACGCTCGATGGCACGAAGAAGGTCGTGGCCGACGAGATCGATTTCCCCAATGGCCTGCATACCTCGATCGACCACGCCTTCCTGCTGGTCAACGACTCCCATGGCCGGTTCAATTACTCCTTCCAGGTGCAGCCTGGCGGAAACCTGATCCATCGCCAGCGGTACGGACACCTGCATCGCGGGGACCAGGACAAGGATTGCTGGGCGGACGGGATGACCATCGACAGCCAGGGCCGCAGCTACGTTGCCACACGCATCGGCCTGCAGGTCCTGGACCAGCTTGGACGCGTCCACCTGATCATCACCAAGCCCCAGGCAGCCAAGCTTTCCAATATTGTCTTTGGCGGCCCCAGGCTGGACACGATCTATGCGACCTCGACGGACAAGGTCTACCGGCGAAAGCTCAACGCCCGGGGCGTGGTCCCCTGGAAAGGGGCGGTCAAGCCACCCAGGCCAGGACTCTAAAGACCCATCCCCTAGCGAGACTTGTCGACCAGCCCCGTGATGGTCCTCTCCAGTTCGGCCACGCTGCGGCGTGCCTCCTCGACTGGAAGCCCCGGCTTCATGCCCGGTCGCTTGTGCCCCACGTGGCTCAGCCAGGATGCATGCATCACGGCCCGCCTGGCCTCAAGACTGCCAAACAGTTCCCCGTCCAGCATCGGATCCCACTCCAGGCCCAGTCCCTCGACCACGCCACGTGCAATCACCTGGTGCCCTTCCACGTTGACGTGGACGCCGTCCGGGGACATCACGAACTCAGGATTCTCCTTCCGCTTGTCGACGGTATAGTTCACCACCGGTGTGTAAACATCCAGCACCAGGTCGGCCAGTCGCCGCTGGGAGGCAAGCCAGTCGGCATATTTCTTGATCACGTCGTCGTAATCCTCGTAGATGGCAAACCAGGCGTACTTTTCCGCTCCCGCCGGCAGGAGCTTGCCCGCCAGTTTCAATGGCAGGGGATCAAAAGCGGGCGGCGTCAGCAGGATCAGGCGGGCACCTGATTTCTTCACCGCCCGGGCGAGCTGTTGCATGCCCTGCTGGTACTTTTCAAATCGTTCCTGGCTAAAGGGATAGTAGATCCCGTCGTTCATCCCGTAACAGGCCACCACCACATCCGGCCTGGTCTTTTCCAGTGCCCGTGCCAGGCGTTCATGAACATTCGGCCTCGGAAACGGGTGGTCCGGTTCCGAGAGCCCCGTGCAGCCCTCGCTGGGAAGCCCCAGGTTGATCACCTCCACCGGGTCTCCCTCGACCTGTAAACGCAGGTGGGCCTCCACGTAGCTGACGAAATGGCCCGCTGCCGTGATCGAGTCTCCCAGGAAAACGACCCGGTCACCCGGCCTGATAATCGGTTTTGCCTGCAGCGCACTCCCGCCCGCAAAGACGATGACAGCGACCGCCAGGATCCATTTTTGCTGGTGTCTTCGACCTTTCATCCCACTCCCACTCCTTTCATCGGCCCTTACTTGGAGGCCGGCAACTGGTATCCATGCGTGTTGAGTCGAACCCGGTACAGGCTCTGCCCGGCAGTAACATACAACAGGTTCGAGTCGTCACCCCGTCCAAAGCCGACGTTGGTTGGCACCTCGGTCTCCAGGTAAGCAAGTTCCTTTCCCTTGGGCGAGTAAAAACAGATACCAGGTCGGCTTTCTGCCCGCACCGCCACGACCAGGTTGCCATCCGCATCACAGACCAGGCCGTCCGGACCATCCTCGGGTGCATAATCGACCAGCGTCTCCCGGAAAGTCGCGGTGCCATCCTCGTGGAGGTCATAGGCCATCAGGGCCATGTTTCCCTTCCGCAGCGACTCTGCCACGGCGACCGGCCCTTCCGCTTCTTCATCCTTGGCCAAACGTTCAATGGCCGTGGCACCATTGTCATTGCTGACCACGTAAAGGCTTTTCTGGTCCGGTGAAACGCACACGCCGTTGGGCTTCCCCGCATCCGAAATGATCCGGTGGATCGTGCCATCGGGGTCCAGGCGATAAACCCCCATCACCGCCTGGTCAATCGCTTCATGACCCAGGTAGCGGGGATCACTAAAGTAAAGACGTCCCTTTTCATCGATCGTGACATCATTGGGAGAGTTGAGTCGTCGGCCCTCGTAACTGTGGGCAATGATGTAACTCATGCCTGTCTTCATATCGGTGCGGATCACCCGGCGGCCCCCATGGTCCGCCCCCTCGCAAATTAGCATGTCCCCCCGGCTATCAAACTTGATACCGTTGGACATCCCGCTGGGCGACCGAAAGATCGTCGTCTTGCTGGTGGCCGGATCGAATTTCCAGATATGCCCGGCATGGATCGCGCCGGTCTCCAGCACCGCCTGGTGGGAAAACGTGATATCGCTGAAGTAGACCATGCCATCCGGAGCAACCGCCACTCCCTCGGTCAGCGTGATTCCCTCAAACAGTTTTTCCAGCGTGGCATTCTTGGGAATAATCGGCTCGGCTGCTTTCAGCGTGCCGACCATGGCCGTAAAAACAAACAGCATCAACAGGGGGTAACGACATTTCATGGAACGCTCCTCGCGAGGGTGCTCAGGGGGATATCTCAATCCCCCCAAGGTAGCGAATATATCGCGCCGCTGCATCTTCCCGCTGTCAGATTGGCGGGGCTGGGATCGTGGGCCGGATCATCCGGCCTAGCTGATAATCTGGTCGATTACCGTACCGCCGGTATCGGTCAGTCGCCGCAGCCGACCGGCGTGATGATAACGAAGTTCTTCATCTTCCAGGCCCATCAGGTCCAGTATCGTCGCATGGACATCCCGGATCGGAATCGGGTCCCCCGTGGCCCGCAGGCCGAACTCGTCGGTCTCCCCTGCCGTGGCACCGCCCTTCACATTGCCACCGGCCATCCACATCACCAGGCCATAGGAATTATGATCCCGGCCGGGCTTGTCCGTCATGCCCCCGTTCTTGAAAGGAGTACGGCCCATTTCCGATGCCCAGACCACGAGTGTCTCCTCGAGCAGGCCAAGGCGTTTCAGATCTGCCAGCAGTCCGGCAATCGGGCGGTCCACTTCACGGGAATGTCGGGCCATCCCGCCCGCCACGTCACCATGGTCATCCCAGCTATGGGTGCCGATCTGGACACCATGGACCAGCAGCGTGTAACGCACGCCACTTTCCACCAGCCGGCGGGCCAGCAGGCACTGGCGACCAAAACCGGCCGTGACCGGGTCGTTCATTCCGTACAGCTCCTGGACCTCGCGTGTCTCCTGGGAGACATCCACAACCTGCGGGGCCTGCATCTGCATCCGGAATGCGAGCTCGTAGGAACTGATGCGGGCTTCCAGCTCGCTGTCCCCCGGCCGACTGTTACGATGCCGTTCGTTAAGCCAGCCCAGCACGTCCAGTTCCCTCCGCTGTTGCTTGTGGCTCAGATCGCCGGGCCGCTGCAGGTTCAGGATCGGGGTACCGTTACTCCGCAAGAGTGTCCCCTGGTAGGCCGCCGGCAGGTAGCCGTTTGCCCAGACCGCGGCCCCGTTAACCGGGGCACCACGGGGATCCTGGATCACGGCATAGGCCGGCATGTCCTGGTTCTCGCTGCCCAGGCCATAACTGATCCAGGAGCCGACCGAGGGGTGCCCGGGAAACTGGCTCCCGGTCGTCACCGAGAGTGTCGACGGGCCATGGTTCTGGTTGTCTGTCTTGATGCCGTGAATAAAAGCCAGGTCATCCACGTGGCCGGCCAGGTGGGGATAGAGTTCCGAGACATGGCGTCCCGACTCCCCGTGCTGTTTGAAGTCAAAAGAGCTCCCCACGCAGACATGCGGAAAGGAGAGCCGTCCCTGCAGTTCCCCGGAAATACTCGGAATCCGTGGCAATGGCTTGCCGTGAAGTTTCTTCAGCTCCGGCTTGTACTCGAAGGAATCGACCTGGCTCACACCGCCCTGCATGAAGAGAAAGATACAGTGTTTTGCCTTGCGCTTCTTGTGCGGCGTTCGCGGGGCGAGCGGGTTACTGGCAGCGAGCCTTTCCCCTGCCAGCTCGTCCGCCATCATTGCACCCAGTGCCAGCGAACCGATCCCGTTGTAAGCCTGGCCGAGAAAAGAACGGCGAGACCTGGTGCGAGATTGTCGATCTGTCCCCTTGCTCCCCATCCACAGCTCCCTAGTCGATATAGATGAACTCACTGGTGTTATAGAGAATACGGCAGAGCCCACGAAGCCCGGCCTCGCGATCCTCGCGGCTTTCGACATACGCGACCAGCTTCTGCTGTTCATCATCGGTCGCCGGTCGGGCCAGGGCAAGCTCAAAAGCATGTTGCACCTGGTCACCAAGTTCCGGCCCGGCCTCCCGCACCAGCCGTTCCGCAAAATGACCGGCCTCCTCGTTGACAAACTCCCCGTTGTACATCGCCAGCGCCTGCAGGGGAGTCACTGACCCTGCCCGCCTGGGCCGCGACTCGTCACAGACAATGGCATCAAATGTCTGTAAAAGAGGCATCATCAATGTTCGCTGCTGGTAAATATAAATGCTCCGCTTACGGCCTTCCGGACCGTGCTGTGTATCCCACTTGCTGTTGGAATATTTCACCCGTTCGGCGATATCGCCGGGCAGCGGAGGAAAAATCGGCAGGCC
>CAYYZW010000182.1:0-2692 GCA_964476375.1 uncultured Pirellulaceae bacterium
GGAAACGGGGGCGGGTTGGAGGACTTTTTCAATGAACAAGATGACGTGGGGCAGGAGTAGGAAATGGAAGAGGCCCGTGAAAAACTTAAGGAGCGGATAAAGAAGGTCTTTGGCGAAGGGGGCGAGGAGGACAAGGGGGAGGCGGCCGGGGAAGAGGAGGTGGACGGTGAAATCGGGGACGCGGAAAATCCTTTTGAGTGAAACCCGAGTAGCCGGTTGGCTTCAGGGAACAGGATCGGTGGCCGGGTAGGCTGTTCGCTTGTCACGGGCGCGGAGCGGTTTCTTCCTGCGGAGGTCCTGTTTGTGGAACCAGGGAAGCCGGGCTACACTTTCTGCCATGACCGGTGAACAGAAATGGTATTACGAGGAGCTGGGCGAACTGGTCGGGCCGGTGAACGGGGAAACCCTATGCGACATGCTCCGCCTGGGCGTGCTGACCTCGGTGACGCCGGTCTGGCGTGATGGGTTGGTGGGACGCCAGCCGGCCAACATCGTTCCTGAACTGCTGGAACATGTCTCCGAACAGGCTCAGTTGAATCCACAGCTCCACGCCGCTGCCCCCCAGGTGGCTGGTCTCCCTCCCCTGCCGGTGAAGGTGCCTAACAGTGGTAAAGCCGTGGCATCGCTTGTCCTTGGGATTGTCTCGCTCTCTTTGTTTTGCGTCTGGCCGATCAGTCTTCCCTGCGGGATTATCGGCATGGTGCTTGGCCTGGTCGCCAACCGTGGCCCCCACAAGCAGTCCTTTGCGACTGCTGGTGTGATCATGTCACTAATTGGCCTTTTATTGCCGGCACTGTTTTTTCTTCACGTCATCCTGACACAGTGAAATCAGCAGGTTCAAAAGGTCACGGAAGAAGTGGCCAGATAGCGGTGCGTTGTGCCGAAGAGCACGCGGGGCTAGCCAAACAGGCTTTTAATCGGCTTGCCATCTGCCAGGCGGTGTGGGCGACCGAGGAGATCGTGAATCTCGGCTCGCGGGTCCAGCCCAAATCGCCAGTAGATTGTGGCCGCCAGGTCTGCCGGCGTGACCGGATCGACAGTCGGGTAGGCCCCCAGCTTGTCACTGGCTCCATGCACTGCTCCACCCTGGATGCCACCACCTGCCAGTGTGAGGCTGTAACAATCGGGCCAGTGGTCCCTGCCAGCGTTTCCATTGATCGTGGGAGTCCGTCCGAACTCCCCGAGTGCCACGACGAGCGTTGATTCAAGAAGGCCTCGCTGGTCCAGGTCCTCGATCAGGGCGGCATAGGCCCTGTCGGCCGGCGGCAGCAGCCGGTTCTTGTGTTCACCGAAATTGTCGGCATGCGAATCCCAGTTTTGGCCCTGTTGGCGAAAATCATAGACGTTGACAAATGGGACGCCCGCCTCGACCAGTCGGCGGGCAAGGAGCACGTTCTGTCCGCGCAGCTGGTGGCCGTGGACGTTCCGGACCCCCTCGGGCACGGTGCCGGGATAGAGGCCATATCGTTCACGCATCGCCTGGGGTTCTTCCTCGATCCTCAGCGCCCTGGCAACAGCCTCGGACTGCATCAGCTCGATCGCCCGGCCGTAAAGTGCCTTCAGCTGGATGGACTGGGGAATGGTATTTAAAATACCGTCGCCTGCCAGTTTTTCAGCGAGAGTTCGCCGCTGCTGAAGTCGCTGGATTGAAAGGTCCGACGGTCGTGAGAACATCTCAGCCTGGAAACTGATCTTGGCTGGGTCGCCCTGAATACGAAACGGGTCATAGGCGGCACCCAGGAAACCACCGCCCTGGCAGGGTGTGTCCACCACGTTATGGAACACCCAGGGAAGTGCCGCATGGGGGACGTCGATGTCAAGATCACGACGCTGGTGGCTGACCGTGGCACCGTGGCAGGGATAGAACTGGGGGATCGGCGCAAATTCCTCCCGGTCTCCCTGTGGCGATTGCCGACCGGTCAGGGTCTCGGTAGAAGCCGAATCATGCAGGCGGTTGGTGTGGTGCATGCTGCGAATGACCGCCACATGGTGCATGACTTTGGAGGTATGGGGCAGGTGTTCACTGATCGAGAGTCCCGGTACCGACGTGGAGATCGACGAGAATTCTCCACGTACCTCGCGTGGAGCCTGTGGCTTCATGTCGAAGGTGTCGAGGTGGCTTGGACCGCCATAGTAAAAGATCACGATGCAGGCGCGGATATGGGATCCGGCGAGAGCGTTCTTTTCACCAGCCAGGACGGATCTTGTCCACAGCAGGCTGCCGA
The DNA here is from genome assembly GCA_964476375.1 of uncultured Pirellulaceae bacterium. Taxonomy (GTDB): domain Bacteria; phylum Planctomycetota; class Planctomycetia; order Pirellulales; family Pirellulaceae; genus SAT2750. Next base: position 2,226 of record CAYYZW010000182.1, read on the forward strand.
GGTTCAGCCCCAGGCAGCCGCGAGCCGTTCGGGCGAGCAGTTGCCGGCGATGGATATGGGGTATGCCAAGCATCGTTAACCATTGTGGGGTAGGACTGGAGGTTCGGTCATCTTAAAGAGTGCCGGAGCAAAGAACCAAGAGGGATTGGGGATTTTATGATTCCCTTGCCCGGAGGGTGACAATCCAGGTAGATGGATATCATCCTAGAAGGACATCAACCGTTCGGAAATCTTTCTGACCTTCTTCTTGCAGGCGCCGAAAGTATCAAATGCATCGGTAAAGCTCGCCTTAATCTCCACATGGGCGCCCGTCGTATCGGAAAAAAAATGAGCCATCACGGTCATTCCGAACGGGTTAATGCCGTAACGGCATTTACCTTCCATCTGTCCTGCTTCCGGTAATCGTTTCTTGATCTTCGCCCCACAGTCTGCCATTGCCTGTTCGACCATGGAGAATGCCTGGTCGT
>CAYYZW010000183.1:0-6831 GCA_964476375.1 uncultured Pirellulaceae bacterium
CACCAGGCGATCATCCGGCTGATGGGACATGACCGGCTGATGTACGGGACCGACCTGCCGGTCAGCCACCTGCGGGGCCGCAGCCTGTCGGCCGCGGACAGCTTTCTCTGGATCTATGGCGATCAGCCGGTCTGGGGTGAAAACCACATGCAGGTTGACCCGGTGATGGTTGGGCTGGAACACCTTCGCTCGCTGAAGTGGGCCTGCTGGTCCGAGGGACTGAGCGACGAGCAGGTCGAGGATATTTTCTACAATAACGCAGCACGACTTTTTGAGGTCGAGGGCGACTGATGCCGTCGGCCGGGGAGCATGAAACGATGAAGAAGACCATTTACCTGTTAGCGGGCCTGTTTGTGTGGACAGGGATCACTGCCATGGCCCCGGGAGAAGAACAGTTGCTTTACCTTGCAAGCCAGCAGGACAAGACAATCACTGTCTCCACCGTGAACCCGGAGAGCGGTGCCTTGACAGAAAAACATAAGCTGGATCTTCCGGGAACTCCCGGGCCGCTGGCCTTTTCGCCAGACCAGAAGCTGATCTATGCCGCCATGACCAGCGTGGGGGATGTACCAGCTGCGGTGGCCACACTGCGGCGCGAAAAGGATGGCAGCCTGTCACTGCTTTCGACCGCCGCGATCCGCACGCGTGCTCCCTACATCCGTGCCGACCTGTCCGGGAACTTCCTGCTGGCGGCGCATTACGGGGCAGGGGACGTGACGATGTACCGGATTACTGATGGCCTGGCGACCGACGAGATGCTTGATCACCACGTGACCGAGAAAACAGCCCACTGTATCGAGGTCGATCGCAGCGGGCAGTTTGTCTTTGTCCCTCACACCGGGCCGAACAAGGTTTACCAGTTCCGCCTGGATCCCAAGGCAGGCAAGCTGGTGCCCAATGATCCTCCCTTTGTTGCCGGGCCGGATACCGAGCACCGCTACCATGAACCGCGGCATATTGCCATGCACCCGGAATTTGACATGGCCTTTACCTCCAACGAGAACGGGGGTGGCATCACCTCCTGGAAGCTGGATCCGAAAAGTGGCAAGCTGACCCAGCTGGAGACGCTCTCGACGCTGCCGCCGGGCTACGAGGAGAGCAGCCATGCGGCGGATATCAAGATCACGCCGAACGGACGATTTGCCTATGTCTCCAACCGGGACACGACCGAGCGAGCTGAGGGGGAGTCGATGCGTGACACGATCGCCGCCGTCTGGATTTCACTTCGCACCGGCAAGATGAAGGTGGTCGGGCATTACGCCACGGCTCACTTCCCGCGGTCATTCTGTATCGATGTCTCGGGCGAGTTTCTCTATGCCGCCGGGCAGAAGACCACTGAGCTGGTGGCCTACCGGATCAACCAGAGAAGCGGGGCGCTCGAGCAGCTCAAGACCTACAAGGTCGGGGGCGGCCCGATCTGGGTGATGACGGCCAGCCCCTAGTCCCGGTCAGGGTGTCTTGGTGTGACTGTAGAGGGTGGCCCCCTTCTCGTCGTGCCACTGGAAGGTCAGGCTGGCGGTCGGGTGTCCCTGGCCGGCCGGCAGCGAGCTGACGTGCAGGAAACCGCCGGAGGGGGGATCCTGTAGATAGAACTGCTTGATCAGGCCGTCCGGGTCGGTCGAGAGAGGATCTCCTGCCTTGCGGCCCGGGCGGGAATTGGCATCGACCAACGCGCCGGTAGAAAACTCCTCGACCCCGCTCGGATGCATGGCGTGGTACTGCCAGTGACGGTCCCCGCAGACCAGGTAAAGGTTCTGGATGTTCTCATTCTTGACAAAAGCAAAGAACTCGTCACCCTCGTGGCGAAAGCCGCCATGGTTGGTGTGGTTGTCGGTCTTGCGGATATCATCCGGCCCTACCATCGGCGTGGCAGAGATCATCACCTTGAAGGTAGCGTCACTCTCTTTGAGTGTCCGCTTCAGCCAGGCTTTCTGCTCCACGCCCCAGATCGACTTGTCCGGGCCGTCTTCCGAGAGGTTGGGACTGCGATAGATGCGGCCCTCGAGAAACCAGACCTGCAGGTCCTTGCTCATCCGGTGCGTGCGGTAAGTCAGCGGTCGTGGCTTGTTGGCGGCTGTGTAGGGGAAATGCGCGTAGGGGAGCTGCTCGAGCATCACCCGCTGCGCCTCGGCCGGGGAGGGATGGTGGTCCCCGGTGTTGTCGCCATCGTCGATACGGTAATCATGGTCATCGACTTCCCAGTAGGTGGGGACCGCGGCGAACAGGTCCTGGTACCGCTGCTGGACGAATTGCTCGTGCCACTTCTGCCGCATCTGGGGAATCGTCTCGGCACGAGGCTCCTTGGGAGTGTCGTAGTAGACGTTGTCGCCGGTTCCGACAAAGAAATCGGGCTTTAACCGGAGGATCGACTCCAGCGCCGGGTAGCCCAGCTTCTTGTCCGGGCCGGCATAGGGTTCGGGAAGCTCGGTGTTGTTGTGCGCCAGGTGAATTTTCCTGTCGATGCGGTTGTCGCCGTGGAACTTGGCATAGTTCATCCCGGTCACCACCACGAAGTTCACCCGCGCGGCGTTGTCTGGGCCGGGCAGGGTGCGAAAGCTGGCGGTCGGGCCTGGTCGCAGGTTCTTCTCTCTGGTGCCAACGAGGGTCTGGCAGAGATAGCGGGTGCCGGGGGTGAGCTGCACGTACTTGACCCGCACGATGAAATCCCGCTCCCCGCTGGCATGAGCCAGCTGGACGATGGGCGCTGCATCGGGACTGTCAGCCGGCCGCAGTATGAACCGTACCACGCCGCCGGTTCCCGGCACGTCCCCGCGGACGGGTCCCCGGGTGCGGGTCAGGCGGACCTGGACCAGGGCGCTGGTGGGGGTGACCTCGCCGACCATGATTCCCTGGGCAGCCCTGGGGCGGGGGGTGAGATCGAACGTGAATCGCCGGCTGGGATAGTAAGTGCCGGTCGGCTGCGCCTGGATCTGACCACTTTCCAGCAGCAGGCAGGATACGAGTAGTGAGATGAGAATCCTCACGGTGGTCTCCTTGGATGGGACGAGAAAAGAACGGTAGGAGTCCCCAGCGAGCGGCTAGCGGCGCCGGCGCCCTGCCGGTCGGCCACGCGGTTCCTCCGGGGTCTTGCCAATCACGATGTCGAACTTGGCCGAGAGCTCGTTGGTCTTGGAACCGGGGATTGGCTTGAACTCGGCCATCAGCAGCTCGGCCAGCTTGGGATCGCGAAGCCGGCTGATGACAGGATCGGTCTGGTTTTTCGGCTCGCCCTTGACATAGCACTCGGTGGTCAGCATCCGCTTGTCGCCCTGCATGACCGCCACGTGGATATGGGGAGTACGGGAACCATAGCGAACCGGCTTGATCGTGCGGAAGTAGTACTCGCCGGAGGAGCCGGTCAGGAAACGGCCGAATCCCTGGAAGTTCTTGTCGATCTTCTCCTGGCCGGGACTCTGCGTGTGGATGTAGATACCGTTCACATCCGCTTCCCAGATTTCAATCGTTGCGTTGCGGACCGGTTCACCCGAGGGACTGAGGATCGTGCCTCCCAGGTGCACCACCTGGCCAACGGCCGGGGTGATCTTGTCGTTCAGGACCAGCAGGTCGTTGTCGGTATCGAGCGGCAGCTTGTCAGGGTAGAACGGCCCCTCGGTCTGGCGAGGCGTGAGTGAGAGTTCCTCGGCATAAACACCCGGGACAGTCAAGGCGGCGGTGGCAAAAGCCATGTTCTGCAGGAACCGGCGACGTCCGCCGGGGAAGTGACTGCTGTTCATCGGTACTCTCCTGGTCCATCGGGGTCCATTGCTATCTGGCATTATAGATCGCTTTGGTGAACAGGGTGACCGGCAGGGAATAATTTTGTGTATGGCAGTCACGGGGGCTCTCTGGATGCATGGTAGGATGCCTGCTGGAGATCGCTTTTACCAAACAAGTACCCACCCCGGACCCGACCACATGAAAATGACTCTGGTTTCCCTGCTCCTGCTTTGCCTGCCTCTCTCGTTGGCCGCGGCTGACAAAAAGGACGAGGCTCTCTACTTCCCACCTGCCAAGGGGAAATGGGAAACGGTCCAGCCCGCCACGATTGGCTGGGATGCAGCGAAACTGAAAGAGGCCCTGGCTTATGCCGGCAGGAACAAGTCCTCCGGCGTGGTGATCCTCTCCCGCGGCCGTATCCTGGCCGAGCAGTACTGGAAGATCGATCCACCCGAGAAGACTGCCAGCGGCGGCCGGAACCCCTATTTTCATTTCCTGCTTGGAACCGACAGCCAGGGCCACCCGGTCGAGGATGTCGCCTCGGCACAAAAAAGCGTGGCTGCCATGCTGGTTGGGATCGCCCAGCAGAAGGGCCTGCTCAGGATCGATGACCCGGTCAGTGAGTATCTTGGCAAGGGCTGGTCCAAGGCGCCGCCCGAGGCGGAGGCGAAGATCACCATCCGGCACCTGGTCAGCATGTCCAGTGGCCTGGGGACCCGGCTGCAGTACCAGGCACCGGCCGGGACGAAATGGTTCTACAACACCACCGCCTACGCCCGCTCGCTGACCTGTGTGGCCAGGGCGTCGGGGATGGACGAGAACCAGCTGACAAAGAAGTGGCTTACCGGTCCGCTGGGGATGAAGGACTCGCGCTGGGCCGTGCGTCCCTGGGCGGATGAGAACACGGTGGTGGCCAACAAGTTTGGTTTTGCCACCACGGCGCGCGACCTGGCACGCTTTGGCCTCTTGATGTCCGCCAACGGGTTCTGGAACGGGAAGGATGTGCTGGTCGACAAGGACTATATCAAGCAGGCGACCTCGCCGTCGCAGCAGCTGAACCCGTCCTACGGCTACCTCTGGTGGCTTAACGGTGGGCCGTTCGTGGCTCGCGGTGGTGGTGAGAAGAAGCCCGGCCGTCTGCTGCCGTCAGCACCGAAGGACATGTACGCGGCCCAGGGCAAGCTGGGCCGGCGGCTCTACGTGATTCCCAGCCAGCAGCTGGTGATCACTCGCCTGGGAGACCAGTCGGGTAACAATTTCGGCGGCGAGTTCTTCCGGCTGCTCCGGGCCGCCAGCGGGAAGTAAGTCCTCGATCAGGGACTGGAACCTGGCGTGACAAGCTCGTAATCGGAGAAGATTGCCTGCACTTGCTTCCTGGACGCGTTGCTGACCGTGACCCCGACTTGAACCGATTCGGCCAGCGGGAGTGAGACCTTCCTTGTCTCGATCCATTGCTCGCCGTCGTGGCTCAGGAAAAATGTCAGCTGCGTTCCCTTTCTCTCTACGCGTAGCCAGCTGGAGACCTCCCGGAAGAAGTGATCTGTCCCTATGAAAATAGGGAATATGTTTGATCCGTTATGGAAAGCCTTGGCATTGAACCAGCTGCGAGGAAGGTCATAGCCAGGTGCGTCTTGCGAGCCCGGCTGGTAGGTAGTAAAGATATTGCGTTCCTCTGTGGCGAAGAGATTTTCTGAATCCCAGACGAGGATTCCCGCACCGTGGTATTCACTGTAGAAATATGAACGGCTGCTGCGGCCTGGTTGCAAGTCCATGGCAACGTTGACTGTGAAGGTGAAGTCCCCGGTCACATTTTTTAGCACGCATGGTGCATTGAACTTCCTGAACTCTGCATGCGCTATTGGATAGAGTCCGTGTGGACGGCCCGCTGCCCTGGTATGGGTTTCTTGCCATACCAGCTCACGGTTCTCGTCGTGGACGGAGAGGACGAACCCATCGAGGCGAGAGTGCATCCCGAAATCCGTGCGGTTCCAGACCCTGATCATGTCAATCGGGCGCCGCCTGCCCAGATCGATTTCAATCCAGGGATCTTTTTCTCTTTTCGTGTGTGTGACGGAATGAGCCACCAGGTCCTTGTAATATTCGCCGCTGGTGTTCCCGTCATTGGCCCTTTCCGCGTGGCCATCGAAATCAGTGGAGGACTGCGTTATGGTCCCTTCACTCGCAATATTCTTGCCGTCCTGGAATACCTCGATCTCGGCCACCGAGAGGATCTTGTCATCACCAGGCAGCTCCAGGCGGACGTACTGTCCGATCTGCTTCGGGCTGGACTGTGAATAGTCGGCCACGCCTGGCACGCTGATAATCAGCTCGTCAGCATGCCGGCTGATTGAGCAGTCACCATCCGGGTCGATAACAGATCCCCATCGCTCGATGACGTGGGAGGGTTCGAACTTCACCTCGCTCTCCGGCTTCTCGTAGACGTGCAGGTTCAGGTTGGGGTTGTTCTGGAAGTGAGCCCTTCCTGTCTCGGTCACCGCGGTGCCTTGCAGGTGAAGATCGCGCAGCCTGGTCAGCCCTGCCAGTTGCGAGAGTCCCGCGTCGGTGACCCCGGTCGAACTGAGAGCGAGTCCATACAGGTTGGAGAGTTCCTTGAGATGAACCAGCCCGGCATCACTCACCCGGGTCCCGCTAAGCCAGAGCTGTCCCAGTTGTGGTTCCGGGGCTGCGTATCCCAGTTGTGGTTCCGAGGGTGCGATGGCCTCGAGGTGCAGGAGGCCGGCATCCGTGATCCGGGTGCCGTTGAGGTTGAGAGATGTGAGGCTCGTCAGGTTCTTCAAGTGGACCAGTCCGTCGTCAGTAATCTCGGTGTTAGCGAGGACAAGCAATTGCAGGTTGGTCAGATTCTTCAAGTGGACCAGCCCGTCGTCAGTAATCTCGGTGTTATCGAGCATAAGCGTTTGCAGACTGGTCATTTTTCCCAGCTCGGCTAGGCCGTCATCGCTGACCGGGGTGCTACGGAGGTAGAGTTGATGGAGGTTCATCAAACCGTCTCCGCCGCCATCTCTGCTGGCCAGTATGGCCAGGTCCTCGTCGTTGATCCGCGTCAAGGTGAAATCGAGTGAACGCAGGCTGGATAACCTGGCAAGTTTCTGC
>CAYYZW010000184.1:0-8723 GCA_964476375.1 uncultured Pirellulaceae bacterium
CTCGCCTGTTCCTGGTTGCCCCTCTCGTGCTTCTGGTGTGCAGCCCGGCCACGACTGCCGAACCGGAGTCCCGACCCAATATTGTTCTCTGCATGGCGGATGACCAGGGTTACGGGGATGTCGGTTATTACGGCGACCCCCTGCCACACACACCCAACCTGGATGCCATGTCACGTCAGGCCCTTCGCCTGGATCGTTTCTATGCTGCCGCTCCCGTCTGTTCTCCCACGCGTGCCAGCGTCCTCACCGGCCGCCATCCCAACCGGCTCGGTTGTTTCAAGTGGGGATACACCCTGCGACCGCAGGAAATAACCGTCGCCGAATCCCTTCAAAAGGCAGGATATGCCACCGGGCATTTCGGAAAATGGCATCTCGGGTCGGTTCGGTCCAGCAGCCCCTGCTGTCCCGGGACCAACGGTTTTGATGACTGGCTTTCAAGCCCGAACTTTTATGAAAATGATCCCTGGATGAGCGAGAATGGTCGTGCCATCCAGGTCGTCGGGGAGAGTTCCGATATTGCCATGATGGCCGCGATCCGGTTCATCCGAGACAGCGCCGACAAGAAGAAACCTTTCCTTGCCGTCGTCTGGTTCGGTTCCCCTCATTTACCGCACATCGCGGACCCGGCGGACAGGGTCCACTACAAGGACCAACCCGAACCGGTACAGAACTACTATGGCGAGATCACCGGTATCGACCGGGCGATGGGAACCCTTCGCAGCGCCTTGCGTGTGATGGGCCTGGCCGAGAATACCATCGTCTGGTACACGAGCGATAACGGCGCCCAGACATCCGGCAAGCGACCTGGCAGCAACGGCGGCCTGGCAGGCCGCAAGGGAACGCTCTGGGAGGGAGGAATCCGGGTGCCGACCATCATCGAGTGGCCCGCCACCATTACCAGGCCGCGAACCAGCAACGTGCCCGGAAATACGTGTGACATCCTCCCAACCCTCCTGGACCTGGTCGGCATCGCACGTCCAGACGGCGCCCCGCCGCTCGACGGCGTCAGTCTCCGCAGGCTCGTCGAAGGACAACCCTTTGAACGGAAAAAGCCGATGGGATTCTGGGACTACCCGGCCAAGGGGCGACCGGTTCGCAGTAGTGACCTGCTCAAGCAACTGGCCATAGAGCAGGAGGCGGGTACAGAGCGGCCAAGCAGCAAGCTGCACCCCGCGGAAGGCCAGATCGAAACGGACCTGGTGCCGAAACTCCAGGTCGGCCACGCCGCTTGGATGGAAGGCCCCTACAAGCTCCACCGGCTGGTCAGCAAGGAGGGCACGGCACGCTATCAGCTCTTCAACCTGGAAAAAGACCGAGCGGAGAAGACGGACCTGGCAGCGACCATGCCGCAGCAGGTGGAGCGGATGAAAAAGGGCCTTGCTGCCTGGCAGAAATCCGTGATCCAAAGCTACAAGGGTGAAGACTACTAGGGCACCGCCGCCTACTTGGCTACTTCGATCACCACCCTTTTGATCTGGCCGTCAAATTCGGCAGGTGCTCCATACCGGCCGACCGCCCCATTTGCATCGCGGCCCACCTGGAGTCCATCCTGTGGCATGCTGACCATCATCCCGGGAACCTTGCCCTCGATCACCAGGGCGGCACCGGCGGTCACCCGCACGCTCCCGTCCTTGCCCAGTGTGGCCGTGATTTCCACCGCTCCATCCGCGAGTGGCTGCTTGGCGGTCAGTACCGTCAGTTTTCCGGAATGGCGGGTGGCAATTTCCAGCAGCCCGTCACGAACATAAAGCGAGTACCCGTGCGCCGTCCCTCCCTGGGCAACAATCACGCCCTGGCTACCGGGTTTTTCCAGCGAGGCGACAATGGAGATCTGTTTTTTTTCCACGTAAGGGGCCGCGTCCTGTCCCAGGTCCGCCCCGGCCTGAAGTTCAAAACGTTTCTGTTTCCGGTTCAAACTCACCTGCCCACGCCATGCACCCAGCGGCAACACCATCGCCCGTTCCGCCCAGGCATCCCAGGCGGCGGCCATCTGCTCAACCCGTGCCGGCATCTTCGTTGCCAGGTCATCCAGTTCCGAACGATCCTTTGTCATGTCATAGAGTTCCCACGGCCTGTTCTCCTTGGCCACAAGCTTCCAGGCCCCGTCCCGCACCGCTCGGTTCCCTTCATGTTCCCAGAAGATCGGTCGCTCTCGCTTCAGTGATTTCCCTGAAAATGCGGGGGCCAGGCTGGTCCCTTCCATCGCCGTGATCTTCTCGCCATTCACCTGCTGCGGGTAATTCACCTTCCCCAGGTCCACACAGGTGGCCATCATGTCAATCAGGTGGGCCGGCTGAGAATCGAGCTTTCCATCTCGCTTGATTCCCCTTGGCCAATGAGCGATCAGCGGTGTGGCAATTCCTCCCTCATGGACAAAGTGCTTGTATTCACGAAAGGGGGTATTGGACACATTCGCCCAGTTGATCCCGTAGGCAATATATGTGTCCTCCGGCCCCGGCAGGATACCCGGGCCCTGCAGCGTCGGCACACCCGCCCGGTTCTGACGGGGGATGACATCTGTCCGTAACACGTCATCACCGATCCTGGCACGCGAGGGAGGCACGGGCCGCGTGAAATCCCCACGCCTGCCAACCGACTCCTGGCAGCCCCCGTTATCCTGGAAGAACATGATCAGCGTGTTGTCGAGCTGACCATTTTTTTCCAGGGCACCGACAATCCTGCCAATGCCCTGGTCCATATTGTCAATCATGGCGGCGTAGACCTCCATGCAGGCCGCTTCCCACTCCTTCTGCTGCACCTTGTCCCAGTCTCCTACCTGCGGGGCCATTTCAAGTTTTGAATCGATCAGGCCAAGCTGCTTCATCTTTTCATGCCGGCCTTCCCGGATCGGTGCATACCCCCCGTCGTAGCGCCCCTTGTACTTGGCAATGTCGCGGGGCAGGGCATGCATCGGCCAATGCGCCGCCGTGTAGGCGACATACATGAAAAACGGCTTGTCGGCATGCTCGCCCGCATGATCGTTGATATAGCGAACCGCATGATCGCTGATCGCATCGGTATAATAGTATTCTTCTGGCTGGTAATCCTTGTCGTTAAATGGCGAGATCATGGTGTTGTCGCGTGTCAGCGTACCTGGATCAAAGAAGCTGCCGGCCCCGGTGATGGTCCCGTAAAAACGGTCAAATCCCCGCTGGGTGGGCCAGTTATCCTTGGGACCCTCGGGCTGGATATACTTGGTCACGTGCCACTTTCCGGCCATGTAGGTACGGTAGCCTGCCGGCCTCATGGCCTCGGCGATGGTCACGCAGTTACGGTTCAGGTCCCCCCGGTAACCATCGTAACCACGGTCACTCATCATCCAGCCGATCCCACTCTGATGAGAGTAAAGGCCACTCAGGAGCGCCCCCCGAGTCGGGCAGCAGCGACCGGTGTTGTAGAACTGCGTGAACCTCAATCCACCTGCAGCGAGCTGGTCCAGGTTCGGTGTCTGGATCTCGCCGCCATAGCACCCAATGTCCGAGTAACCCATGTCATCGGACATGACCAGAATGATATTGGGACGTTTGTCCTGCTGGGCCTCGGCACTGGCAATCCCCAGGAGTGGAAAAAGAACTGCCGCCGTGACAAAGAGACGTAGCATGGTAGATTCCTCAAGGGGTCCCAGGGTCTGGTTGAACCCTGTCAATATCGGGGGAAATCAAACGATGGTCAATCTGGCGAGCCTGATTGCTAGTCGTACCAGAAAGTGGAACGCCGCGGTGCGCGGTACCGCACATCCAGGTGCGGTGTTTCCATCTTCGCCCCACCCACGGCAAGCGACTTCAGCCCCGCTTCCACCAGGCCGCTGGTCAACAGGGTTCGCTCCACCGGGTAAGGGGCCCTGCCGGTGACAAACATTTTCTCGGCATTTTCCATCAGGGCACCCGAGTAGACCACGTTCGGGTTGGGAGGAAGGTAGAAAAGCGTGGAGATCGGATCCGATTGCCCCCTGAGCCGCGCGGCAAAGGTAAAATCCCTTACCAGGCCGTTCATCAGTAACATCGTCCCCTTCACACCGTCGGCATACTCGAAACGGTAGCCAATCGGTTCCCGGCATAGTTCCTTCATCTGTCCGGGCGTTGGATAGCGATGGCTAAACTGGTCCTGCTGCAGCAGCGTCTGGCTACGGGACAAACATGCCTCGAACAATGCCGGATCCCATCCGCCGCCCGCCATCGCCTCCCACACCTGGGAACCCCTGAGCGCCTGCATCGAGACAACTCCTGTCTCCCCACCTCGCCGTCGTTCGAGCATGCACTGCATGGTCTCCAGCGCGTGAAAGTCATAAATATCCACCGGGCCATGGGCCACACACATCGCCTCCTCGACCTCCACGCCATAGGGCATCTCCAGCGAGGGCATTCGCCACGTGACCGGTAACGACGATCCCGCCAGGTACGGGAATTTGAGTTCCCGGGACACGTCCACCATTTCCCGGGCCCATTCAAATTTCCAGGAGAGGTGCTTGTCGTTAAAGACCGGTGTTGTCTTGCCGTCGTCACGAAAGACCGCCTCGATCTGTTTGAAAAACTCGTATCGCGGGTACTGTTTTTGACCGATCTCGTTGACCGGGTAGTTTCCGTGTTCGCCGATATGCAAGATAGCATCCACCGCCAGCCTGTCCCCTCCACAACGCAGGGCCTCGGCAATCGTGGGATAGATGGTGAATCCGAATTCAGCGGCCCGTCTTCTGCTCAGGTCTCCCTCGCCCTGCTGGTCCACAAAGGCCGAAACCACGTCAAACGGAGGACGGTGCCATTTCCCCCTCAGCGGGTACCCGACCAGGAAACGGGTGGCCATGTGCCAGGCATGCGATCCTTCAAACCAGATATTGGTCACCACCGCCAGTTTCTTGCGGCGCGGAGAACCGGTGTCGCCCGGGAGCACCGCGGGGGCCGAAAGCAATCCGGCCGCAAGGGCCGCCTGAAATTCTCGTCGTGTCCACATGGCGATATGCTCCCTTTTCCCGGAAAGTCCCAAGGATCTTTTGAACTCCACTGGAGATCATTGTGAAGCATCTTCTTGACAGCGTCCACTTGCCCCCACGAGTCAGTTGCGAGTCGCCGGTGGGGCGTTAAATTATAGGGAATGGACGTGCAGCCCTCCGCTGTCCCCCCCTGCAAGGATATCTCTCATGAAACGCTGTGCGTGGCTCCTGCTTGTGTTCCTCGCCCTGCTCGTCCGGCCCTCCCTGGCCGCCGAGAAGAACATCATCTTTTTCATCACCGATGACGAAAGCCCGACCCTCGGCTGCTATGGCGACGAGGTCGCCCGCACGCCGCACATCGATGCCCTGGCCAACGATGGCACCCTATTCCTGAACGCCTTTGCAACCACCGCCAGCTGCAGTGCCAGTCGCAGCGTCGTGATGTCGGGCCTGCACAACCACAAGAACGGCCAGTTCGGGCACCAGCATGATTTTCACAAGTTTGCCTCCTTCCATAATGTGCTGAGCCTTTCCATGCCACGGGTGATTGCCAACGCCGGCTATCGCACCGCCCAGATCGGCAAGTACCACGTGGCACCCGAGGAAGTCTACCGTTTTGAAACCTACCTCAAGGGACCAACCCGGAACGCCGTCCAGATGGCAGAAAACTGCCGGGAGTTCATTAACGACAAGACCGATGAACGTCCCTTCTTTATCTACTTTGCCACCAGCGACCCACACCGGGGCGGCGGCAAGGATGCCGATTCGCGTCTCGAACTGAAACCGGACCTGTTTGGCAATCGACCCAAGGACGGATCCCATTCCGGGGTCAAGGAGGAGTTCTTTGAGCCGGCCGCGGTACCGATCCCGAAATTCCTTTCCGATACCCCGGAAACCCGTGAGGAACTGGCCCAGTACTACCAGTCCTGTTCACGGATTGACCAGGGACTGGGCAGACTGGTGACGATCCTCAAGGAGGCAGGCCTTTATGACAAGACACTGATCGTTTTTACCTCGGACCACGGGATGGCTTTTTCCGGTGGCAAGACAACCGTCTACGAGGGAGGACTGCGAGTCCCCTTCGTGGTACGAAATCCCTACCAGCCAAAGCGTGGTATCCGCAGCGAGGCTATGATCAGCCACATTGACATCACCCCTTCCCTGCTGGACTTCGCCGGGGGACTGGACGCCAAGACCAACGGGCCGGCAAAGCTCGTGGATGCCAACAAGTACTGGCGGGAGCGTGGCGAGAACCTCAAGGAGAATCGCAGCGGCCGGTTCACTTTCACCAGCTTCCATGGCAAGTCCTGGATCGACGCGCTTGGCAACCCCGAGGCGACGCACTGGGAGACCGTGTTTGCCTCCCACACTTTCCACGAGATCCAGATGTACTACCCGATGCGCGTCGTGCGAGACAAGCAATACAAGATAATCTGGAACATCGCCCACGGCATCCCCTACCCCTTTGCCTCGGATCTCTGGGCCGCATCCAGCTGGCAGGCGCAGTTTCGCAAGGGCAAGGACACTCCCTACGGTCAAAAAACGGTCGGCCAGTACATCCATCGCCCCCGGTTCGAGTTATTCCATATCGCCAGCGACCCGCACGAAACAACCAACCTGGCAGAGGATCCTGAATACGCAGAAGTCCTCAAGGAATACCAGCAGCGGCTGAAGGACTTCCAGAAACGGATGCATGACCCATGGATCCTCAAATGGAGTTACGAATGACACCTGCCCGTCGCTTCACGGTGTTCCCTCTTTCCGCGATCTGCCTGTTCGCCATTGCCGTTGCGGCGACCTCGCTGGCGGCCGCTGACCGGCCCAACGTACTGATCATCTACTCCGATGACCAGGGAACCCTGGATGCCGGCTGCTACGGATCCGAAGACATCCACACACCGGCAATCAACAGCCTGGCCGAGCGCGGCGTGCGCTTCACCCAGGCCTATGCCCACACCGTCTGTTGTCCTTCACGGGCCGCGTTGATGACCGGGCGTCATCCCCAGCGGACCGGTGTAAACAGCTGGGCCCAGCGTGCCATCACCGACCCGGAGGGGGTCAACATGTCCCTTGACGAGGTCACCCTGGCCGAGGTGTACCAGCAGGCGGGTTACCGGACGGCGCTTTTTGGCAAGTGGCACCTCGGCGCCCACCGGGACCACGGGCCCACACGCCAGGGTTTTGACACGTTCTTTGGAATACGCGATGGCTTTATCGACAACCACAACCACTACTTCCTGCACGGCGACGGGTTTCATGACCTCTTCGAGGGGACCGAGGAGGTCTTTGCCCACGGAAAGATTTTACCCGAACTGATCACAGAGCGGAGCCTTGACTTCCTTGAGCAGAATCGACGGCACCCTTTCTTCCTCTACCTCGCTTACAACACTCCCCATTACCCCGAGCAGGCTCCCCGCCGGGATCTGAAACACTACCGGGATGTCCCGGAACCACGCCGCAGTTACGGGGCCTTTATCACCACCACCGACCGCCTCATCGGTCGCGTCCTTGCCAAGCTGGACTCCCTCACACTGGCCGACCATACCATCGTGATTTTCATGAGCGACAACGGTCATTCGCAAGAGAACTACCAGATTCGCATCGACAACCACAAAAGTGGTTACGCCAGGGGCCACGATTACGGACCCCATGGGGGTGGAGGAAACACCGGCCGCTGGATTGGCCACAAGGGGACGTTTCTCGAGGGGGGCGTGCGGGTCCCGGCAATTATCAGCCTTCCAGGAACACTCCCGGAAAACGTCGTCCGTCACCAGGCAATCACCACGATGGACTGGTTCCCGACCCTGCTGGGGCTTTGCCGGCTGCCTCTTCCCGCGGTCAAACTGGATGGCAGGGACATCCTCCCGGTAATCCATGACCCGGATATCTCCTCGCCCCACACCCGTTTCTATTTCCAGTGGCAGAAGAACTGGGCCGTCCGTGATGGTGACTGGAAATTGATCCGCACCCAGGGCCGCCAGGCCGACGCCCCAGAAGTGTTCTCACTCCATCACCTGGCAGGAGACGCTCCCGAAGTCACCAACCATGCCGATGACCATCCTGACATCGTCACGCACCTTCGGCAGCTTTATAGTGACTGGGCCGACGATGTCTTCAGCGGAAAATAGGCGGACAACCACCACCATGAGCATCCACAAGTTCCTTTCCACCACGCTCCCTGTCATCCTCCTGCTCACCTCCGTAACAGCAGCCGAGGAGACCGCCATCATGATCGAGGTCCAGGCGGGCGACCACCTGCGGCACCATACACCCGTCTTCCTTCGACTCCCTGACGACATGGCCGATGGCCGGCAGCTTGTGATGCAGCGTGTCGAGGACCGTACGCGAATCGGGATTCAGAGAATCCAAGGGGACACCCCGATGATCGCCTGGATGATCGAGAAACGCCTCGGCGCCGGTCTCTCAAGGAAATACAAGCTCCTGGCAGTGGACCGCATGGTGGACCGGGTTCCCACCATGGTTACGGTCACACGGGATGACCGACGACTGGTGGCCCACGTGCGTGGCAAACCGGTGCTGGCCTACAACCATGCCGTCATCCCATCCCCTCCCGGGATCGACCCGGTCTACCGCCGCAGCGGTTATATCCATCCCATTTACAACCCACGCGGGCAAAGCGTGACGGGGGACTTCCCACCCGACCACCCGCACCAGCACGCGCTTTTCCTGGCCTGGGTCAACACCACCTTTGGAGACCATGCACCGGACTTCTGGAACCAGGCCGGCAAGACCGCCAGCATCCGGCACACGAGGATAATTGGCACGCCGGTCTCTG
>CAYYZW010000185.1:0-1738 GCA_964476375.1 uncultured Pirellulaceae bacterium
GCTTCGTTGCTCACCGGGTTTTATGCGCAGCAAGTCGCACGCGATGACTTGCCCGGCGGGAAGGTGGGCGGTCGCGCGATTCGTCCTTCCTGGGCTCCCCTGGTGTCGGTCGAACTGGCACGGAGAGGTTACCGCTGTTACCACTCGGGTAAATGGCACCTCGATGGCATGCCCCTGGGCAATGGGTTTCACCGTTCCTATTACCTGCGTGATCAGAACCGTTTCTTTAACCCGACAAGCAGTTACCTGGACGATGTCAAGCTGCCAACGGTGAAACGCGAGAGTGGCTTTTATGCCACAACTTCCATTTCCGATCACGCCCTGCAGATGTTGCGCGATCACCATACAAAACACAAGGACGCACCGTTTTTTGCCTATGTCGCCTTTACGGCGCCCCACTTTCCGCTGCACGCATTGCCCGGCGACATCGCCCGAAACGCGGCACGGTATCGGGGCGGATGGGACAAGGCTCGTCGTGCCCGCTCCGATCGAATCGAGCAGCTAGGGCTGGTGGAGGCACCACTTTCACCTGTGGAATACAACATCGGCTCACCCTATCCGGATCTCGCCACGGCCGCAGAAAAAATCATTGGCGCCGAGGAGGTGGTGCTACCAAGACCGTGGGATCAACTGACGGCAGAACAGCAGTCGTTCCAGGCCAACAAGATGGCGGTGCATGCGGCCATGGTGGATCGGATGGATCGTGAGATCGGCAGGCTTCTTGCACAACTGGAAAAGATGGCGGCGGTCGACAATACGTTCGTGCTATTTCTTTCGGACAACGGAGCGAGCGCCGAGATCATGGTGCGGGGAGATGGCCACGAGCGAACGGCCCCGATAGGTTCTGCAAGGTCTCACCTCTGCCTCGGGCCAGGCTGGTCGACGGTTTCCAACACGCCCTTTCGGCGTCACAAAACCTGGGTCCATGAGGGTGGTATCTCGACCCCTTTGCTGGTCCGCTGGCCAAACGGGATTGAGGCCGCAGGCGAATTGCGACGGACACCCGGTCATGTGATTGATGTGGTGCCGACCTTGCTCGATGTGACTCGGCAAGAGAGCGATATCGACCGAGCGTTGGCTGGGCACCCCGGATTTCCAGGGCGGAGCCTGGTCTCGCTGTGGGAGGGGGATCGGGACCTGGGCCGTGACTTCTTGTGGTGGTTGCACGAGGGTAACAAGGCGATCCGCAGGGGCGACTGGAAACTCGTGCAGGCCCACGATGAATCGGAGTGGAGCCTGTATAATCTCAAGCAGGATCGCACGGAGACCCGGGACCTGGCAGCAGTGAAAGGAGCGGTCGCGCGGAGAATGGAGGCCGAGTGGAACCAGATGGCGGCAGAGACAGCCGAGTTGGTCCTCGAGAGCCAGCCAAATTAGCGGGCTGGTACAGGGGGCACTCAGCGAGGGCAGTCACAGCGCACCCTCTGAGGGCATAGTAAACCCAAGAGAAAAGCTTGCGGAACCTAGTCCTTCCTGAGCCCCTGTTGCCTGCCGAGCCATTCTGTTTCTCTTTTATGTGCCTTTTATTCTTGATACGCTTGGAAAATCTGAGATAAAAATCACGGCGAACGATCAGGTGACACAAAGCACTCATATCCAATACGGACAGCCCTTGGGGGTTTTTATCCACGCTATGCATAGTACTCCCCATCTCAGTCGGCATGAAACCGTGCGATCGTCGGGCCCATCGGCAAAGACCCCAAAAGGGGTGGAATGTCATGAATTCATAAACAGGTAA
>CAYYZW010000186.1:0-3030 GCA_964476375.1 uncultured Pirellulaceae bacterium
TTGTAATCGGCGCCAATGTCCGGGTTTCCAACGCCCTTCCCGACAAAACACCCCGGCACTTTCTCTGTGTAATAGGCGAAGTCCTCTCCCCCCATGACCGGCGGAACATCCAGCATTTTTACTTCCCCCAGAAGGTACCCGCCCAGGTCTTTAACCATGTACCATAGATCGCCGTCGTTCACGGTCGGCGGATAATCGTGACCCGGGTATTCAACCGTCGCCGTGCAGCGGTGTGCCGCGGCGACCGCCTCGGTGATGGTCTGCGCCCGTTCCTGCATATACTTGAGACCCTCCATCGTCAGTGAACGGATGGTCCCCATCAGTTCCACTTTTTCCGGGATCACGTTGGACGCCTTACCCCCATGGATCGCCGTCATGCTGATGACTCCCGAGTTCATTGGATCCAGTTCCCGTGAAACGATCGTTTGCAATTCCGTAATCACCTTCGCCGAGGTGATGACCGGGTCGACCGCCATGTGGGGCATGGCGGCATGCCCTCCCTTTCCAGAAATGGTGACCTTCAAGAAGGAAGAGGCAGCCAGGAACGTTCCTTCACGCGATGCTGCCGTCCCAATCGGAACACGGGGCCAGACGTGCAAACCAAAAACGCGTTGGACATCCGGGTTTTCAAGAACCCCTTCTTCGCACATGCGAAGCCCACCGGCTCCACCCTCCTCGGCCGGCTGAAAGAATAGTTTTATTGTCCCTGTCAATTCATTTTCCCGGGATTTAAGCAGGCGAGCCGCCCCCAGCAGCATGGCCGTGTGGCAATCATGGCCACAGGCATGCATCTTGCCATCAATTTCACTGCGAAAGTCGACGTCCGTCTCCTCGTGAATCGGAAGCGCATCCATATCCGCGCGCAACGCCACGCAGGGATCCTGGCCGGTTCCAAGTGTCGCCAGAACCCCTGTTTCGGCGATTCCGGCACGATAGGTCACGCCAAGTTCATCGAGCGTGTCCTGGACGAGCTTGCTGGTTTTCACCTCCTCGTACATCAGCTCCGGGTGTCGGTGGATGGTCCGCCGCCGATCGATGATCCAGTCCTGAATGTCACGTGCCTGCTGGAGAATCTCGGTTCTTTTTGTCACGCTGTTTTCTACCTTCCTGGTGGTATTCGGATTTCGTATTCACGCCCCGCCGACAGATTCATTATATTACATGCCTTGAGGGATCCTTGCACAAGGATTCCACCCGTTCCCCTTTCCAGCCATCGATGACCATGACGCTTGTTGAGAGTCGACAGAAACGCCTCACCATGCTCTGTGCGCTCTACTTCGCGCAGGGCGTGCCCTGGGGGTTCATGGAAACCACGATGGTGAATTACCTCAAGGCCGAGGGAGTCGGACTCGGTGAGGTGGCAAAGCTTTCCTCGCTGATACTCCTGCCATGGACCTTCAAGATCATCTGGGCCCCCCTGATGGACACCTTCACCATCCGCTCCATGGGTCGCCGCCGCTCGTGGATTATTGGGGCGCAATTGCTGATGGCAGCCACGCTCGTTGGCATCCTTTTCGTGCCGGACGTCACAACAGATTACAAGCTCCTGGGAATCATGTTTTTCATCCACAACATCTTCGCCTCCATGCAGGATGTTGCCACCGACGCACTGGCGGTCGATGTCCTCCCTGCGCCGGAACAGGGCAGGGCCAACGGCATGATGTGGGCAAGCAAGCTCCTTGGGTTTGGCGGGGGTGGCCTGTTTTTCGCCCAGGTAATCGCGTACTCGGGTATCGAGATGGCCGTGTATTTCCAGATCGGCATCCTGGCCGCCATCATGGTCTTGCCGATGCTCTGGCTGGAACGGCCGGGTGAAAAACGTTTCCCATGGAGTTCCGGTGGCGAATCCGTCGTCAAGGAATCGACCTATGGAAACCCTCGCGTGCTCCTGTCCAACGTCGTGCTGGCATTCTCCCTCCGCACGACATTCGTCTTTATACTTTTCACCTTTCTACACAACCTCGGCCCGGAAATTGGGAAATTCATGGCCAAGGGGATCTGTGCCGACCAGCTTGACTGGGGACACATAGAACTGTCCCGCGCCCAGTTCTGGGCCATGGGCCCCGAACTCCTGCTCGCCCTGCTTGGTGGATTCCTATCGCAGTTGTGGGGGCGTCGAGCAATTCTGATTATTGGCATGGTGGCATATGCTTTGCTAAATGTCATCGCGGCCGCCACGCCGTCCCTCTGGGCAACGAACTGGTTCCCGTCGACCTACCTTATCCTGGCTCCCGGCCTGATCGCAGTCGGTTCCGTCGGCTTCCTCTCCATGGCGATGCGGATCTCGTGGACACAGGCACTCGGGACAGTTTTCACAACCTACATGGCACTGTCGAACGTCAGCTCGGTGCTGGGTAAAAGGGCCGTCGGGAGCCTCAGTGAACACCTGGGGACCTACTCGTCCTTCTACGTCGCCGCCGCCTGTGGCCTTCTTCCGCTGATTCTCCTTCCCCTGGTGAAACCCTCCCAGGTGGATCGCGCCAAGCAGAATTTCGACGAACGCCAGGGAGCCGGCGATTTATCCTCCGACGCCTAGTCATTGTCGGCCTTGCAAAACGTTTCCCGGCGGATCATCCAGGCACGTTCACTTGTTCGACGGGTCGCCGTCAAATGACTGGCGGGAATCGATACGCCGGTTGATGAAACTGCGACTTGCCGGCAGCGCGCCATCATGGGAGGTGATCACGATCGAATTGTTGTCATCCCCCTCGAATACCTGCTTGTAACCTGTCACCAGGGTCAGTTCCGCCGTCACAAAACAGGAGGCGTGTATTGAGCGGATCACGGTATCGACGTATTCCGTATAACACCCGAAAACGTCGTTCGTCGTTCCCTTGCTGATATCCTTGAGCCGGTCAGGCGGAAGGCTGAACTCGTAGCCCGTGTCGACCATCTCCAGAACCTGTCCCGAAAAGACATTCCCTGCAGGCATTGGCGATTAGTGGTCTGCTGGTGGAGACAATTGGTGGCCAGAGTGTCAAGCCATACCAGCCTGCCGGACTCTGGAAGCCGGTTGGTTTTGGTGGAAGT
>CAYYZW010000187.1:0-6157 GCA_964476375.1 uncultured Pirellulaceae bacterium
CCTGGGTGCTTATTGCCTGGTCGCCGGTATCGGTAGTGGTGAACTGGTCGACCACTTGCTTGCCCAGACACAGTTACGACTGGTTGTTGTGGATCCGGATGCCGGAAAGATCAAGGCGCTCCGTGACCGATGCATGAAAGCAGGACTCTATGGGACTCGCCTGGCGGCACAGGTCGGGGAAATCGGATCGGCAGATTTACCCGTCTACTTTGCCGGCGTGATCGTTGCCGGCGAGCCATTCCGCGGGGACCTGGGTGCCCTTTACCGATCGCTGCGGCCCTATGGAGGACATGCCTATCTCCCAACCGACCAGGATGTTCACGGGCGTATCGTGGGCATCGTGGAGGCCGGGGGACTTCCGGAAGCCAAGTTGAAATGGGAAGCCGGGATCTCCAGAATCACCCGCGCCGGGGCACTGGTCGGATCATCCAACTGGACCCACGA
This sequence comes from uncultured Pirellulaceae bacterium, assembly GCA_964476375.1. Taxonomy (GTDB): domain Bacteria; phylum Planctomycetota; class Planctomycetia; order Pirellulales; family Pirellulaceae; genus SAT2750. The sequence continues at coordinate 445 of CAYYZW010000187.1, forward strand.
GTACGGTGACGCAGCCAACTCGCTGACGTCGAACGACCAGCTGGTCAAGGCACCACTTGGCGTCCTCTGGTTTGGTGGCCCTGCTGCAGCCGGCGAACTCTTCTACAACCGGCACTACTGGGCTCCGAGCATGGCCGTCATCGATGGGCGGATGTTCATCGAGGGACCGCAGGTGTTTGCCGCCATCGATGTCTATACCGGGCGTGTTCTCTGGAAGATCCAACTGCCGGAAGGCACCAGTCCTGGCAGGCGAGGTAACTTCTTCGAGCAGGTACGGGTTGGATTCCACTACGTGGTTGCCAGTGATTACATCTACTTTTCCGATGGGAACTCCTGCAAGCTACTCGATCCAGCTACCGGCAAGACGATCAAGGAGCTCACGCTCCCTTCCACCGAGCAGCGATGGGGCCGCATGCGGATCAGCAACGACCTGCTGGTGGCAACCATCTGGGAAAAGAAAGACGGGGAAGACATGCCGGTCGCCATCCAGGCATTTGACCGCACCAGCGGCGAGCCCTACTGGCGTCATGAGGCGACGGTCAGCTGTCCGCTGGTCGCCATTGGGCCGGACAAGGTCTATTATTTCGACGGCGCCCTGAGCCACCTGTATGATGACTGGAAACGGAAGGGGCTGGTGCCAGAAGCCTCCAAGTACCGGGTTCTCAAGGCGATCGATACCCGTACCGGGAAACAGGTCTGGGAGCAGGTGACCGACCAGATTGTTACCTGGGTCGGTTTCTCTGAAACCGCCGATGTCCTGATCAGCTCGAACAAGAAGGGAATCGCGGCACGTTCCGGCACATCCGGAGAGGCTCTCTGGAAGAAAACTGCCGAGGGGAAGGGATTCAAGGGACACCCGGAGAATCTCTGGGACCGGGTCATCCTCTGGAAAGACCGCATCATTGACCAGCGCGGTCCGGGGCTGTCCTATGATCTGAAGACCGGTGAACCGATCACGCAAAAACACCCGATCACGGGTGAGGAGATCCCCTGGCAGTTCACCAAGGCAGGCCATCACTGCAACTACGCTGTCGCCAGCCCCCACCTGGTCACATTCCGGGCAGCCACCGCCGGCTTCCTGGACCTCGAATCCGGGACCACCGGTCGCCTGGAGGGTTTTCGCAGCGGTTGTCGTAACAGCCTGATCCCGGCCAACGGTGTTTTAAATGCGCCGAACTTTGCCCACGGCTGTTCCTGCAGCTACAACCTCTTTACCTCGCTGGCCCTGGTCCATGTCCCCGACGTGGAACTATGGACATACAGTGCCTACGAGAAACGTGACACGCCGGTCGACCGGGTGGGAATCAACCTGGGAGCTCCCGGCGACCGGATTGCCAAGAGCGGCACCATGTGGCTGGACTACCCCAATGTGGGAGGCCCATCGCCGGATGTCACCGTGCAGGTTTTCCCGCGGGCTCCCAGCTACTTCCGCAAGCATGCCAGCCAGGTGAAAGGTGAAGGCCTTGCCTGGGTCGCTGCCTCCGGCTGCAAGGACCTGGAGAGCCTGATCGTGACGACGTCGAAGGAGACGGAAAACAGAAACTACAAGGTCCGCCTCTTCTTTGCCGAACCGGAGTCGCTCTCGGAAGGGGACCGCGTGTTCGATGTGCTCCTGCAGGGCAAGCCCGTGCTGGAGAACTTCGATATTGTCCGCGAGGCGGGGGAATCCCAAAAGATCGTCGTCCGGGAGTTCCAGGTGGTTGCATCCGCGGGACGGCTGCAAATCAACCTGAAGCCCCAAAACGGGACACCCCTGCTGTGTGGGATTGAGCTGATTGCCCAGTAAACAGCGGGCATTAACGGAAGCCGCCAGGGATCTTCAAGACGTGAAGCTTCTTGGCGGCAAACAGGTAAAGCTTGTCCCCTTCGCGCCAGGGGCTGATCAACCCGTCCCCCCCACTGTATTCTGCAAAACCCCGTGGATCGGGCTTGATGGTGATAAAGTCGTTGGTATATCCATAGCGAACCCGTGGTACATCCGCCCCCTTGCGGCTCTCGGCCCAGACCACCAGGTAGCGATGTTTTCCGGCAGGATCCAGACCCAGGTAGCCAATAAACGCGGGACGGTAGATACCGAGTGCCGCGTCAGGACCTGTCTTTGGACGAATCCTGGGGTTCTGCGGAAAGAAATTCCATGCTCGACCGTCCTTGGAGCGGGCAAAACCAACGCTGCAGAGACCGAGATTGTCAGTACCACGCATGAAGGCCAGCCATTCCCCGGTGGGAAGCCTCTGGATACTGTGGTAGGACGACGTGCCATACATCCACTCTTCCTTGGTCGTCGGCATCACCGGCAGGATGTCATGCACACTGACCTGGCCAATCGACTTGTCCTTGACGATTGTCCACTCGTGGGATGAGAGATCGGGAGTCGTGGCCAGTGCCGTCATCTGGTTCCCGCCACCGGGAAAATTCGAATCCTCCTCCCACAACCTGTGAAAATGGTTGTAGTAATGGAAATACATGAACCACAGTTTCTCGTCCTCGTTCCAGACCACCGAGGGGCTGGAATAATGGGAGGGATCCCCCTCCTTGCCGGGAGCATGAGGATTGACAAGCACCATGCTGTGCTCGCGCTGGGGATCGATCTGCTTTAACTTCTGGTAGGGACCATCCACCTTGTCTCCAATCGCACAGCCAATCCCGGAGGTGGGGTCATGGTGCGCGAAATAAAGATAGTACTTGCCATCCGCATTCTCCCCACGGTCGTTGCGGACGACGGAAGGATATCCCACCGTGTCATCTTTCCTGGCCTCGACCGTCCAGGTGCTGTACTCCCAGGGTTCGCTCCGCCGCAGGATCTGGGTGGTTCGCACCGCGACCAGCGGAAGGTCTCCCTTCATGTCGGACAGGTCAACGCACTTGAGGTTATTGGGGATCGCAGGATTTTTCACGTACTGCTGGTCCGCCAGGCTAAGCCGTTCCAGCGGGATAGTGGTCTGCTGCTTGTCATCACGAATCAGTACCACCTTGCCGTCGCTGGCCGAAAGGAAGGTGGCCTGGATGGTGAATTGCCCGGTGATATCCTTCCATGTCCTTGGTGACTCTATCTTCTGACCATGGGCTCGAGAGTCGATCGCAAAACAGGCCAGCACCATCAACATAATCAACCAGCGTTTCATGACATTCCTCTTGAACCTTATTATAAGCACCGGCAAACCAGACTTCATGGCACAGGTCCCTTAGTCCCGCTTCAAGGCTTGGCGAATCTTCTCGAGCATCTGCTGTTCGGAGGGACCCGAGAATGAATAGGTCTGCTCGTAACCGCCCCTGTCGGTAAAGATCCGGTCACCTCCTATATATCCCATGCCGCAGTCCCCATAACCAGCCACGCAGATAAAACGGCCCGACTGCATCTGCTGGGCTGCCAACTGGTACTGGACGAATGGCTCACCCGGCAGGTGTAGCAACTGGACATGGCCAATCGAGAGACAGCTTATTTCCACCGGAATACCGGCCTCGCAGCGGTCAATCCAGGCCAGCGTGATCGCTGCCTTGAGCCTCTTGGAATGATCCGCCGTCGTGTCCTGCAGAATTTCTTCATTTGCCGGACGACGAAAGGAGGGGTCCGATCGCCGGTTCAGTACCAGGGGAACAACCGACCACTGGTACTGCCCCGTCTCCAGACGGACACGTTGGAGCCGGGACATGCTCTCTTCGATGCCCGCCTGCAAGCGGCTGGCCAGTTGCTCCCGTGCCTGGAGGGAGCCATCGTTGTACTTGCCCATCGCCACGTCTCCCCCACAGCCGGTGAAATAGAGATGGAATGCACCTGTCTGTTTTTCCAGGTCGGCACGAACGATCCCCGGGATATCAAAGCTGGCACGTCCGTCCCCGTAATAGCTCATCGGGTGAGTGGCATAATAATGAAGGCATAGAACCAGCCGTTGGCGCTGAAAAAATGCCACCGTGCGGACATCGGGATCGATCCTCCCTTCCGGTAATGCTCGCAACTCAGGGGACCCCCTGGTACTGCTGCTTCGCCCCTGGATCGATCCATCTTCTTTTTCCAGCCGGCGGCTGGAGGCCACGCGTTCCACGGTCGCCTTCCCACTGGCAAGATGCGTCACCGCCTGCTTGCGGCCAGGGGCTGTCCGGACTGCTAATGCAATTCGCCGGCCGGTCTCGGACAGGTAACCCGCCGTGGCAACCCGCCGCGGGTCGTTCCTGTCCAGTTGCAGTCGCTGGGCGGCAGTGGAAATGGCTGGTGCCGAATGCTGGTGCAGGCAATGGACAAAGACATGCGAGGGGGAAATACCCGCTGCCTCCGCAATCACCTCGCGAAGAAAATTGTAAGACTCGTTATGAACCTCCATCCAGTCCAGTGTGCAAAGGACCACTCTCCTTTGGCCATCGTCCAGTACCAGGCCGCGTGCCAGCAGGGGATGCTCCATGGTCGTGAGCTCGGGAATAACCCCAAGACCAACCGGACGGCCCAGGGGTGGAGTAATATCGACCGAGAAGGTCGACACCTCCAGCCGGGTGGCCGAAGCGTCACCAGGAACAAGAGCGTGAAGACCCAGCAGGAGAACAAACAGCAAACGCACGTTTTTCATCAGATCCACCGGTAAAATCATACCCAGGGGACGAGGGCATCTCGAAATAGAATCCTACCTCATTGGCGCCGCATATTCTGCCGCGGCGAACTCGTCCGCAATGGTTATTTGATTCACAACGCTTTGCCCAAGGGGCATCTGACCGGTAAACTGGAAGCTGCAAGAGTGAACACCGTCCATTCGCATGATTGCTCCGAAAGCCTGAAAAATGTGGGTTATCAACGCTCTTTGTTTCCTCCTCACCGCCAGCTGCTTTGTGCTGCTTTGTTTTGTGTCACGAAAGATGGCTCATCGAATCCATACTGCATCCAAGGAACATGGACTCGCCTTTTTCAGGGATCCGGATGCTCGACGCATCTCGCAGATTCTGATTGTCGTGATGTTCATCATGGGCCTGGGACTGGAGGGGATGGGAGTCCCCCTGGGATCCGGCGTCAATAGCTTTTCCTGGTGGAAATACCTGCTCCTGCTCGGCCTGATTGCGAGCCTGGTTCCGGATCTCAAGATAGATGTGAAGACAGTAATTGGAGAAATAACGACAAGTACCCGTGATCTTATCAAGGCAATCAAGCCCGAAAAGAAAAATGTCAGCGCCATGCCAGAGACTCCTGGCCAGCACCCCAATCAACCTGGCCAGAGTCCGGGCATGACGAATCAACATCAGTCATGGACGCCCGAGGAGGTTGTCGACCTCGGTGAATTCATCGACGACGGCGAGGAAGTCGATATCACAAATGATTTCAGGCCCCTGATGGAAGATGATGAAGACGTGAAAATCGTCGCGGCGGGTGGTGACAATACAGACCATGAAGACATGGTGGACCTGAATAGTGTCTCGGGAAAGGAAGAAGCCAGGCCGGACCAGGACCATCAAGAGGATGCCGTGGACCTGGGTAACTTCGCAGACCTGAAGGTGGAAGAGACCCCCTCGATGGAGGATCTGGACCTGCAAGATCTAGTACCTGCTGAATCCGAGCAGACTTCATCGACTCACGAGGAAACAGACCACGAGGGTGAGGATGACATGCGAGAATTCCTGAAGGACTTCTCCTAGACCCAAACCCTGGCGATCACGTTTCTATTTCATCCCATCCTGCTCAGAATGAATTGCCTAATATTCGGCATTTGCCGACGAATAGCCAGTATTAGAGAACTGC
>CAYYZW010000188.1:0-1871 GCA_964476375.1 uncultured Pirellulaceae bacterium
TATTATTGAAAGAATCCCACGCTTCCTCACCCTCTGACATCCTTCAGATTATCCATCCCCGGGCTGATGGCGCAATTGCCGGGAAATGTTCCCCGTCACATCCGCCGCCGAACCACACACTCCCCTTTCACACCGCCCCAACCAGTGTCCACTGCAATATTAAGAACACCTCATGACCCCTCTGCCACAGTCCATGGAACTTTTTCGCCGTGCATCCAAGGTGATCCCCGGCGGAATCTACGGGCATGCCAGCCCGGCGGCAGGACTCCCCCAGGCATTCCCATACTATGCGGAAAGAGCGGAGGGATGCCGCTACTGGGACGTGGATGGTCGCGAGTATCTTGATTTCATGTGTGGATACGGAACAATCAGCCTTGGATACGGTCATCCTGTGGTGGAGGAGGCCGCCACCCGTCAACGGGAAAAAGGCAGCGTGTTCAACCATCCATCTGAACTCATGCCTGAGCTCGCGGAATGCCTTACCGGACTCATCGAGTTTGCCGACTGGGCCGTTTTCGGTAAAAACGGGTCCGACATGACAACGTGGGCCATCCAGGTGGCCCGGGAATTCACAGGCAAAAAAAAGATCCTGAAAATCCAGGGGGCCTATCATGGTGTCGACCCATGGTGCACCCCGGGTAGCGGCGGCACCATTGAGGAGGACGTCCTCCACGTTCATGCCTTTCCATGGAATGACCTTGAGGCATTCCAGAACCTGATCGGACGCTACCGGGGGGAAATTGCGGCCTTGATCTTCACCCCCTTCCACCATCCGGCCTTTGGTGACTCACAGATGCCGGCGGAAGGGTTCCTCCCAAAAATTGAAAAAATCTGTCGCAGGGAGGAAATCCTCCTGATCCTGGACGATATCCGGGCGGGCTTCCGGTTGGCTCTTGAAGGCTCGCATACAGTCTTTGACTTCCAACCCGATCTAGCCTGCTACTGCAAGGCCCTCGGCAACGGATACAACATCTCCGCAACCCTGGGCAGGGAGCATCTCCGGGTATCCGCCACAAAAGTGTTCCTGACAGGCAGTTACTGGAATGACGCCGTCTCCATGGCCGCCAGCCTCGCCTGCCTGAACGAGATGAAAAAGGTGGAACTGCCTGCACGCATCGAGAAACTGGGGGACCGACTCATCCAGGGACTGGAACAGGCCGCACGGGACCACGGCTTTGAACTGGTGTTCTCCGGCCCGCCATCCATGCCCTTCATGCGCTTTGCCGGGGAAACCAATTTCTTCAAGCTCCAACGCTTTTGCTCCATGGCCGTCGAGGAGGGAGTCTTCCTTCACCCCCACCACAACTGGTTCCTCTGCGCCGCTCACACCGGGGACGACATCGAGGAGGCAATCTCCGCCTCACGGCAAGCTTTTACAAGGCTGGCATCTGAACCCGCCTGAATCACGGCAGCAGCAGCCGATGCAGCCTCCCGCACAAGACCGGGCCCGGGTCACCCTGCGCAACGCCCTTGGCCGCAGTCTTTTCTGGGGGATCGTGGAGGCAGGCTATCATTCCGTGGCCCTCCTGGTGGCCATCCGTTACTTTCATGCACCTGACGCGGCAAAGTCCCTGATCGCCTGTGGCGCCTCCATCGGGTTTCTCCTGGCTCCCTTGTTTCTCCTGGCCATATCCAGGTCCGGCATCACCGCCAGTCGAGCCTGCGCCCTGTGCATGGCGGGGGCTGCCTTGGGAACTCTCGCTGCAGCCATGACGGTCAAGCCTGATCAGATCTGGATCTATACACTTGGCTTCATGGTTTCACTCATCCTGGTGGCACAGGTCCCCTCGCTGATGGTGCATGTCTACTCCAGGAACTATCCATCCGGAGAGCGTGGCAAGCGACTTTCCGGCAACCTAATGATCGCCGCA
>CAYYZW010000189.1:0-20129 GCA_964476375.1 uncultured Pirellulaceae bacterium
GGAGTGGGCGACACGGGATTTGAACCTGTGACCTCTGCCGTGTGAAAGCAGCGCTCTAACCAACTGAGCTAGCCGCCCCAAAAGGGTGCCGCCGGGGAAACCTGGTGGCACCAATAGAAAAAGCCTAATCAATCCGCCGCCGGTTGCAAAGAGAGAGCCAGAAGGGGCGAGCCGTCAGTCGGCATCGGGATCGGAAGAATCGCCGGCCGATGCCTCTTTTGGTTCACTCGGCGGAGGCTCGAACTTCGGCGCCGTCGCCTCGTTATAGTCATCGTAGAGGTTCTCATCCTCCCCCGCGTACCCGCTCCCGGGCGAGTAGTTGTTGTTGATCTCGTCCGTGTAGCTCGACGTAACATCCCGGACCGAGGAACGCATTTCGCTCAATCCCTTGCGGAACTCCCGGTACGACCCCCCCACGCGGCGGGCGACATCCGGCAACTTCTTGCCGAACAACAGGATTGCGATAACCCCGAAGATAACCAGTTCCTGGGGTCCGAAATTCAAAAATCCGAGGCTTGAGATCCTAAACATACTCTGTCGTGACTCTCCCTACTGGAAAACAAATTCCCGTACTGGCTTGCCCCACCGCGCCCGGCCGGGGCGTCGTGGGGCGGCACGGTGATCAAAGGACAGGACCAAAACGACAACAACGTTACTCGTAATTGTCGTCGTCGTAACGCCCGCCTTCTTTTTCTGCCGATTCACCAGCGGAATCTTCCGGCTCGTCATCAGGTTCCGGCTCCGGACCTCGATCCGGCTCTTTCAAGCCTCGCTTGAACTCCGTCGCCCCCTTGCCGAGATTACGCATCAGGTTGGGAATCTGTTTGCCGCCGAACAAGACCAGGATGACGACCATGATGATCATCATCTCGGGAATTCCCGGCATGCCAAATCCAAGAAGATACTGCATTGCTTCGCCCTCTAGTTACACGAGTTGGGTACAGGAAAACGGATTTTCCGTCCGTACGAGCAGGCGAATGCGGGTTGTCGCCCGGATGGGCACAACAGGAACCAGCTCGTGTCGACAGTCGAGCCTGGCTGCCAGGCCTGCTGTCATTCACTGCTGTTATTTTATTCCGCCGATGCGGAGATTGTCAAAGGGGAACCACCCTGAATACCCACTTCTCTCGAGCCCGGCCGGCCACCATGTACCGGGCCATAATACTACTTTTCCAGGGGCAGGTAGCGGTAATAGACTTCCAGGCAAAGGGCTGCCATGGCCGTTGTATAGGCACGTCCGCCGTAGGGCCCCCAGACGGTGACCGGATCCCAGCTCCCCGCCAGGTCCCCCTCCTGGCGCTGGAGCGGGAGCAACGAGGCCTGCATGGCCCTGTTCCAGCGGGGCCAGTCTTCCCCCTGCAGCCGGTGCAGCGCCAGGGTCCCGTAATACCAGTAGTAAACATTCGTACGTCCCTCGCCTGGCAACTCCTGGCCCAGGAAATTCGTCGCCTGTCGGGCGGCGGCAGGATCATTCATCCCCAGCCAGCCCCGGCAGGCGCGCGCCTCTGCCGTCATCGTCACGCTGGGCCGGCTTCCCGGGCGATACCCGGCATGCCCCCGCTCGCTCCCCGAACAGCAGCTGAGGAGGAATTTCTTCATCTTCTTTTTCGTCGCGGCAGGGATCACCAGGCCGGCCTTCTCGGCACTGGCCAGTGCCATCACCTGCCAGCCAAACTGGCTCATGTCCCCGGGGTCTCCTGGCTGGTACCGCCAGCCTCCCCCCGCTGGATCCTGCGAGGCAATGGAGAATTCCAGGCCCCGCTCCAGGAAAGGAAGAATCCGCCGGTCACCGGTCAAAGCGTACGCCTCGCTGACGGCCAGCAGCGCCATCCCGTGGCAGTACATGCGGGCATAGAGGCGGGCATTCCCTGCCAGGGAACCGTTCCCAGCCTGGCTTGCAAGCAGGTATTCCAGGCCATGTTGCACGTTCTGGCGATAAGCCCCTTCCATGTGGGTATGGCCTGCTGCCATCAGTGCCAGCAGCGACAGCGCCGTGATGCCGGTATCCGCGTCCATCCCGGCCCCATTGCGGCTGTGTCCGTAAACGTGTGCCTCCCGGCCCCCTTCCAGGCGGTCGGTGTCCCAGCGACCATCCTCGCTCTGGTTCCTGGCCAGCCAGGCAAGTGCCGACCGAACAGCCTCTTCCGATTCATCACTCAGTCCGAATTGCCGGCCTGCCTCCACCCGGCTGGCCGAAAATCGCTGCTGGTAAAGCGGTGCAAGCTCCTCTCCATCCCCCTTGCGCTGCAAGGGGATCTCGGGGATGACCGGTTCAGGGTCCTGGATCTCTTCCGAACCAGGAATCTCCACTCCGGCTAACTGGGCAGGGACCTCCGACTCGATCCTGTCCGCCTGCTGGGGCGGCAGGGGCTCGCTGGCCGGGTCCTCGGCCAGTTGGGTATCGGGTTCCTCCACCGTCACCTCTTCCGGGTCCGGCGAGTCTGTTTCAACCTCCGCCAGGAGCGGATCCTCCTCCGGATCCGGCTTGACCACCTCGTCCGGCGGCGTCACGACAACCTCCTCCGGTTCCGCCGGCTGCTCTTCAGGGTCAACCTCGACAACCTCCGGAAAAAGAGGCTCCGAGGGGAGCTCGTCCGGGATCTCCGGCGGCTCGTCCGGCGACTCATCGACAACCTGCTGATCCGGCTGGGCCACCTCGACAGGGTCCCCGGGAGATTCCTCCTCCGCCGGGGGCTCCATCTCGCTCGGCGGCTCGGTCACCAGAAACTCCTGTTCCATGACGAGCTTGACCTGGAACTCCTGCTCCGGTCCGATCGGGCCCTCCGGGGCCAGCATACGCGTGCCGTATGCATAGATCATCAGTAGCAGGTGTGCGAAGACCGAAAGGACAAGGCACTTGGTCAACGGCTTGGCCTGCCCCAGCCGGGTCCAGGAAAGCACCACCAGGGCGATGGTCAGGATCACCATCCCGACCCAGACGATCGCCCCTACCGTGGGGCTCAAGCCTGGCAGCCGAAACCAGTTGACACCAACCAGTGTCAGGGCACTCGTGGCCATGGCCTAATCTTCCTTCCTCGCCATTCGCACCGAGACACCCATGTCGCTCACGCCGGCACGCCGACACACACTCAGGACCGATGCCACATTTTGAAAGGCTCCTTCGGCATCCCCGCGGATGATCACCGAGAGGGCATTGGATTTTTTCCGCAGGCCGGCAAGCTGCTGTTCGAGTTGCTCCAGATCCATCGGCTCCTCGTCAAGCGAGACGCTCCCGTCCCGGTAGACGTTGATCACCCTGTGCTGGGGCGGCGTCTCCGGGGTCTCGGTATCGGAGACTTCCGGGACCTCCAGACCGATCTTCCGTTCAATCTCCGTGAACTTGGTGCCGACCATGAAGAAAATAATCAACAGGAAAAGGATATCAATCATCGGCGTCATATTGAGCGCCGGTTTTTCGTCCTGGTGAGTCTTAATAGGCATGGCAACACCTCGACGCCGGTTTCCGGCCAGAGATGATCAAGCGGCACGACGACGGCGACGGGGGCCGTTATCCGCGGCGATCGCCTGGACCACGTCCTGCCCGAGGGCATCGATCTCGACAATCAGCTTGTCAACACGGCTGATGAAAAACATGTAGGCAATCAGGGCCGGGATGGCTACCGACAATCCGGCCGCGGTGGTGATCAGTGCCTCCCCGATTCCCCCAGCAAGGAGTTCCGGCTGGCCCATGGCACCGGCCGCGACAATGGCATTAAATGCCTTGATCATTCCGAGCACGGTTCCCAGCAGTCCCAGAAGGGGGCAGACTGTGGCGATCCCGTTGATCATCCGCAGGTGCTTGCGGAGCCCGTTGGCCACCCGCTCGCCGCTGTCGATGATCGCCTGTTCAACTTCCACGGCCGAATGCCCCCACTTGCGACTGGCCGCGGCAAACACCAGCGCCACCGGGCTCCGGTTGGACGCGCATATCTTCAGGGCCCGGGTGGGAGTTAATTCCCCGTTCCGCAGCTGGTCAAGGAAGTTCTTCACGAAAGGACGTGGAATGACCCGCCCCCGTCGCAGGTTGATGGCCCTCTCAAAGACGAACATCAGGAGGATGAAAGAACAGATGGCGATCGGGATCATCAGGACGCCGCCACTTCCGACCATGCTCAGCACGGTCTTCGAGGAGGCAGCCTCCTCGGCCGGGGCACCCTGCACACCGGGTTCAGGGGCCTGCTGGGCAAGCAGCATCGGAGCCACGCCGGCTCCCAGTACCATCACCAGGATTGCCAGTCGCCAGAACGTTTTTCTCAATCGGCTGTCAGGCATGTCCCTCTCCCTGCTTTATCCCCAACTCTCTCCCACGGAGAGCGTTGAAAACCGGCCTGCTCCCTGGCCGAAATCCCTGTTTTTTCCTACCCCGGTCAAGGGAAGAGGAAAGCTGCGCAAAGCTTAACGGCAGCAACTCCACCCCCATGGTGGGCAGAAGGGTGTATTTTCTTTTATCGGCAGGTTCAAGACGAGAAAATGAGGTTAGAAATTGCCGTCTTTCCCAGCCATGCGTCATCGCCCGCATTCCACGGTTCCACTTATAATTCCTCTCATGATTGAAAACGCCTACATCGCTTACCCGGTCGGGATCACGGCTGCCATGCTGGTCATCCTGATGGTCATCGGGGGCGTCCAGGCGGTTGGCCACAAGGTCAGTCCCCCCCCGGAAGGTCTCGATTTCCAGGATCCGGATTCGGTGCGGGAGTTCGTCCGACAGGCCTCCCCACTGCAGCTTGCCTGGATCCCGCTGGGCTACCTGGCCGGGCTGGCTGCCGGCATCCTGCTGGCAGGCTGGATCATCCAGGAGAACTACTGGATCGTGGCGGCAGCAATCAGCCTGCCGATGCTGGCCATGGGCATCCACATGATCCGGAAATACCCGGGACCACGGTGGTTTGCCATGGCCGTCATCCTCGCCTTCCCCTGCGGAGCCGCGCTGGCAACCCTGCTCGCCAGGCATCTATTCGGGGCAGGGTAGGCCACCTCGTATCGCAGTCCTTTCGCACGAAGGCTCTTCAATGGTGGACGCATCACGTAGATTTGTACGCAACAAAGCCACAAGTTATCATCGCTCTTGCCAGGATAAGTTTCTCCGGCAGAGAATAGCCCGATGGCAACCGCCACAGAATACCGCCCCCTTCCCAGCGACAAGGTTCCAGACATGTTTCCTGATTTGAGACCACACTCCAGCGATCGCCGGCCAGGTACTGCAGCGATCCTGGCCGGCCTGCTGCTGGCACTGCTTTGCATTCCGGCCGTGGGCGCAGAACCACTCCAGTACAACCGGGATATCCGCCCGATCCTGGCCGAACACTGTTTCGCCTGCCACGGCCCGGACAGCGCGGCGCGAAAGGCCGAACTGCGGCTTGATAATCGTGAACTGGCAATCAACTCCGGAGCGATCTCGGCCGGCAAACCCAAGCAGAGCGAGATGGTGGCAAGGATTTTTTCCGATGATGCAGACCAGCTGATGCCCCCGCCGGAGACCAAGAAACGGTTAAACGCCGCTCAAAAACAACTGTTGAAACGCTGGATTGCCGCTGGCGCGGAGTACCAGTCGCACTGGTCCTTCATTGCCCCGTCCCCGCCTCCGCTCCCGCCGGGGCGAGCGAAAGCATGGGTCAAGAATGACATTGACCGTTTCGTGCTCAGCAGGCTGCAGCAGCAGGGACTCTCCCCGGCCCCCCAGGCCGATGCCCGGACACTCTTTCGACGACTGCACCTGGATATTACCGGTCTCCCCCCGGCCCCGGCCGACGTCTCGGCATTCGTACTGGATTTCAAAGCAGACCAGGAGAACGCTCTCTCGGGCTGGATCGACCGGCTGATGGAGTCACCTGCCTGGGGTGAACATCGCGGCCGCTACTGGCTTGACGCCGCACGCTATGGAGATACCCACGGCCTGCATTTTGACAACTACCGGGAGATGTGGCCCTACCGCGACTGGGTCATCAGGGCCTTCAACACCAACCTCCCTTTTGACCGGTTCACTGTCGAGCAACTCGCCGGCGACCTGCTCCCCAGCCCCACCGATGACCAGCTGGTTGCCACCGGTTTCCAGCGCTGCAATATCACCACCAACGAGGGGGGCACGATCGACGAGGAGACGCTGGCGCTGTACGCCGCCGACCGCGACCAGACGGTCGGCTGGGTTTTCCTGGGCATGACAACCAATTGCAGCCAGTGCCACGACCACAAGTTCGACGCCTTCACAATGAAGGACTATTACTCGATGGCTGCCTTCTTCCGCAACACCACGCAGGGAGCCAAGGATGGCAACCGGAAAGAAGGAGGGGGAGCAACCCTGGCGGTCCCCAGCGCCGCGGACCTGCCACGCTGGAACGCGATTGCCGAGGAACTCGCCGCCACCCGGGAGAAACGTGACCTGCACCGGAAGACCATCAAGGATGATTTTGAGAAATGGCTGGCAGAACTTTCCACCGAGTCCCTGGACGAGAACCTTCCCCTGGAAGGACTGGTCGTTCACCTGCCGCTGAACGAGGGGACCGGCAACAAGGCAACCAACCTTGGCCCCGGCGGTGGAACATTCCCTGCCACCGGCCCTGTCCAGTGGAACCCGGATGGCAAGATCGGGTCGGCCCCCGTGATGAAACAGGGGGGCACGTTCGACCTCGGCCCGCTGGGTGATTTTGAACGGGACCAGGCCTTCAGCTACGGCGCCTGGATCAAGGCGGCAAACAACAAGAGCAGCGGCGGGATCATCGCCCGGATGGACGAAAAGGCTGACTACCGTGGCTGGGATCTCTGGCTCAACGGGGCAGGCCTGTCCGTTCACATCATCCAGACCTGGCCGACCAACGCGCTGAAGGTCACCACGATGGCGGACGTGGTCCGGCCGGGCCAGTGGCAGCATGTCCTGGCAACCTACGACGGTTCGGGTACGGCCGGGGGAATTCGGATCTACATCGATGGCACCAGCGTCCCGCTGAAGGTGGACCAGGGTAGCCTCAAGGCAGATGCCACGATACGCACAAAGACCCCCCTGCGTATTGGCCAGCGGAGCCACGTCCAGGTCTTCGCCGGCGGCGCCATCCAGGATGTCCGCATTTTCAACCGCCTGCTGACGTCCCTGGAAGCCAGGGCGATTGCCGAGAGTGCCCCCCTGCAGACGATTCTCGCCACCGCCGCGGAAAAACGGACTCCCCAGCAGCGCTCGGCCCTGGAAGATCATTTCCTCTTCACCCACGATCCGGAATTTTCCGGGCTGGCTCAAAAAATCCGTGACCTGGAAGCCGAGCGACAGGCGATCAAGTCACGCGGCGCCCTGACCCATATCCAAATGGAGAAACCCAACTCACCGCCGCTGGCCAACATCCTGATGCGTGGAGAGTATGACAAGCCGGGTGACCAGGTCCCCGCTGCCACGCCCGCCTCGCTTCATGCCATGCCGAAAGATTCGCCGGCAAACCGCCTGGGCCTGGCACGGTGGCTTGTCGACCCGGCCAACCCGCTCACCGCCCGGGTCACCGTCAACCGTTTCTGGCAGGAGGTTTTTGGACGCGGTATTGTCAGCACGACAGAGGATTTTGGCGTGATGGGGGCGCTGCCAAGCCACCCGATGCTCCTGGACTGGCTGGCACTCGAGTTCCAGGATTCCGGCTGGAACGTCAAGGCGCTTTTCAAAACCATGCTGACCAGTGCCACCTACCGCCAGTCCGCAGTCGTGACGGCCGAGAAGCTGGAACGGGACCGCGACAACCTGCTACTCTCGCGAGGCCCTCGTTTCCGCATGGATGCCGAGATGGTCCGTGACTATGCGCTGGCTGCCAGTGGACTGCTTTCCGGCACGATGTACGGCCCGGGGACAAAACCCTACCAGCCGGAAGGAATCTGGGACGTGGTCGGGCTTCCCAGCGGGAACACGCGAAAGTACGTACAGGATACCGGCGAGAACCTCTACCGGCGGACGCTTTATAATTTCTGGAAGCGGATGGCACCCCCACCCAACATGGACGCCTTTAATGCTCCCAGCCGGGAATTCTGCACGGTTCGCCGCGAACGCACCAACACGCCATTGCAGGCCCTGGTGACACTGAATGATCCCCAGTTCGTGGAAGCCGCCCGCTTCCTGGCAGAAAAGGCTCTCTCTTCCACAGCGGATGATGACGCGGCCGCTATCCGCTACATCACCGAACGGGTCCTGTGCCGTGGCCTGAACGACCAGGAACGGGCCCTCGTGCTCTCGAGCAAGAAGAAGCTGCTGGAATATTACCAGTCCAACCAGGATCACGCCCTCGCGCTGATCACGGTCGGTGCCTCGAAAGCGAACGAAAAACTGGCCGTTGCCGAACTGGCTGCCTGGACCATGGTCTGCAACCAGCTGATGAACCTCGATGAAGTCTTGAATAAATAACATCCCCGCGTGCAAATGGAACCTCGAACCATGCCCCGATTGGATACTCCCGGTCAACTTCATCACCGCCGCCAGTTTTTCGCCGGTGGAAAGAACCTGCTTGGCGCCGCAGCCCTGGCTGGATTGCTTGGGGAGGCCACCACCCGGGCCGCCCGCCCCGTGGCCGAGGGACCCCATTTCGCCCCCAAGGCCAAGCGGGTGATCTACCTGCACATGGTCGGGGGGCCGGCGCAAATGGACCTGTTTGATTACAAGCCGGAGATGCAGAAGTGGTACAACAAGGAACTCCCCGACAGCATTCGTAACGGGCAGCGTCTGACGACGATGACCAGTGGGCAAAAGCGGTTTCCCGTGGCCCCGTCCCGGTACAAGTTCAGCCAGGCCGGTGAGTGTGGCATGTGGATGAACACCGAGATGCTCCCCAACCTGGCAAGGAAAGCGGACGAGATCTGCTGGATGCGAAGCCTCCATACCGAGGCGATCAATCATGAACCGGCGATCGCGGCCATGCAGACCGGAAACCAGGTCACCGGAAGGCCCTGCCTTGGTTCCTGGGCGTCCTATGGCCTGGGGACAATGAACGAGCAACTTCCCGCATTCGTCGTGCTGGTCGCCGTCCCCAGCAACCGTGACCAGGAGCAGGCAATTTCCTCACGGCTCTGGAGCAGTGGATACCTGCCCGGCGAGCATGCAGGTGTTTCCTTCCGCAGCAAGGGGGATCCCATCCTCTACATCAAGAACCCCCCGGGGGTTCCGGGTTCCGTTCGGAAGAATACCATCGATAGCCTCAATTCCCTCAACCAGATCAACTATGACCGCCTCGGTGACCCCGAGACTCGGACACGCATCCAGCAGTACGAGATGGCGTTCCGCATGCAGGCCAGCGTGCCGGAACTGACCGACCTGGCTGATGAGCCCGAGCACGTGATCAAGCTCTATGGGGACGACGTGAAAAAACCGGGGAGTTTTGCCTACACGGCCTTGATGGCCCGCCGACTGGCGGAACGGGGCGTGCGTTTCATACAGGTCTATCACAACAACTGGGACCAACAAGGCAACCTGACCGGCCGAATGGACAGCCAGTGCCGCGATGTGGATCAACCCTGCCACGCCCTCCTGGAGGACCTGAAGTTACGCGGCATGCTCGACGATACCCTCGTCATCTGGGGGGGAGAATTCGGACGCACGATCTACTCGCAGGGAAATCTCTCCATGACCAACTATGGCCGTGACCATCATCCGCGCTGTTTCAGCATGTGGATGGCCGGGGGAGGGGTCCAGGGGGGCGTCATTCATGGGGAAACAGATGATTTCTCATACAACATCGTCAAAGATCCGATCCACATCCGGGACTTCCACGCAACGATCATGCACCTGCTGGGTTTCCACCACGAGCAGTTCAGCTACAAGTTCCAGGGCCTTGATCAACGCCTGACGGGCGTCCTGCCCGCACGGGTCATCACTGAACTGCTGGCATGATCTTCAAGAGCACCGACGCATCATTCGCGGGACCTTTTTCCCGGAGATGTTCATCGCGAACCCTGTCGATCATGACAGGGTTCAATCCACTCCCCCACCAACCTCGCACCTAGTAGGGCGAGTTTTCGCCGGCATCTGGATTGCCGACCAGGTGGAAGTGATTGTGATCAATATAGATCACCTCGATCGCTTCCTCGTCTACCAGCGAGTGAGGTACCGGCCATCCGACCCGTACGATCTCGTTGTAGTAGATCGAGCATTTGTAATGCGCGTGATGCAGCTGGGCCGGGCCAACCAGGGGAATGAAGCGGGGCGGATCAATGTAATCCCCCAGTTTCTCCTTGACGATCCGTACATCATTCCGGCTCACGTCATAGAGGAAAGGAACGCCGGATTTAAGAGGATGGGCCTTGAAGAAGGCGCGCATCACCTCGTCGTCACTGGGAACGTCCATGGCGGTCCTGGGACCACCCGCCGTCAGCGGTCCGAGGATGGGAACACGATCATACCGCTCTCGCTGGTAATGCTCGTCTTCCATCTTGTTTTGCAGGTACGGGCTGACCGGGATAGGGACGCCCAGGAGTCCGAATTGCGGGCCATGCGTGGCCAGGCACCCACTCAAGGGGAGAATCACAACGGCAGCCAAAAGAGCCAGTAAAACGCGTTGGTACGTGCTTTGTTTTATTTTCAAGTGAGACATCTCGGTAATACCTTTTGTAGATAACGTCTCCAGCCTCGTGCGGTCACTATGACACTTATCGCGTTAAACTGGGCGAAACTTGCGGGTTTTTCCGGTCCTAGCGAAAATTCCGGTTCTTTTCCGACTTTTACCCTTTCCCTCCCTCAAAAACCGCGCCGTACCGGCGTATTTAACCGTTGCTGGCCCGGCCCCTCCCCCAAAGAGCGGCCATGGCTAGCATGCAAAAGCCCTGCTGACCGTGTCGACCAGCAGGGCTTTTTACACGTTGGAATATCCGCGGATTTACCGACTACGGATTAACGGCGACTGGAGAAATCAAGGAACCACCAGCCGTCGTCCCACTCAAGCGTCACCTTTCGCCACCCGAGCGGTACCTGAGGATAGGGATAGAACGGGCCAATGTATGGCCACGCACTGGGCGAGTACTGCTTCGGATAAGTCACCGCCGCATAATTCGGATGCGCCGCGTACGTCGGCCAGGCATAATTCGGTACCTGGGGCTGTTCGTAACGCGCCCGGGAAATCCCCGAGGGGCTACTTGCCATCTGGGCCGGAGCCGCCAGGGCACCAGCGGCCATCGCGACCGGCATCTGGGCCATCTGGGCGATCCGCTGCATACCGGGCTGACCCTGGCCACGCAGGGCCGGAGGCAACATGGCCTTGACGTCGCGTGTGATCGGCAACTGGATGTCGATCTCATTGACCACGTCCGTCACCCCCGCAACCCCACTGGCAGTTGCCAGCGCCATGTCTCTCTGCTTTCGCGAGGGGACATAACCCTGCAGCCAGACCTTGCCGTCCCGGACCGTCATCTGGAGAGAGAAGTTGGTCAGCGACCCGTCTTCCTTCCTTGCCTTCAGCTCGCCACTGATCATCATGGCGATCTGGTTGTCTGTGACAACCGGAAGTTGCTGGGGAGCAGTACCGGCGATCGCTGTCGTTACCGGATGCTTTTCGTCACCCACCAGCTCAAGCTCATTGACCACCTGCCTGACCCCGTACGTCCCCGCGGCCAAACCGGCAACCATCTGGCGATCGTGCTCCGAGGCGACCCGGCCGCTAAGCCAGATACTCCCTTCCCGGACACGCAGCTTGAGGCCAAACCCCTTCAGCAGGCCCGCCTCTTTCCTGGCATACAGGCTCTTGCTCAGCTCGTTGGCAATCTGCTGGTCACTCGGACCCTGCGGTGACTCGAGCGCACCGGCCACATGGCCCGGGATCGACTGCAGGACATTCTCGCCCTTCTCAAGGCGGGTGGTATCCCCAGGCTTGATGGCCGTGGCAGCAGGCGCCTTCTCCTCGTCCGTCTTGGAACTAGGAACGAGAACGCTCTCGATTTTTTTCTGCGCACCGGAGAGACGTTCCCCGATCCTTCCAATGGGATCGAACGTCGCCCTGGATTCTTCACCGGGTTCGGTAACAATCCGGGCAGCCGGATTCTTTTCCAGGTCTTTCATGCGGACATAAGCCCGCTCGCCGCTGCCATCGCTGGTAACCACACGGGCAGCAGGACTGTCGCCAGCCTTCGACGCAGAGGAGAGAACACCTGAAACATGCTTCTCAAAGCCCCGGATCGCCTTGTCAGCGGGCTTCAACAAGCCCTCCTCCAGGGTCGTCAGCGGATCCTTGGAAAGCAGCTTTCGCGTGCCCGACTCCTTGGTTTCCGCCTTCGGAGCGGCAGCCGTGCCATCCTTGAGCGTGACCTCGTTGATGACATCCCTGACACCATCTGCCTGGGCAACGGCAGCAAGGATCAGATCCAGCTGCTCGGCCGTGGCCACCTCCCCTTTCAACTCGACAATTCCCTTGTCGACTTGCAGGTCGATGCCAAATCCCTTCAGACGACCAGCATCCATATGTTCCTGGATCTGGGTCACAATCGCCTGGGCGATTTTCTGGTCATCCGCTCGCACCAAGAATGGCACCATCAGTGCCAGACTTACAATTGCCATTCCAACTAGTGTACGTCGCATGGTTCACCCTCCTGGCGAAACAAACCTCGTGCTTACTCGGTGCCCCCATCCGGCGGTCACTCTGATCCGCCAAACAGCGTGGCACTATTTACTTCCAATTTTGGATCCGGGCTCCTCACCCCGCACCCCGAAGGGCGCATCATCAAAAGCGAGAAACATCGGTTCCTAGACTCATTCTTCGGCCTCCGGTCATAGGGGATGGTAGGTTTTTTTGGATTTTGCGGATCTTCCCAATCACAACGATTGTTCCTCCCGCAGGATAAAACGCGTAAACCGGGAAAAGCCAGTGACTTAGCGACCGCCCAACCGGCCTCCCACATAGCGGCCGAGAGAGGAGCCAGCCGGGCCCTGGGCCACAGATCCCGTGCAGCCTGCCTATTGTGATATCCCGCCGGGCCGGAACAATGAATTGCCGCGGACGGCCAGGGGGCTACTTGGGCTACTTGGGCTGCTCGAGAAGCTCCTCGAGCCTGGAGACATGGAGGTCATGGTGAAGCACGCGTCCGCTGCCATCCACGACAAGCATCGTGGGCAGGGTAATCACGCCCATCTCGTTCGCCAGCCGGCTTTCCATTCCACCCTTTTCATAAAGGTGCGGCCAGTCGGCCCCCCAGGCGGAAGCCGCCTTTCGTGCATCCGTGACATCCTGGTCGAGATTGACTCCCAGCAAAACCAGGTCTGCCCCATGACGGGTCTTCAGCTGCCTGAGCTGCTGCATGTCGGCCTTGCAGGGCTGCCACCAGCTCGCCCAGTAATACACCACGACCCACCGCGACCTTCCCCGCAGTGCCGCCAGGTCGACCTTCTGACCGTTCAGGGTAGTCCCTGAAAGCGGCACCGCCTTCCCGGTGGACCCAAGTCGACGGGCCGCCCCGGCTGCCTTGGGAGCCACGGCGGTCTCTGGAAAATCGGTGACAATCTTGCGATACCAGGGCATCGCCTTGTCAGCATCCCCGCTGAACTCGAGGGCGATTGCCAGCTGCAATACGGCTTCAGCCGCATCCGGGCTTTCGGGAAAACGCCCTACAAACCCGGTCAGATCTGCGATCCATTTTTGCTGGATCTTTTCGTAATCCGCCCCCGGCCGCTGAAGACTCTCACCATAACTGGCCGAAAGCAGGCGAATCGTGACATAAGCGGTATCCGGATGATCGTCCTGCCCGGACAGCCTTCGAGTCAACGCATCAAGTCGCTCGACCCCTCCCGGATAATCTCCGGCCTGGACTGCCGCGCTGACCGTATCGGCAAGCTGCCGTCGCCAGGTACTTTTTTGCTCTTCCCCGGGAGCCGCCAGAACAAGCTGGTCGATCAGGTCGGCCCGCTTCCGGTTCAGGTCGGCTTTCTGTGTCACACTGGTAGCGGCAGCCAACTGGCGATCCATTGCCTCGAGCCTCTCGACCAGCCTCTGCTCTGCTTCACTCAACCCCATCGGAAGCCCTTCCTCTGCGGCCGTGGTCGAGCCTGGCATGTGAAAGAAGACCCCTCCCTCGGCGACCGGGGCATCGGACACCAGCTGCCGCGGCATGTCCACAAGCTTCCAGCAGGAATCTACCTGGACCAGCGAACCGATAAACAGCTGGGTATGCTGGCCCCCGTTCTCCACGACCGCGGCAGCGCTGTCCAGGACCACGACGTCCCTGGCCGCCCCGGGGCGACCGGCCGGCACAAGGCCGGGCATCCCGCCACCGAAATGAATCCAGCGGGAGCCCTCCTTGACCACCTGCTGGCCTTTCGCAAGCTGGACAAAACCTGCCAGCGACTCCGCCCGCTTCTTTTCCAGCCGCTCGGCAAGCTCCCCCCCCAGTTCAAGCTGACGAACGTCGACCTGGGATAAAAGAATTGCCTGGAACCGGGCCTGGTCGGCTGTCCGGAGGGCCCAGACAAGCTCCCGCGAAACCTCCGCCGCCGAAATCGCTTTCCAGCTGTCTATCTGCTGGTCGCCGTTGCGGTCAATCCCCCACCGACGCCCGGCGGTCCCCAGCCAGCGATACTGATCTGCCTTGCCGTTGTAATTACTATCAATATCCCGATAAACCTCGATGCCATTCTTGTAGTAGCACCACTGGTCCACTTTCTTATCCTGGTTCGTGTCGACAAAGCGTCGCAGCAATTGCCCATTACCATTCCTTAGAAACCAGCCCACGTGCATCCCCGTGGTTTCCGGTGCCAGGGTACTCTGCTCCACTTCCCCTGCCGTGGGCTGATCATAATCAATCGGTTGCTGTACCGGCTTGATCTTCAACGCATCGAGCAGTGAGGGCGAGGCGGCGGAAAGCGAGAGCGGCGAGCAGGCCGCCAGCACCAGCAGAAAGCCAGGCCAGGACAAGAGCTTCAGGAAAACAGGCGAACGCGGGGCCGGGCAATACATGAAAAACTCCCTTCAGGTCATCGTGGTGCCGAACGCGCGCCCCACCGCTGCGGCAACAGTCCTCTGTCATCAGGTAAATGTCGGCCATCGAAACCAAAAAACGCAGTGAATCTCTGGAAGCGCAAGTGATTCTCAAGACGGTTTGACAGGATTGATAGACTGCATAAAATACGGGCTTTCGCATATTCTTGAATCTGCGAAAGGGTAGGGCGCATAGCTCAGTTGGTCAGAGCGCGTCGCTGATAACGACGAGGTCCGAAGTTCGAATCTTCGTGCGCCCACTTACCCCCCCAGCTTGAGGGGTACTGATGGGGCTGTAGCTCAGTTGGGAGAGCATCGCGTTTGCAACGCGGGGGTCGTCGGTTCAAGTCCGTCCAGCTCCACTTCGGCAGGTTGCAGCCAACGGCAACCGGCCGCACCACACCGCACAAGCCACTCCCTCGGAGTGGCTTGTTTCGTTTCTTACCGCATCCTGCCATTCGCTGCAGCACCCTGTGGAAAGCCCTCATCCGTGACCTGCAGAATAGTGTTTCGGTGACATCTTTCCGGCGGTTACAATCACGAGTGTTGCCACCCTCGCCAAGAGAGCCACCAGAGAGGCTGCCATGATTAAAACACTGCTACTATTCATCCCCCTGGTCATCCAGGGCACCGTCCTTGCATCCGAACCACTCGATACCCGGCGCTCCGATCTTCGCGTGTCCCTGGGGACCATCGCCCAGACAAAGTCCGGCTACCTCACCGTCGTCGGCCCGAAAGAACGTGCCGTCCGCACCTCTGGCACACACTCGCAGGCACTCCTCCGGTTCCGCTACCGTGGTCCATCAGAAAAAACCGCCCCCCTGGACTCGGGCGCCGTCGTCCAGCAGATCGGCCTCAAAATGCGAGCGATGAACACCTGTAACGTGCTCTATATCATGTGGCGAATTCACCCCACCGAAGAGATCTACATCGCAATCAAACGAAACCCCGGTAAAAAAAAGTACGCCGACTGTGGCGCACATGGTTACACGGTGCTGGGTCGGGTCCCCCTGAAACCTCTTGGCATCACAGCCACCACTCAAACGACACATCGCCTAGGGGCGTCGGTGAGGGAGGCTGCTGGACGATATGCCCTCGAGGTGACCATTGACGGGCGTCAGCTGTGGTCGGGCGGCATCGACGCGAAACTCATCGCGGACATCAACGGTCCCGTGGGATTCCGTTCGGACAACGGCAGCTTCATCTTCAAACTGCTTGTTACCGATGCAGAGGCCAGCAAATAACTGCCCACAGGGGGTGAATTTCTGCCGGAAGTGTGCTGGATGTGCCACTGCCTGCAACACCAATGCTGCTCGCTCAGTCCCTGGTTAAACGCTGAGGCTGAGGTTCAGCCACCCTACCGGCCGGCCGCCGTGCAGGCGTCACCTTGCCCCTGTCGCCAAGTTCTTCGCGGGCAGCTTCCGCCAACCCGGCCAGTCGCTTGACAATAGCCGGGGATGTGGCGGCCAGGTCGGTCGTTTCACCTGGATCCTTGACCACGTCGTACAAGCGGCCCTGACCACCCCCCCCGAGCTGCACGTAAAGTTTCCACTGGCCGGCGCGAACGGCTTGCAGTTGATCCAAACGATAGTAATAGAAAGCCTTGTGCGGAGTCTTCGCTCCCGGCTTACCCAGCATCAGGGGTAAGATGTTTTTTCCATCGACCGGTGTGGTCGGCAGTTTCTCGGCATCCGCAAGCCTGGCAAACGTCGGGAGCATGTCCATCATCGTCGAGAGCTGGTCGCAGACTGTCCCCGCCGGGATGCGCCCGGGCCAACGCATCAGGCAAGGAACACGCATGCCCCCTTCGGCCGTGGTATATCCCCAGCCTGCCAGCGGCCCATTACTGCCCTGTGGCGGATTCCGGCGTGGCGCCCCATTGTCCGACGTCCAGATCACCACTGTCGATTCATCCAGGTGAAGCGCGGTGAGTACCTTGAGAATTTCCCCGACTGACCAGTCAAGCTCTTCCACCGAGTCCCCCCACGGTCCATTGCGAGACTTCCCCTTGAAGGCCGTGCTGGCATAGGGTGTAGCGGTACTGCCCGGCATACACTGGGCAAAGTAGAGGAAGAATGGCTGCTTCCGGTGACCACGAATCCATTTTGCCGCTGCTTCGGTTAGTCGCCTGGTGAGCACGTCACGATCCGTGGGCGCCTCAATAACTTTTTCATTCTCCATCAACGGCAGCTCCGGCCAGTTTTTGGTTGGCCGCGGTGTCATGTCATCGCTATAGGGAATTCCCAGGTAGTAGTCAAAGCCCTGGCGGGTCGGCAAAAACGCTGGCTGGTCTCCAAGATGCCACTTGCCAAAAATAGACGTTGCATAACCAGCTCCCTTGAGAACCTCGGCTATCGTCATTTCATCCGGATGGAGCCCGATGGGCGAAACGGGCCGCAAAACGGCTCCGTCGGTGACATCCATGCTGACTCGACATGGATAACAACCGGTGAGCAGTGCCGCGCGGCTCGATGTACAAACGCCACTGGCTGAATAGTAGTGGGTAAACTTCATGCCCTCCCTGGCCATGCGATTCAGGTGAGGGGTTCGATGCAGTTTCGATCCGAAAGGTTCCACGTCCCCGTAGCCGAGATTATCACAGGAAATAAAAATGATATTCGGCAAGACCCCAATCCGAGCATGGTTGGCAGCTCGTGATTCGGAAACCGAGACCAAAAACAGTAACAGAACCGGGAAAACCAAGGCCCACCTGGTCACCATTGGGAATTCCTTTCTCGCAGCGTGAACAAGCCCGTCTGAACAACTCAAGCTCGTCTATTCTAATCCGAGGTAAATACCCTTGTCACCGACTGTCGCCAAGGCTGGGACCAGGGTGATTTCCAATTCATCACCATCCAGTTCCACTCAAACTACCACCTGCCGACTGCCAGGCTGTCGTTTTTTTTGGGGCCTTTGTCCCTGTTGACAGGTTTTCATAGCATTCGTAAACTTGTTAGATTGCGACTTAAATTGGGGAGCAAAGTGGTCGACCAAGGTGGTGGCCGGGAGTCAGTTTTCGTCAGTTCCTGGACGATGATTGACTCCTGTTCATCAGGCATGACCGGGCGTTTCTCGTGGCTGCGTTGTGCGGCAACGGGATCAACCCTGGTGGTGTTGATCTTTGAAAATTTGGTATGCGTGTAGATGGCATCTTCCTGGAAGTGAAGCCATTGCTTTCTTCTGGCCTTGGGCCTGGGCAACGTGCCTGGGACAACCTTGGGTGAGAAGGCCTGTTGGTCACGGACGTGTCGCGAGAGAACTTCTTGAGAGGCAGGAAAGGGGCGGACGGGCGCATTGGAATTTCATTTCCAGAAAGTATCAATTTTATTTTTGAGTGTCTGGAGAATAGCAATCAGACGAGTGGAACCCGGCGATTTGCAGATCGGGGAAAGCACGTCTGGCAGCTGGACATCGTTACTGGGTAGCGGCTCAGTTTTTTGAGTTCCTGGTGTCTTACCGGGAACGTTGAATTATTGTGGTCAAGCTACTAAGGGCGTATGGGGGATGCCTTGGTGTTAGGAGGCGATGATAGGCGTGGAAGACTGCGAAAAGCCTTGGGGAGCTGTCAAACAAGTGTTGATCCAGGGATGCCTTAGCTAACCCGGTGAACTGAAACATCTAAGTAACCGGAGGAAAAGAAAGAAAAATCGATTCCCTTAGTAGCGGCGAGCGAAACGGGATCATGCCCAAACCGCGGAGGTTTTCCTCTGCGGGGTTGTAGGGCTTCTTACATGAGAGTTACAAACTAACCCACTAGTAGAAAGAGGTTGGAAAGCCGTATTCCATAGAGGGTGAAAGTCCCGTATACGAAAGTGGAGTTAGCTCTCAAGAAGTTCCTGAGTAGGTCGGGTCACGTGGAACCCCGACTGAACCTGCGGGGACCATCCCGCAAGGCTAAATACTACCTAACGACCGATAGTGAACTCAGTATGGTGACTGAAAGGTGGAAAGACCCCCGTCGAGGGGAGGTATTGAACCTGAAACCATACGCCTACAAGCGGTCGGAGCACGATTGAAATGCATTTATGTATTTCGCGTGTGACGGCGTGCCTTTTGCATAATGATCCGGCGAGTTACCGTTTGCGGCTCGGTGAAGGCCTTTCGGGCCACAGCCAGAGGGAAACCGAGTCTTAATAGGGCGACAAGTCGTAAGTGGTAGACGCGAAACTGCGTGATCTACTCATGGGCAGGTTGAAGCGCGGGTTAAACTGCGTGGAGGACCGAACCCACTTGGGTTGAAAACCGAGGGGATGACCTGTGAGGAGGAGTGAAAGTCTAATCAAACGCAGAGATAGCTCGTTCTCTCCGAAATATCTTTAGGGATAGCCTCGAGCCACTACGCACTGGGGGTAGAGATACTGAATCGGATGGGGGCTCTTCCCAGAGTACCCCACCGAACCAAACTCCGAATACCAGTGCGATTATCTCGGGAGTCAGTCCGCGGGGGATAAGCTCCGCGGTCAAGAGGGAAACACCCCAGCCCATCAGCTAAGGTCCCGAAGAGATGCTCAGTCACTAAGGAAGTTGAGTTACTGTGACAGCCAGGATGTTGGCTTAGAAGCAGCCACCATTTAAAAAGTGCGTAACAGCTTACTGGTCGATGTAACTCTGCGCCGATAATGAACGGGAGTAAGTAATCCACCGAAGCTATGGATTGTCATCATCTTCGGATGATGCCAGTGGTAGGAGAGCGCTGTACATCAGATACGTGCCGTACCGAAAGGAGCGGTTTCGGGGTGTACAGGTGATAATGCCGGAATGAGTAACGATAAAGCAGGTGAGAATCCTGCTCGCCGAAAGCCTAAGGTTTCCTGGGGAAGGCAATTCCGCCCAGGGTTAGCCGGTGCCTAAGTCGAGGCCGAAAGGCGTAGACGATGGACAGCAGGTCAACATTCCTGCGCCACAAGTGTGGACTGATGGAGTGACGGCATCCAGATGATGTAAAGCACGATTAGAAATGTGCATCGATAGCTTTGAGGTGAGAGATAGGAAAATCCGTCTCTCGTAAGCCAAGATGCCGATAGAGGGCCTAGTTCCTGAATTCATCTGAAGGATGTCCAAGAAAAGCTTCTAAGGGTTGATGCACTTGTGACCGTACTAAAACTGACACAGGTAGGCGAGACGAGTAGTCTAAGGCGCTCGGGAGAACGGTGGTTAAGGAACTCTGCAAAATGGCCCCGTAAGTTCGCGATAAGGGGTGCCCCTGGTGGTGTCAAAGCT
>CAYYZW010000190.1:0-11625 GCA_964476375.1 uncultured Pirellulaceae bacterium
CCTGGTCGTAAGGGATCACAAACATAAAATGCCCGATTTCCAGCATGTGGAAAGTGGTCGTGGGGGCCTGTTGGGGGGGCTGCTGGTATTGGGGTTGTTGAGGCTGCTGGTATTGAGGTTGTTGAGCGGAGGACGGCGCAGCGTCGGTAGAGGCGGTGACCGTGATGACCTGGAAGCAGCCGGGGCATTTCCCCTTTTGTCCCAGCGTCGAGGTGGATAAATGCAACTGCTGTTGGCAATGGGGGCAGACGAAGAGGAAGGTCTCACTCACGACAGAATCCTGCATAAAGTTGGGCGCCCAGTTTCATCTTAAGGCAGGAGAAGTGGAGAAACCAGTCGTGAATAGATTTGCTCTGCGGAGACCTTGGGGATGTGCTGGAATCCACCGCCTACCGCCGTAGAATAGAGTTCGTTAACCGTTCACCTTGAAAACCTCACGGATATGGATCCTATGGAATATGCTCGAACAATGATCGGAATGCTGCTTACTTGCTTCTGCTTGGTAGGATTCTCGGCCGCCGCGGAAAGGGAAATAGAAGGAGAAGTGAAATCCTTTCTCGGAGCACCGCAGTTGGAAATGCAGCAGATTTTTCCGGGCGAGCGATTTCCAAACATCGTCGTCACACCCAAGGGTACCGTGCTGGCGACCTGGGGCACCAGCGGGGTGCGGGTCCGTCGCAGTGAGGACGGGGGAACGACATGGGGCAAGGTGATCACGATTGCCAGCCCGGGATTCCAGTGTGGAGGGACGACCGTGGACGAGACGACAGGGGATGTCCTTGCCTTTGTCGAGGATCACCATCCCCCGGCGCCACTGTCCGTCTATCGCAGCACGGACGACGGCCTGACCTGGAAGGCAGAGGATGTGAAAATCCAGCCCGATTCGAAGGGGAACATGCCCTCGATGCATATGAATGAACATGGGATCACGCTTCGGCATGGTAAGCACAAGGGGCGCCTTGTCAGGCCCTCCCGGTTTTATGCCGGCAAGAATGAGCGGGCTCGCTGGCCGGATCACTATACCAACGCGATCTACAGCGATGACGGCGGAAAGACATGGAAGACGAGTGATCCGTTTCCAGCCAACGGGACCGGCGAGGCGACGATCGCCGAGCTTTCCGATGGTCGCATCTACTACAACTCTCGCCGACACTGGGCGGAGGAGGGGGCCAATCCGCGCCGCCGGTGGACTGCCTGGAGTGATGATGGAGGGGCCACCTGGAAGGGATTGGAGATCTGCGAGATTCTTCCGGATGGTCCCCAGAATACGAACTATGGCTGCATGGGTGGCCTGGTGCGGCTGCCGATCGGGGGAAAGGACATCCTTGTGTACAGCAACTGTGACAGTCCAACCGGTCGAGATCACGGCACCGTCTGGGCCAGTTTCGATGGAGGCACAACATGGCCGCTCAAGCGACAGGTGTTTGAGGGTCGTCATGCCTATTCCTCGCTGACGGCGGGTCTTGGCGGAACACCGAGCGAGGGGTGGATTTACCTGAACTTCGAGGGGGGCCCCAAGGGAGGTTCCACCGTGGCCCGCTTCAATCTCTCCTGGCTGCTCGAGGGTGAGAAGACAGGAGATGGGAGTGTGCCAGCGAGCCTGGGTAAGTGAACAGGAGTTATCAGGTGGATTCCTGGAAAAGAGCAGGGAAACTGGCGCTACGGGCAGCCCTTCTATCCTCTATAATTGAACCATGCGATGGTTTCTATTAACAGCCGGATTCACCCTCTTCGTGTCCACCCCCGTGTTGGCCGGTCCGGCCGTTTATCCGACGACGGTGACACTGCGGGGCCCGGAGAGTTACCAGCAACTGGTGGCAACCGAGACGGATAACGAGCGGCGGAAGGATGTTACGCGATCAGTTCGGTACAAGAGTCTCGACCCGCAGGTCGCTCACGTCTCACCACGAGGCCTTGTTCAACCGGTCTCCAACGGGCAAACCGCGATCGAGGTAACCGGGAGCCAGGGATCGTCCACGGTGCCGGTGAGTGTGGAACAATTCGCCACCCCCCCGCCTGTCAGTTTCCGCACTCAAATCCAGCCGATCCTCACCAAGGCCTCCTGTAATTCCGGCGCCTGCCACGGCAAGGCGGACGGCCAGAATGGTTTCATGCTCAGCCTGTTCGCCTTTAATCACGAGCTGGATCACGAAACCATTAGCAGGGAGGGACGGGGACGACGCATTAGCATTCCGGCGCCCGCCACCAGCTTGCTGCTGCGCAAGGCGACCGGGGAGGTTCCCCATGGGGGTGGTTACCGGGTGACAGAGAACAGTCGCTGGTATCGCCGAATCGAGCGCTGGATCGGGGAAGGGGCCTGTCTTGATCCGGAAGCTCTCGCCGAGCAGATCGAAATCGAGGTCTACCCACGGGAGACAGTACTGCAAGCGGGGAAAAGCCAGCAGCTCCAGGTCTTCGCCCGGGGTCTTGCGGATCAACCGGTCTGCGTCACCCACGAGGCTGAATATATCTCGAATGCCACGGAAGTGGCTTCTGTCAATTCGTCCGGCTGGGTGGAGGTCGATGATGTGCCGGGAGAAGCAGCGATCCTGGTGCGTTACCTTGGCCAGGTCGCGGTGGCGCGGATTCGCCTGCCGCAGAGCCAACCGACAACTCGACCACCTGTCCATAACGCCATCGACGAGTTGGTCTGGGATCGCCTGCAAACGCTGGGTTTGCAAGCGAGCGATATGACCACCGATGCGCAGTTCCTTCGGCGTGTCTTCCTGGATACGATTGGGACCCTGCCAACCCCGACGGAGGCCCGCGCCTTCCTGGAGGATGCGTCGCCCGAAAAACGCACCGCGCTGATCACCCGATTACTCGGACGCGAGCAATACGCCCAGTACTGGGCCATGAAGTGGGCTGACATTCTTCGCGTCGACAAGGAGATCATCAAGCCTGTTGGCACGATTGCCATGACGAGATGGCTCACCGATCAATTCTCAAACAATGTTCCTTATGATCAGTTTGTAAGAGAGATTGTGACCGCCAGGGGCAATACGCTGAGCGAGAGTCCGGCTGCCTTCTACCAGGTGCATAACAATCCCGAGAAACTGGTGCGGAGCGTGAGCCAGGTGTTTCTCGGCGTACGGATCGAATGCGCCCAGTGCCACCATCATCCGTTTGAAAAATGGTCCCAGGCGGACTACGCGGCCTTCGGCGGCTTTTTCACCGGGATCAGCCGCACGGCGAGCACCGGGGGCGGGACCAAGATCTTTGACAAGGGGGGCCAGGACCAGAAGCATCCCCGTACCGGTCAAATCGTTCCCACGGCGGGGCTGGGAGCCCCGCCACTGACGAGCGAGGCACTGGGGCACCGCCGGCACGCGCTCGCCGACTGGATGACAGCGGCCCAGAACCCGTTCCTGGCCCGCATGATTGCGAACCGACTCTGGGCGCATTACCTGGGGCGGGGCCTGGTCGAACCGATCGATGACATGCGGATCACCAATCCGGCAACCAACGAACCGCTGCTTGAACTGCTCGCCCAGCAGTTGGTCCGCAGTGGCTATGACATCAAGGAGCTGACACGGTTCATCCTCAACAGTCGGGCCTACCAGCTCAGTGCGGAAACCAATGATTCCAATGCCCGGGATAACCAGAACTACTCGCATGCTTCCTGGAAACCTGTGCCAGCGGAAGTGTTATTGGATTCGATCAGCCAGGTGACGGGAGTTGCCGAACAGTTCAATGGCTGGCCCGAGGGCTACCGGGCCATTGAAATCTGGGACAACCGGATGCCGAGTTATTTCTTCCGCATCTTTGGGAAACCACAGCGCGTGAGCGTTTGTGAATGCGAACGGGGCAATGAGCCGAGTATTGTCCAGGCGCTGTACCTGATGAATTCCACGGAAACGATGGGCAAGATCAGCCACCGGTATGGACGGGCAATCGAACTGGCCAATTCGAGCCTGGATGACGACAAGATTATAGAAGAGTTGTACCTGGCAGCCCTGTCACGGTTTCCCCGTGACGAGGAACTGGCACTGATGCGAACAGCTTTTGAGGAAAAAGAGATCACGCGCCGCACGGCGGTCGAAGATATCATGTGGGCACTGCTGAATACACGAGAATTTGTTCTGAATCATTAATACCTCCCTTCCGCTCGGACAAGGACCATTATGTTCACCATCCCCTTTGGCAAACCAGAACAGCAATGCAACAAGGTCTCCCGCCGGGATGCGCTGACAGTAGGAGGGACCCGGCTTCTGGGCGGCCTCTCACTGCCGGCCCTTTTGAACCTGGAGGCCAACGCTGCCAGTGGCAGGAAGGCAAGGGTCAAGTCCTGCATCTTCATCATGCTGGAGGGGGGGCCGAGTCACATTGACATGTGGGACTTGAAACCCAACGCGCCGGCCGAGATCCGTGGCCCCTTCAACCCTATTTCGACCAGCGTGCCGGGAACCCAGATCGGCGAGATCTTGCCTCTCTGCTCAAAGATCGTCGACAAGTTCGCTATCCTTCGTAGCCACAGCCATCGCGATAATGCGCACCAGACCGGTCGACACTGGGTCATGACCGGTTACCCTCCGAATTTCCCGGACGGGCAGGCCAAGGGGATCCCCTTTAATGAACACTATCCTTCCCTTGGGTCGATAATCTCCCGGGAACTGGGACACCGGGGAGCTGTGCCACCGTATATCGAGGTCCCTGAACCGATGGGACCTGGCGGCCCTGGATTTTACGGTCCCCACTATGCACCCTTTACGATCGAAAACGATCCGGTGGACCCTGCCTTTGAGGTGCGGGACCTGAATACAGCCCGGGGAATTAATGCCGAGCGATTCAATCGCCGCAACGCCCTGCTCAGTCGGGCGGATTCACTGGGAGCAGGGGGCAGCAGCAGTGGCAAAGCACGTACCCTGAAAACTTACTATGAGAAAGCACTCCAGCTGGCCACCAGTCCGGAAGCCAGGAAGGCGTTCCGTATCCAGGACGAGGATGACAAGGTCCGCCGGCGTTACGGGCTGACGTCGATTGGTCAATGCTCGCTGCTGGGCCGCCGGCTGATCGAAGCCGGGGCACGGTTCATTGGTATCTCCCACGGCAGCTGGGACACGCATGTCGACAACTTTACCGGCCACCAAAAGGCACTCGTGCCACCGACGGACCAGGCTTTCAGTGCCCTGGTAGAAGATCTCGAGCAACGGGGGATGCTGGACGAGACACTGGTCGTGATGATGGGTGAAATGGGTCGTACGCCCCGGATCAACAAGGACGCTGGCCGTGACCACTGGTCCGTATGCCAGACGGTGATTTTTGCCGGAGGGGGTACGAAGAAAGGCGTTGTCATCGGAGCCAGCGACAAAACAGCCAGTTACCCGACGACGACTCCCTACAGCATCCAGGATCTGCTCCACACGATCCTCAGCCAAATGGGAATCAATCCCGGCAAGCACTACCCCGACCAACTGGGCCGACCAGTGCCGCTCGTCAACGGTGGCAAAACGATCCAGGAACTGCTGAGCTGATATGAACCACTTGCTGAAAGTCACGTCCATCGTCCTCTGGGCCAGCTGGCCGGCCAGCGTGCCGGGGCAAGCTCCGGAACTGGGATACCTGTTTCCACCGGCCGTGGAACGTGGCACAACGACCCCTGTCCAGCTTGGAGGGTATAACTTCACTCCGGACATGCAGTTTTTCGTTCACGTGTCCGGACTGGATCTCCAGGTCACGGGCTCCCCGGGAAAGTTCCTGGTCACCCCCAGGCCCTACTGGGAAGGGCCCCGGGTTTTCACGAGCGCGCTGCCGATTGCCAGGGAAATACCAGCCACGCTGAAGGTGCCCGCCAGTCAGCCCGCCGGCCTTGTTTACTGGCAGGCGGCCAATGCCAATGGCCCCACGAGGATGGCGACACTTTACGTCAGTGATATTCACGAAATAGTGGAACAACGATTTCACCATGAAGTCATCAAGGTCGGTTCCTTGCCGGTCGGCATCTCGGGACGCCTCAGTCGGCTGACCGAGGTTGACCGTTACCAGGTAACGGCCAGTGAAACCGGGCCGTTGCACCTGGACGTGTGGGCCCGAAGGCTCGGCAGTAATATGAATATCGCGATCCAGGTTGCCGGGCCAGACGGACAAAAGCTTGTCGACCGGGTCGACACGCTTGGCAAGGATCTACAAGTGTCCTTTCCAGCCCGGCAGGGGGAGGACTACACCATCACGCTGCACGAAGCAGATTTTCGCGGCGCCGCACAATTTGTCTACCGCCTGGCCTGTTCGCAGGACAACCTGAAAGCCACGATGGATGCCACGCTCAGGGAACTGCCGGAGGAGGTCCCTTTCCAGGACACACCGCTCGAGCTGGCGGCGGGCACCCCCTACCGGATCCGGGCGCTCAGCCAGGCGATTGGGGCCGATCTCGATCTGCAACTGGCAATTGTCGATGCGGCCGGTACGATCCTGGTCGAGAATGATGACAAGACTGCAGCGACCGTCGACCCTGAGCTCATCTACACCGCCACGGATGACAAACCGCTGCGACTGCGGGTGAGCGGTTTTGCCGTCCAGGACCAGGCCGCCAGGCGTCAGTATCGACTCGAGGTGGAGGAAGTAAAACGCGGTTTCCGGTTAACGGTACCCCAGGTGGTCAGCGGGGAACTGGGCGGAAAAGCGAGTATCGCGGTAAACCTTCAGCCCCACGCATCGTTTAAAGAAGAGGTCGTCCTGCGGATCGAAGGCTTGCCGGCAGGCGTCACGGTTGACGGCGAAGCCACGGTCCCTGCCGGGAAGAACAAGGGCACGATCAATCTGGCCATTGCCAAGGAGAGCACGGTCCAGGCAGCGGTCCTCAAGGTCACCGGGGTTTCGGCGGGAAACGAGGAGATGGGGCTGGCGCCGCTGGAAGTGGTGGCGACCGCGCCCCGAAGTGGCAACCTGGCGGTCATGAATCCTGAACGGGACGTGACCGAGGAGATCCTGTTTGCCATCACAATGAAGGCTCCCTACAAGCTGGAATTGATCGACAAGAACCGACAGCGAGTCGTGCACGCAGGGACGACCTACCCGGCACCTTTTATTGTGACGCGAGACGATGGCTATACCGGGTTGATTCGCATGCAGATGCAAGCCACGCAGTCCCGGCATCGCATGGGTATTCGTGGGCCGACCGTCGAGGTTCCCGATGGAGTCACCAGTGTCTCCTATCCCTGCATGATGCCCGAGTGGCTTACCACCGACAGGACCACGCGGATGGCGGTTGTCGGCTTCGGGGAAGTTGTCGATCCCCAGGGGAATGTGCGTCACGTGGGCGCTGCGTCCGATGCCCGCATCACGATGATTCTCGAGGGCGCGCTGCTCAAGATCGGCCACCAGGCACGGGAGCTGTCTGTTGCCCCGGGAGAGAGCTTCCAGGTCCCGATCACCATTAACCGTTCCCCCAAGCTTCCGGGCCCGGTCACTATCGACCTGGAACTTGCCGGGCCGCTTGCGGACCTGGTAACACTCAAGCCGGTGGTGCTCGAGGAAGGTGTCTCCACCATCAACCTGCAGGTCCAGGCCAGGGCCGATTCCCGTCTGCAGGGAATCATTCCGATCACGGTCCGCGCCACGGCCCTCCAGGACGATCGCTGGCTGGTCAAATCGCTCGTGGACGTGGACGTGGAATTCAAATAGGTTCCTGTCCACAGGAAACGATGGGCCCTGGGACCTTTCCGGGGTGATGATGGAACCAGGATGATGAGATGAACGGTCCAGGGGGTAATCTTTGCCGCCCTCGATAGGGAGTGATATGCTGTCCTCAGGAGATCCTCCTGTCGGGCGGGGATCCAGGCAGTGTTTTTTCAACCGTGGAGTTCGCGATGTTTCGTTCCCTGTGTCTTGTGGCAATGACGGTACTCCTGTCCCCCAGCATGGCCGAGCGTGTAACCGCGCAGGAGGAGGCCCCCAAGGGACGGATCCTGGCCCGGTCCTATGACTTTACGGAAGCGGGCAAGAAGATGGAGTATTCGCTCTATGTACCGACCAGTTACGAGAAGGAGAAGGCCTCTCCGTTGATTGTTGCCCTGCACGGCCTGGGAAGCAGCGCCAGGGCGATCATCCGTTACCCCGGCTTTACCGGCCATGCCGAAAAACACGGTTACCTGGTGGTGGCGCCGACCGGATACAACTCGCGGGGCTGGTATGGTTCGCGTGGAAAGGGTGGAGGCCGGGGGGAGGATCCGGAAAACCTGGGAGAACTGAGCGAGAAGGACGTGATGAACGTGCTCGCCCTGGTCCGCAAGGAATTCAACATCGACCCCAAGCGGATCTACCTGATGGGACACTCGATGGGGGGCGGCGGCACCTGGCACCTGGGCACCAAGTACCCGGATATCTGGGCGGGCCTGGGACCGATTGCGCCCGCCCCGCCCCGCAGCATGGCCGGGCTGGACAAGATCAGGCATATCCCGGTGATTGTCATCCAGGGGGACCAGGACCGGCTCGTTTATGGGGCACGCCGCTGGGTTGCCAGGATGAAGGAGCTGAAGATGGACCACCAGTACATCGAGATAGAAGGAGGAGGCCATGTCGATGTGGCTTACAAGCACTTCCCCGAGATCTTTGCCTTCTTTGATGCCCGCCCCAGGGGGACGGTGAAACCGGCCGCGATTCCGCCACCGCCGGAACCCGTCAAGCTGGTAACGACTCCCGCGGTCAAAGAAGCGGGACAGCACGCCCACCGGCTGGTCTTTAACAGCAGTACCGGGAGCCAGGTGGAGTATTTCATGCATGTCCCGGAGGGGTACAAGGAGTCGGAAAAGTCATGGCCGCTGATCCTTTTTCTGCACGGTGCGGGGAGCGTGGGAGAGGAACTGGACAAGATCAAGCGAAACGGCCTGGCCCGGACAGCTGCCTCCAAGGCCGATCATCCGGTGAAAAAATTCCTGGTTGTATCACCCCAGTGTCGGCGTGGTGGCTGGAACACCCGGGTGCTCAACGCGCTGTTGAACCATGTAATCAAGACCTACCAGGTCGACGAGCAGCGGGTCTACCTGACCGGCTTGAGCATGGGAGGATACGGAAGCTGGTCGATGGCGGCCGCCTATCCCAACCGGTTTGCCGCCGTGGTGCCGATCTGCGGGGGAGGCAACCCGGCAACTGCCGAAAAAATAAAAGAGATACCGATATGGGTCTTCCATGGTGAAAAGGATACCGTGGTTCCTTTCTCCCGGTCGGAACGCATGGTCCAGGCACTGGAGGAAGTCGGGGGCAAGGTGAAATTCACTCGTTATCCCGAGGCCGGTCATGATGCCTGGACAGAAACCTACAGGAACCCCAGGCTCTACGAGTGGCTGCTCGAGCAGAAGCGCGAGAAGGGGCCTGTGGAGGAATAAGTGGTGAACACGATTGCCGGCGTGAGGCCGGTCTTTTGCACGGGAGTACTTCCATGAGATGTCATATGATCCTCGGCAGCCTGCTTCTGGCTGGCTTGTCCTGTTCAATCCAGGCCGGTGAGAAAGTGGTCTTCAAGGCGCAGTCACGTGTCATGGAGAAGGGCCAGGAGGTTTTCCATCGCGAGAAAACGAGCTGGGTGGGAGAGGAGACTGCCCTGGTGATCTGTGACATGTGGGCGAAACACTGGTGTGACAGTGCTACCAGGCGCGTGGGAGAGATGGCCCCCAGGATGAACCAGCTGGCCGAGGCGCTCCGCCAGCGCGGCGTGCTGATCATTCACTGCCCGAGCTCCGGCGTGAAGTTCTATGAGGACACTCCCATGCGAAAGCTGGCCCTGACGGCCCCTGCCGTGAAAACCAGGGTCCCACTCCAGTCCTGGTGTGCGCTGGACGAGAAATACGAGAAGCCGTTGCCGATCGATGATTCCGATGACGGCTGTGACTGCCTGCCTCGTTGCTCGACCGATGGAAGTCGCATGGACCGTCATCAGATCGCTGTAATCAAGATCCGGCAGGGAGATGCGGTGACCGATAGTGCCGAGGCCTACTACCTGATGCGGCAGCGCGGTATCAAGAACGTCCTGATTGTCGGAGTGCATACGAACATGTGTGTGCTGGGGCGCCCCTTCTCGATCCGCCAGATGGTCTACCAGGGCCAGAATGTGGCACTTGTCCGGGACATGACCGATACGATGTACAATCCTCGCAGCCGGCCGTTTGTCCCGCACACGGAGGGGACCGACCTGGTGATTGGCCATATCGAGCGGCACTGGTGCCCGACCCTGACGAGCAGGGATATCCTGGGAGGCCGGGAGTTTCGCTTTAGTGACCACAAGAAGAAGCCCGTCACCTCGCCGTGAACGGGTTCCGTCGCAGGCTCAAGGTCCGCCGGACACGCGCTGGCGATGAACGTCACGGGCGGCTTCCTTGGAATACGTCGTACTGTAGTCCACGATGTAGACCTCGCAGCCACGGCAGAGAAAAGACTGGTAATATTCCGCCCTGTGGGGAAGGAACGTTCGCCACTCTGCACCGGAGAGTTCTTCCTCGCCATGGAAGAATTTTTCGATCTTTGTGCTTTCAGCGAATGGGAGCGAGTTTCCCCGCGAGGTAAATCCCGGTGTCAGTTCCTGGCTGCATTTCGGGCAGTTCTGGAAAACATGCGCTGTCATCATAAAACTCCATGGGTGATAGGTGGTTCACCCTTTCCGTGCCCCGGGAAATCGTATGCAGGGGCTACAAGAAAGACAATCTCGGACTGCCAGGAGGAACGAGTAAAAACTTGGGCCCGCCAGCGACAAATTAACCGGCGGTCGACTTGTGGACCTGGCCGTCTTTCATCACCAGCAGGATCTTGTCCCGGTCCAGCAGGATGAGTGGATTCTCGAGGGGATTTCCATCCACCAGGAGAAGGTCGGCCAGGAAACCTTCCTGGATCTGTCCCAGCTGGTCGGGCAGGTCCATCGCCGCTCCGCCATTTTTCGTCATCGACAGGAGTGCTTCCATCGGCGTGAAGCCACAGTAACGGACCAGGTGATCCAGGGCGCGGGCGTTGTCGCCATGGGGGGTAAGCCCGAAGCCATAGTCGCCCCCACCCAGGATTCGCACGCCACGCCGCATGAGTTCCTTTAGCCCCTCTGCTGCTCCTTCCAGCTCCTCGCGGAAACCCAGTTCCTGGACCTCCTCTTCGCTAAACCACTGTTCCCCTTCATGGGCGGCGATGGCGGTGAATCCGATGTTCGGGCTCACGAAAATCCAGTCCCTGTTTTCCTCCAGCAGGTCTAGCGCCTCGTCGTCCAGGAAATTGGCGTGGTAAAGCTCCTTCACGCCGTGACGAACGCAGAGCTTGACGGCATCGGCACTCCGGGCATGGGCGCTCATCCGTTTGCCATGGGCATGCACAACCTCCGCGGCAGCTGCCACCTCGGCCTCGGACATGACGGTGGAGTCGGATGGGGCGTGGGGAACGAAGGTGTCACCGGAAATCACCAGCTTGATGATGTCGACGCCTTCGCGAATAAGTTCCCGAGTGGCACGGCGAAAGTCCTCCGGCCCATCAAGCATCATCGCCATCGAGGAGATGTCCGGCATGTGCAGCGTCCGCAGGTCTCCCAGGCCGCCGGTGACGGTAAGCCAGGGGCTGGCTGCCAGAAGCCGTGGGCCGGCAATCTCACCCGCGTTGATGGAATTTCGAATCACCACGTCCAGCCGGGGTTTGGCGGCCGCGGCGCTGATGCAGCTGGTG
>CAYYZW010000191.1:0-7084 GCA_964476375.1 uncultured Pirellulaceae bacterium
CCGTGGAAGCCAACCGAGAATGGGTCAAACGACGCGAGGCGGCTCGACCCCTTGTTTCGCTGGCCTGAGTTAACATGGTGAGTTCCGAAAGCTGCTGATGATCGAAGTCAACCAGTTGAGCAAGTCCTACCCGGACCTCCGTGCCGGGGAGATCCTGGCTGTGGATCGACTTAGTTTTCAGGCTCGACCGGGACAGATTTTTGGCTTGCTGGGACCCAACGGGGCGGGGAAGACCACTGTCCTGAGAATCCTCAGCACGATGCTCAAACCCTCGTCCGGGACTGCCGTGATCAACGGTTTTGACGTGGTCGAGCAGCCCGAGCAGGTCCGCCGGCATATCGGTTTTGTCTCGGGGAACCTGATCGGCTATGAACGGATGACGGCCCGGGAGATGGTCGAGTTATTCGGCCGCCTGCACGGTCATGAGAAGGATGAGCTGGAGGCACGGATCGAGACGGTCTTCGAGTGGCTGCAGATGCAGGAGATACGGGACCGGCTGGGATCCAAGATGTCGACCGGGATGAAACAGAAGGTCTCGATCGCCCGCGCGGTCGTCCATGATCCACCAGTCCTTATCTTTGACGAGGCGACCGTGGGGCTGGATGTGCTGGTGGCCCGGTCCCTGCTGGAAACAATCGGGCAACTTCGTGATGACGGCAAGTGCATCATCTTCTCGACCCATCACATGCGCGAGGCGGAACGGTTGTGTGATCACATTGCCATCCTCAACCGGGGAAGTATCCTTGCCGATGGAACCCTTGCCTCGCTGCTTGACGGCCATGGTGGAGATGACCTGGAACAGGTTTTCTTTGACCTCATCTCGCGGCATGACGAGCCGGTAGACGAAACGGATGGCCTGGTTGCCGGCCCGGCAGGAGCGGGGGCATAGCCGATGCGCTGGTCCAACATCAAGTGGATTTTTCTTCGCGAGATCCGTGATCAGCTGCGCGATCGCCGGACGATTTTCGCCATCCTCGTCCTGCCAGTCCTGATGTACCCG
The DNA here is from genome assembly GCA_964476375.1 of uncultured Pirellulaceae bacterium. Taxonomy (GTDB): domain Bacteria; phylum Planctomycetota; class Planctomycetia; order Pirellulales; family Pirellulaceae; genus SAT2750. The sequence goes on from CAYYZW010000191.1 coordinate 1,001, forward strand.
CTGATGGGCATGATGTTCCTGCAGATCACGCAGTTTGTCCAGGAACACCCCACCAAGATCCTCCTGACCGGTACCGATTTCCTGCCCGCGGATCCCCCGCTTCTTGAGGGAGATAATTTTTCCAGCGTTTATTCGGACCAGCAGGACCGGATCCTGCTGGAGTTAACCATCGAGCCACGGTCGAGACCCGGGGTGGAGAGTGGGACAGCGGAGACGGAGAAACTGATCCAGTCGGGGAAGTACAACCTGGTGGTGGATTTCCCGGAAGACTTTTCCCGGCAGCTGGAGCAGTTCTACAAGCAGGTGGATGTCGCCCGGAACAGTCAGGAAGATGGACCGGAGGTGGTTATCCCCTCCCCACAAATCTACGTCGATAGTACCGATGACAAGTCCGGCATTGCCCTTCGGCGAGTCCAGAAAGTCCTTCGGCAGTGGCGGGAAGAAATTATTGAGAGGGTCTTCACCGCCGGCAACATGCCGCTTGCTGCATCGAGACCATTTGAACTGGCAGAAGTGGACGTGGCCCGGGAGGAGAGTCGCCGCGTGGCCGTCTGGTCACAGCTTGTACCCTACCTGATCCTGCTCTGGTCCCTGGTGGGCGCCTTTTACCCGGCGATCGACCTCTGTGCCGGTGAAAAAGAACGGGGCACCATGGAGACGCTCCTGAGCAGTCCCGCCGGGCGTGGTGAAATCGTGGCGGGCAAGCTGCTCACGATCATGAGTTTTTCCAGTACCACGTCCCTCTTGAACCTGGCCAGTATCGGTTTTACCGGGCTCTTTATTACCACGCAGATGGCCTCTGTTTCTCCCGATGTGAGCCAGCAGTTCAGCGCGCCACCGTGGATCACCCTGCTCTGGATGCTGGTGATCCTGATCCCGGTTTCTCTTTTCTTTAGTGGCCTGACACTGGCGGTGGCCTCCTTTGCACGGAGTACAAAGGAAGGGCAGTATTACCTGGCGCCGTTGATGTTGATCAGCCTTCCGCTGCTGACCCTGACGATGCTTCCCTCGGTGGACCTGACACTGGGGACCAGCCTGATCCCGATTACCGGGGCGATGCTGCTGCTGGAGGCTCTGCTGGAGGCAGAGTATGCGATGGCGCTCCAGTATGCACTGCCAGTGCTGGGAATGACTTTTTTCTGTTGTTTCCTCTCCATCCGCTGGGCGATTTACCAGTTCAATAGTGAATCGGTGCTGTTCCGGGACAGTGAACGCTGGAGCCTGCGGCTCTGGCTCCGGCAACTCGTCCGGCAGCGAGGAGATTACCCTGGCATGGGGGCTGCCCTCACCTGTGCCCTGGTGATCCTGGTATTGCGTTTCTTCGCTAATTTCATCGTCCCCTCATCCGAGAACTGGCAGTCCTTTTTCAGTTTCAATATCGTGGCCCAGGTGCTGACCATCGCCCTGCCGGCGATGGCCCTGGCGGTTTTCCTCAGCCGCCGCCCCGGCCGTGCCCTGCGGCTCTCGGTACCGCCGCTCGGGATGCTGCCCCTGGTGATCCTGCTGGCAACCTGTCTGCACCCGGCAATGGTCATGCTGGGGGAATGGATTCAGCAGCTTTATCCACTCAGTCCCGCCTCCGTGCAGATGCAGGAAAAAATAGCGGGCCTGTTTGAAGGGGCCCCACTGCTGGCGGTCTTCCTGTTCGTCGCTGTGACACCGGCGATCTGCGAGGAGCTTGCATTTCGTGGTTTTATCCAGACCTCCCTCGAGCAGCGGCTCAAGCCGATCACGGCGATCCTGCTGACCAGTTTCTTCTTTGCCGTCACCCATGGGATCCTGCAGCAGTCGCTCAACGCCTTCTTCGGTGGTATCGTGATCGGTCTGATTGCCTGGCGGACTGGCAGTCTCCTGCCCTGCATGCTCTACCACCTGACCCATAATGGTATCCTGGCATTCCTGGCGACGGCCACGGTGACCAAGGAGTCATACCAGCAGAGTGCCCTGCAGCAGTTCCTTCTGGAATCGGCAGGGGATGGAAAGACATACACTTACTCGTCGGCCGCCACCTGGATCGGGCTGGCTCTCGCCGTGGTCCTGGCAGCCGTCCTGGTACGGATGACGAGGTCCTCGAGGGAGAAACCGGCAGGCGAAGCGGATGACTTTGAATACGTGGAGCCGAAAGCAGAGTAGGCCCTCTTTGCCGGCGGACGAGTGGAAACGGATCTCATGCAGCAGATACCCCATCAGAAGATCTCGGCCCGCTGGGTACTGACGATGTGTGGCGAGCTTCTGGAAAACGGGGTGGTCGAGATCCAGCAGGGCCGGATCCTTGACGTGCGATCGGCGCGGGCCGGCGAGGACCTGGTCGAGCTGGGAGACGTGGCCCTGCTGCCGGGACTGGTCAACACCCACACGCACCTTGAGTTCAGCCAGCTCCGCGAACCGATCCAGGCCCCCTCTTTCACGGACTGGATCCGTCGGCTTGTCCACTACCGGCGCCAGCAGCTGGAGACGGGAGAGCAGCGTGTTAATGCCATCTCCCAGGGGATCGCCGAGAGCCTCAGTTCGGGCGTGACGACGATCGGGGAGATCGCCACGGATTCAGGGTGCCAGCAGGCTTATGCGGACCTGCCCGCGCCAAGCATAGTGATGCGGGAAGTCATCGGCACGGCGGCTGCCGACGAGCAGGATCGGCTAGCCATGGCCGCCCAGTTCCTCGGCTCAATCCCTGCCGGGGCCACCTGGCAGGGAGCCGTCAGCCCTCATTCACCCTACACGGTCCGTCCTTCCCTTCTCGGGGAGCTGTGCCGGCTTGCCACCGAGCAGCAGCTTCCGGCGGCCATGCACCTGGCCGAATCCCGTGAGGAAATGCAATTGTTCCAGGACCAGCAGGGGCCATTACGGGAGCTGCTGGAGGAACTGGAGGCCTGGCATGAAGATGCCTGGCCCCCTGGGTTCAGCGTGGCATCGTGCCTGGAGCATCTCTCTCGGTCTCCCCGGTCGCTCGTTATTCATGGCAATTACCTGGAGCCGGCTCACTGGCAGCTGCTGGCCGAGCAGCGTGAGCGGATGTCACTGGTCTACTGTCCCCGCACGCATCGTCATTTCGATCATCCGAACTACCGGCTTTCGGAGCGGCTGGCCAGCGGTGTGCGAGTGGTGCTGGGGACCGACTCGAGGGCCTCGACCCCGGACCTGGACCTGCTTGCCGAGATCCGTACGGCAGCCCAGGAGCATCCCGGCGTCTCTCCCGGCCAATTGCTCATGATGGCAACCAGCGACGCCGCAGAGGCCCTGGGTCTTGCAGGAGAGGTTGGCCGGATCTCTGCTGGCCGGCGTGCCAACCTGGTGGTGGTGGCGGCGGATTTTTCCACCCGGCAGGAGGTGGAGGCAGCAATCTGCGGGCCCGGATCCTGGCTGGTCGGGGTGATGGTTGGTGGCTGCTGGTTACGGCAGCTTGCCTGAGCCGACCCTAGAGGCGGCTATTGTGGATCTGGGTTTCAAGGATCGCCGTGGCTCCCAGGTTGTCCAGCTTGTCCATTGTTTCGGTCACGTCCCCGCGCTTGACCATCACCCGAACCGCGCACCAGTCGGGATCTTCAAGCGGGTTGACCGTGGGAGAATGAAAGCCGGGTGTGATCTGTTCGGCCTCGGACAGCTTGCTGCGTGCGACGTTGTATTCGAGCAGCGAGTAAGCCCGTGCTACCACGACCCCCTCCAGCCGGCGAATCACCAGGTCCGCCAGTTCCGCTTCCCGTGATGCCTGGTTCTGGATCACGACGGATTCATAACGGTCAATCTCTTCCAGGATGCGCAGCTTGTTCGCTGCCAGCGTGCTGCCGGTTTCGGTCAGGTCGACAATCGCCTCGGCGACTCCCAGGCTGATCATGATTTCCACGGAACCATGCAGCGGGATAATCTGGGCTTCACAGCCATGATCGGCCAGGAAGTTCCGGGTGATCGTGGGAAAACTGCTTGCGATGGACGTTCCCGCCAGGTCGCTGACCTGGGTGATCGGGCTTTCCTCGGGGACACAGATCACCATCCGGCAGCGACCGATCCCCAGCGGCAGTCGGGTCAGCAGCTCAGCGCCCGACTCGGCCACCAGGTCACTCCCGGTGATTCCCAGGTCGATCGCTCCCCTGGCGCAGAGCAACGGGATATCGTCGGTTCGCAGGAAAGTGATATCGATAGGCATGCCCTGGACACGGGCAAAAAGTGCGCGATCCTGCCGGCGGAAACTCAGGCCAGCCTGTGCAAGCAGATCGCTGGTCCGGTCGGCAAGTCGTCCCTTGCTGGGGATACCAATTCGCAGGTTTGACATTGTTTCTTGCTTTCACTGCCTGGGCGGCAGTTCAATCACGTGCTTCTTTTTCATCCAGTCCGGAGACGCCGAAGCGCCGGTCCAGTTCAATTTCCACCGGTGCGAGTGTCAGGTCGAAGTATCCGAGCATCACGAGCAGGTGGTAAACCAGGTCTGCCGCTTCTGCCACCAGGTGGGTCGTCTCCGCGTCGCCATCCTGGTTGGCCAGCTGGTGGGCGGCATCCACCACCTCGGCCGCTTCTTCCAGGACCTTCGCACCGATTTTTTCCACCCCCCCCTGCATCAGCGACGTGGTGTAACTGCGTGGGGGCGGGTTCTTTTTGCGATCCTGGATGATACCGGCAAGCCGGGCCAGGACCGATGGATCATCAGTCACCGTCGATAGCCTCTTTACAGTCTCGTCAGGGCGTTACAACATGGAGTGAAAGCGACGTAGCAATCACGGTTTTCATCGTAGACAGGCTCCGGAAAACAGGCAATTGGCCATGCGGCCTGACTCCGAGAATAGACGGTTGTCCATGACCGAAGGTTCACATCAGACGGATTATACGGATGGTATCCCGCCGCTGGAGCCTTCCTGCTGGTTTCTGACAGGTCCTACTGCCAGTGGCAAGACGCGCGTGGGCATTGAGCTGGCCGGGATGCTCGATGCGGAAATCATCTCGCTCGACTCGATGGCCCTTTACCGGGACATGAATATTGCGACCGCCAAGCCCTCTCCGGAAGACCGTGGTCGTGTCCCCCACCACCTCCTGGACCTGGTCGATCCGACCGAGGAATTCAGTCTCTCCGAATACCTGCAGGCGGCCCATGAGGCGGCCGGCCGGATCCAGGATACCGGCCGCTCCATTCTTTTCGTCGGTGGCACGCCGCTGTACCTCAAGGGCCTGCTGCACGGCATCAGCCAGGGCCCTCCGGCGGACTGGGAGTTCCGTGAACAGGTTCGCCAGGAAGTCGAAGAGCTTGGCCAGCAGCAGGGGAACACGATGTTACACGAGCGGCTGGCCCAGGTGGACCCGCTCTCTGCCCACAAGCTCCATCCAAATGATACAAGGCGAATTATCCGGGCCCTGGAGGTCTACAAGATCACGGGCCGGCCGATCAGTCACAGCCAGGTTCATTTTGAGGGCCAGGTTGCTGCAGGTCGCCACAAGATCCTGGCGCTGGCCTGGCCGCGTCAGCGATTGCACCAGAGAATCGAGGCGCGAGTGGACCAGATGTTTGTCGATGGCCTGGAAGACGAGGTGCGGGGCCTGATCGAACGCTATGGCACGCTCAGCCGGACCGCGTCCCAGGCTGTCGGCTACCGGGAGCTGATCGCCTTTCTCCAGGACGAGGTCTCACGGGAGGAGACGGTCGAGCAGGTCAAACGCAGGACGCGCCAGTTTGCTCGCCGCCAGGAAACCTGGTTTCGCAGCCTGGAAGATTGCCGGCAGGTCCAGCAGGCAGATGACGTGGAACCGGCCGTGATGGCCCGGCACCTTCTGGAAATGATGGGAAAAGCGCCCTCCTGACCGAACCACCCCTGTTGCCGGTTGGCTGTCTCGCGAACCTAGCCACCCCACGAATCCCAAGGTAAAATACCGGATTACCCTGTATTTGAAAGATTGCTCTCGGGAAAGGGTGCGGCGACCTGTTGCACTCGATATCCCGTGTGCCGAGCCCCCAGGATTATCCCCTTGTTACGTACTCATACCTGCGGTGAACTTAGCGCGGACAATAATGGCCAGGAGGCGACTCTCTGCGGCTGGGTGGACAGTCCCCGGGACAATGGTGGGGCGGTATTCATCGCCCTCCGGGACCGTTACGGACAAACC
>CAYYZW010000192.1:0-4326 GCA_964476375.1 uncultured Pirellulaceae bacterium
GCCTCCGTCAGGTCCGATGCACCGTTTCGGAATTTCTGGGGCGGGGCTGCCGAGGGATGGTACGATGCAAAGGGAGGCGACGCCACCGGCAAGATTTGTTCCGACCGGTTATTCGCCTACGACAAGGATACCGGCAAGATCGCCTGGAACTATACCTCCGGCCTTCTCGTCAACCCAACGTTGACCGCCAGTTCGGAACGAGTGTTTTTCGTGGAATCCAGGAACCCGGAGCTGATCGAAAAGGAGAGCCGGAGGATTTCCGACGAGAAACTATTCACGGACCAGTACCTGGTCGCGCTCGATCGGAAAACCGGTAAAAAACTCTGGGAATATTCCCTCTCCACGGAACCGGGAACCGTAGTGTTTTACCTTGCCCATTCCGGCAATAAACTTTCCCTTGTGGCGTCATCCAAAAAGCAATATCACGTCTATGTGTTTGATGCCGACCAGGGTGCGTCGAATTGGGAAAACCATTTCCCCTGGCCAAGTGATAATCATGGCGGGCACATGTCCCGGCCGGCGATCGTTGGCAATACGCTCTATGTAAGACCTCGGGCTTTTGACATCACCAATGGCAGCATTCTTGACAAGACGGTTCCGATGGGCGGATGCGGCACCTACGCCGCGACCACGGGCGCACTTTTCTTCCGTTCGGGAAATGTTACGGTATGGGACAGGGATGCCGGGACCACGAGTGCCTGGAGCCGGCTTCGGCCAGATTGCTGGCTCAGCACCATACCGGCAGGGGGCATGTTGCTCTCACCAGAGGGCGGGGGTGGCTGTAGCTGCGGCTCCTGGATGGAGACATCCATTGGTTTTATCCCGACCAGCCTTCTAAGAAATTAAAATATGCTGTCGCTTGCGGCACGTTGTGCTGCAGAAAGGACTCACAATGAAAAAGACTATTTCCATCCTTGGCATTGCGGTTTTCATCCTTGCCGGCCACCTTCTCGAGGCGGCGGACTGGGGTCAGTTTCGAGGCCCCCTTGGTAACGGGGTGGCTGTGGATTCAAATCCCCCGATCCAATGGAATGCGGACAAGAATGTAAAATGGAAGGTTCCAGTTCCCGGGCAGGGCTGGTCGTCCCCGGTGATCGACAATAAGAATATCTACCTGACCGCCGCCGTCCCCTCCGGCGACGGTTATGTTCTCAAGGTCATCGGCCTGGATTCTCGCACCGGAAAGATCTTGTGGCAGACTCCCGTTTTTGAACAACCCGGAGATGCTCCGGGAATCCATGGGAAAAATAGCCACGCAAGCCCCACGCCTGTTCTTGTCGGCGGCCGGTTATATGTTCATTTTGGACACCAGGGAACGGCCTGCCGCGATACGGGCGGCGCCATTCTCTGGAAAAACCAGACCATCCAGAACGCCCCCGTGCATGGAAATGGCGGGTCACCAGTTGTGTCGGGAAACAGGCTTGTATTCAGCGTGGATGGTGCCGACCAGGCGTTTGTCGTCGCCCTGGACACCCGGGATGGCAGCGAGGTCTGGAGAAGGGAGCGGAGTTCGAATGCGACGAGGAAGTTCTCGTTTAGCACGCCCGCGATCACCAAAGCCAATGGCGTTACGCAGGTCATCAGTCCCGGAACAGACGTGGTCCATTCACTCGATTTGCGCGTCGGGTCCGTGATCTGGAAGGTGAGCTATGATGGTTATTCGGGCATTCCTCGCCCAGTTTTCGGCCACGGCATGGTCTACATGGCAACAGGTTATGGAACGCCGAATGTTCTGGCGATCGCCCTGGACGGAAAGGGAGATGTCACCGATACCCACCTTCGATGGCGGCTTCAAAAAGGCGCCCCTCACACCCCGTCGCTCCTGTTGGTGGAGGACGAGATATACATGGTCTCTGACCGTGGCATCGCGAGCTGCGTGGACGCCCGAACAGGCGATATTCACTGGCAGCAACGCGTCGGGGCGGCCTATTCCGCGTCACCCATTTATGCATCCGGTCGTATTTACCTCCTTAGCGAGGCGGGCGTTGGTACCGTCCTCGAAGCCGGAACCGAGTTTAAGTCATTGTCCGTGAACGACCTGCAGGAGCGCAGCCTGGCGTCCTATGGTGTTGCGGGCGATTCGCTTGTTATTCGCACGGCAAAACACCTGTTCTGGGTCGAAGGCAAATAGAACCGCTCTCGCCGCTTACCTTTTTCCGCCAGCCAGCCGCGATGAATCCGGCATCCGCCGAAGGCGGAGCATGTGCCATATTCCAAACACGGGGCCAAGGGCGAGGAGCGAGAACGCGATGCCAGGCCCCAGCCATCCTTTCAGCGGCGGAAGCAGCCAGATGGTAATTGTCGTCAAAAGAAAGCCCACACATGTCTGGAGCGTGAGGGCCGTTCCAACCAGCTGGGGGTCACATAATTCAGTGACGGATGCGCTGTACTGGGCACTGTCACAGATCACCAGCGCGCCCCATACCAGGCACACGGCCAGCAATGCCATCGGGTAACCCGCCAGGTGGCCGGCCAGCAGGCAACACGCGCCGGAGATGGAAAGACTAATGATCGTCGTGCGTGTTCGCCCAGCACGGTCCGCATACCAGCCCGCAAGGACACAACTGAGACACCCAACGGCGATCACAGAAAAACCCGCCATGTGCCCCTCGCTTTTTGAATAGTCGCCAGCCACAAAGCTGTCGTAAAGGAGGGCCGGAGCCCAGGTCCACATGGCGTACAATTCCCATTGATGGCCAAGGTACCCGAAATTCGCTCGACGCAGCGGGACATCCCCCCAGGCTCTGACGAAATATGTCCAGTCAAGTCGCGTGGACGCAGCCAGGTGAGGCCCCGATCGTATGAAAAGGATCGCCAGAACGGAGCCCACGCCGGCCGATCCGCTCACCATGTACATCATCCCTTCCCAGGTGGGGCTCACCCGGATTGCCAGCAGCAGGTGGGGAAGGGCGGATCCGAGCGTCAGGGCCCCCACCAGGATACCGATGGCAAGGCCACGTCGACTGGCGAACCAGCTTGCGATGAGTTTCATCCCGGGCGGATAAACCCCCGCCAGCGTCATGCCGGTAATGAACCGGAGTGCCAGAACTGCAGAGTATCTATTTTCGCCGGTCTCCCCCCCAGCCAGCACGGGAATCAGGAGATTTGCCGCAGCACCAGCAAGAGCAGAGACAGCAAGAAGTCGTTCGGCACGCATCCGGTCCGGCAAATTCAGTGCCGCGCTGAACAATGTGCCAGCCACAAAGCCGATCTGGACGGCCATCGTCAACCACGCCACCTGGCCGCTCGATATGCCCCAGGCGGCCTGCAGTTGCTGGCCCACCGCCGAGGCGGAGAACCACATGGCCATACACAGGAAGGTTGCTACGGAAATGGCGCCCATCTGGAACCAGGCGTCCATTGGGCGGCGGGTCGTGACCACGAAGATCCCCGGGAAAGAAGTGGCGAAACGAAAATGGACGACTCCATCACCAGATTAGTCTACCCGACCCGCGACACATTGGGGGCCCGTCGGGTGGCTCAATCCCGCCACAATCGGAGAGCCTCCCAGGTCGACCATTTCAGCCAGCGCCTGGTATCCGCGGCGGTGCGTTCCGTCGCGTCAGACCATGATTGCCTGGCAATCTCCGGTGGTGCGGCTACCCGCGTAGGTTTTTCATAACGCGGGGAAAGGCCCTTTAACACGGATGCGGGGGTCTGCGTAAAGGTATTCGCGAAACGGAAACGGCCCGATTGCTGGAGTGTGGCCGCTACAAACTGCGCACAGTTCGTACCCTCGACAGGGCGATCACGGATAATTCCTTTTAACGAATACCGGCGCCCCAGCTGTCCATTCGCAAACCGATGCATGGTGGCAACTTCATCCGGCGTAAAGGGGATCCTGGGTGCCATGGTGTACATGGAAGGCGTCTTGTTATAGCAGAGCCTCCGGGAATATGAATCGATGACAAAGTCGGACAATGGCATGCGGCGAACTCCCCCGGGCGAGGCTTCGTAGACCCATTGCTTTCCATCGTCCGTAAAGAGGACGCCAATATGCGTCCAGGGAGATTGGGTGACCCTTGTCACGAGAGGATTGCTATGGCGCAGCACGACCAGGGTTCCATCTGGCAGCGGGTTCGTTATTGGCAGGCAGAGCGTGAGAAACAGAAACGCATGCATCGGAAAAAAGTCCCCTCATCAGGTTGACCGTGATAGAACCGTCACAGGCTATTCGCCCGGAATCGGCGAATATTGGCAACCGAATGGAAATAAGGGCACTCTTATTTGAACGACGGCGGAAACGTCGTTGATTTGCTCACCTGCTTCTGCTGATTCCCCTTTTTCGCAGCAATCACGCACCGGTAAGGTTCTTTCGGTTGACCC
>CAYYZW010000193.1:0-7501 GCA_964476375.1 uncultured Pirellulaceae bacterium
CGATGATGTGGAGGCTGTGCGGGTGCGTTCTCCCGACTGGTACGGCCCTCTACCGATCCTGGCTGCCTGCGATGCAGGAAAGGCTGTTTACTGTGCCTCTCCGCTGGACCTGGACCTGGAACGCTCTGGTGAAGTGAAACAGCGTGTGGAGGATTCGGGAATTGCGTTCATGGTGGAATTGCCCCGCCGGCATACGCCAGCCACGGTAAGACTTCGCGAACTGATGGCCACCCGGCTGGGCCCCCCCTGGTTGCTGCAATGCCATGGCAGGCAAAGCCAGCCGGGGTCGGATGAACTTCGTGCCACCGGGAGCAGGTATCGAGTTCCCAATGAGGACCCAGGCTGGCAGGCGATGGTGGAAATGATCGACTGGTGTTGTTACATCGCGGACAGGCCGGCGACCGCTGTGGTAGCCAGTGACCATGCGGCTGGAATGACCGATCGTCACTGGCGGAGGATTCAGCTGGAGTTTGGTGGCGACGAGCAGCTGGTGGCGGATCTTTATCATGGCAGAACCGTGCCACCAGGATGGGAGGAAGCGGAGAATTTCAGGGCCCCCGCGGAACTCCAGGTGAGTTGCCGGCATGGGGTCGCCTTTGTCGACCTCCCTTCCACGCTGGTCTGGTTTGATGAGGCGGGAAGGCACGTGGAGAAACTGGACCAGGATCGTCCCGTGGGACAGCAGATGCTGACGCTGTTCCATCGCTGTGTGACAAGCCTGGTAAGGAATATCGACAGCCTGGAAGACAGTTGCCGGGCACTTCGCCTGATGCAGGCGGCCGAGGAGAGTCTGCTACACGGGGAGAAAAAGGTGCTCGGAAAGGAGGGCCTGGAATCGGGCTGATAGCCCCTCCAGGTCAACCGGTTGCGCCGCTTTTCAGATCGCCAGGATCCGGCTGTTCCTCGATCCCCTTGAGTTCTTCCAGTAACCGGTGGATCTCGTGGTCATACTCGTTGCGGTCGTCGTTGAGTACCTGCTGCCGCTGGAATTCCGCGGCCCCGTCCCCCAGCAGTTCTGCGGCCTCGGCACTCTGGAAACGATCCTCCGGATTGCGGGCCACCAGCCGCTGGCAAAAGCTCATCAACAGCTCGTTGGAGGTAACCTGCTCGGGCAGGATCTGGTCCAGGCGCCCGGCCAGGGACTGCTTGGCAGCGACCAGGTCCGTGTACTTCTTGAGGCCGGCAAAAGGAGCCTGGCCGGAGAGCAGTTCGACCAGCACGTAGCCCAGTGAAGCAAGGTCACTCTGGGGAGTCGCCTGCTCTCCCTCGAGTACTTCCGGTGCTGCGTAGGCAGGTGTGCAGGAACGGGAGGGGGGAACATCACTCATGGCAAAGGCAGATCCCATGTCAATGATCTTGGCCAGCCCGCTCCGCTTGAGCATGATGTTTGCCGGCTTGATGTCCCCATGGATAATCTCCTCGTGGTGCAAGGATTCCAGGGCTGCCAGGCAATGACGGATGATCGCCATGCTCACGCCCGGCCGCAGCTGGGGCCGTTTTTCTTCTGCCGTGACGATGACCCGGTTGATGTAATCCCAGCGACGCCGGCTCACTTCCCCGCGGATCTGCAGCAGCCGTTTCTTGTTGAGCAGTTGCCGCAAATCGTAGCCATCAATCCACTCCATCACCAGGATCCGGATCCCGCTTCGATCCACGAAATTGTGAAGGTTGAGGAGGTTGTCGTGCTGGATCTGGGCGATCCGGGCGGAGATGCGTGCGATCCTCCCCATCGCTTCGACATAGGATGGCTCATCGATAAAGCCCTCCGGCGAGAATACCTTGATGGCCACCGGGATGGTAAAGCCGTCGGCACCCCGTCGGTCCGAAAGATAGACAGCGCCCTGGCCACCGGTACCCAGTAGACGTGAAAGATGGTGGTGGACTGTCCAGTTGAGACGCTGCGAGGAGAGGATCTCGAGGTACTGCTTTTCCAGCTTCTCGGTAAGTCCTTCCGCCTTCTGCCTCTGTTTGTCAAAGGTGATGGTGGGGTCAAGAGATTCAGTCGGCTGCGGCATCAGTAATGAACATCCTGTTCTGGGTTCGCTTTCCAGGCACCAGGGAGGAAGGAGATCGATCCGGCCTGGCACGAGCGGGCGGCAAGTTTAGCATCCGGGGAGGGCGATGGTCGAGTCCGTTTCCATCGTTTTCGCCATCCACAGGTGAAAATAGCACGGACAGGGAATCCTGTAAGGGGTCTTTCGCTGGAATTCTTCAAACCTTCCCGTCCCGGGTATCCACGGTCAGGCAATCGCGTGGGGAGGACGGGGGAATCCAATCTGCTTGTCGACCAGGTTTTCAAGTGGTTCCCCATCCAGGAAACGCCGCAGGTTCTTGCAGACAAATTCTGTTGTCTCGTCGATCCGGCGTCCGGACTGGGCTCCCACGTGGGGCGTGATGATCACGCCCGGCAGTTCCCACAGGGGACTGCCGGCAGGAAGCGGTTCCACCTCGGTGACATCCAGGGCGGCTCCAGAAAGCTGGCCGGATTCCAGGGCGGCGACCAGATCCTCTTCGATAACAAGCGGACCACGTGCCACGTTGACCAGGATCGCCCCCCGCTTCAACATCGACAGTTGCTTCCGGCTGATCATGCCCAGGGTGGCTGAAGTCAGCGGGGCGGAGAGGATCAGGACATCCAGTTCAGGGAGAATCGAGTCCAGCTGATCGGCAGGCAGGACCACTTCCACCTCACCTGGAGGCGGACAGGGGAACAGGTCGGTCGCCAGGATGCGGACGCCCAGTGGAGCAAGAACCCTGGCAATCTGCCGCCCGTTTCCTCCCAGTCCCACGATGCCCACGGTCATCCCATGCAGATCCCGGGTCGGGCGGCGCGTGAATTCCTTCAGCTGCTGGGCACGAAAAAAAGTGGGCATGCTGCGAACCAGGCCAAGCAGCATGGCGAGCGTCTGCTCGGCAACCTGGATGGCAAACAGGCCGGGAACCCCGCTGACCGGAATGGCAGAATCGAGTACGGCCGGAACCAGGCAGTGGTCCAGGCCGGCAGCGGATGACTGGATCCACTGCAGGCGGCCCTGCCGGACGACCTCGTCCCAGGGGACCGGGACCTTGGCGTGGCCAATGAAGATATCCGCTTCCAGGATTTTTTCGGCGATCTCCGACTGGCCTGCATCCACCAGGTCGATGGCAGGATCGACCCGGGCAATCTGTTCACAATGCCGGGCCTCCACCGGGTAACAGAGAACGACTTTCCTTGTGGACACGGGAGGCTTTCGGTGAGCTGGATGAACGGGGGTCAGAACCTGTCTGCTTAAAACCGATCCTAGCATCGCGGCTCCTGGCTGGGTACCTCCCGGAAGCGGTCGACTTGGCGAGACCGCCATGATCGTGGATAATACGACCTGGATGTTGCTCGGTAATACGGACCGGCTGGTACCAGGTGAAGGAACGGTCTGCTGTCGAATTCAAAACAAAAACTCGCTTCACGCACGATCGTGGCAATCGTTATTCTGCGATTGATGATAGGGCTTCACTTCTTCAGCGAAGGGACCGCCAAGCTGGGGGGGGGATTTTCCTCGACCGGATTCCTCTCCAATGCCAAGGGGCCCCTGGCACCAGGCTTCCAGGGGATGGTCTGGGATCGTGAGGGACGCGATCGGCTGGGGATGGCGCATAACAAGCAAGGCGACCTGGTTATCCAGGGGGAGCCGACGCGCAAGGCCTGGCGGAATTTCAGAGCGGACGTCGCTGACTATTATGGATTTGACAAGGAGCAACAGGCAGAGTCAGAAAAAATCCTGTCATCGTACCTGGGGCAGTATGACTGGTATGTGAAAACCAACCGGGATGAGATCCTCAAGTATTTCAAGCAACTGGAACGCCGGGAAGGACAGCATCAGGACGCTGTCTATACAGACGTTACCAGCCTGCGTGAGCAGGGAGAGAAGCTGGAGGGAGATCTGCGTAAGGACCGGGCGGGGCTGCTTTCCGGAATCGACAAGATGTGGGGGGGGCTGGAACATGACATGAACGGCCTGGCCACTGCGGACCAGGCCGGAGACTCTCACGTGGGAATAAAAAAGCTGGGGCGGCGGCCCCTCGATTCGATTACGGTTGACAGGATCATCCCCTACTTTGACCTGGTTGTGGGGCTGTGCCTGTTCCTGGGGCTACTGCTGCGGTCGGCGTCGACACTGGCAGGCATGTTCCTGCTTTCGGTGATCGCCTCCCAGTGGCCCGGAGCGGTGGGGGCGGCCCCGGTCTATTACCAGGTCATCGAGCTGGCAGGACTGGTCGTCCTCGTGACAACTTCTGCCGGGAACTATGCAGGACTTGATTATTTTATTCAGTACAAGCGTCGTCAGCGTGATGACAAGAAGAAAAAGGTTGCAGGCCAGGAGAAAGAAGCATGAACCTCACACCCGAAGAAAAACAAGTCGGCCGGGATAACTACTATGATGCCGTGGGTTTCACCCGGCGGGACTTTCTCAAGAATGTCGTCGCTACCGGCGCGATCTCCGGGGGGGGCCTGGGGGCTGCCTATTTCGGTTATTCGAAAGTGGCAGATCCTGTCCGTGTGGGCGTGATCGGTACGGGGGATGAGGGGAGCGTGTTGATCGGGGCAATCAACCCGGATTATGTCCAGGAACCGCGATTGCCGATATTCGACCGTACAATATTCACCGGGCCTTTCACGGGGACTACGCCAGCCCGGCTGCCCAGGCTGCCCGGCCCGGCCTGTTAAAGAAATATGGATGGACGAGTGAAGAGCAGGCCCGCAAACAGGTCAACGTCTATACCGATGATTACCACCAGTTGCTTGACGATGATTCGGTCGAGGCGGTGATCATTGCCCTGCCCCTGCACCTGCATGCCCAGGTTGCATGTGAAGCACTGATGAGGGGCAAGCACGTGCTGACCGAGAAACTGATGGCCCACAATATCGCCCAGTGCAAGGTCATGTCCCGGCTGGCTGCTGAAAAGGAACTGCTGCTGGCAACCGGTCACCAGCGACATTACAGCGTGCTTTACGATAACGCGGTGAACCTGATCCAGTACGGTCTGCTTGGTGAGATTCACCACATCCGGGCCCAGTGGCATCGGGGGAATCTGCCCGGCCGGGATAGCTGGCAACAACCACTGCCCGGTGGTGAGATCCCGCTGGGAGGAGATGCGCGGATCGATGTGATCGCGGACCGGATTGAGAAGTGGACAAAAGAACTGCCACGCCAGAAAGATCCGCTGGCATACGAGTTAATGAAGAACCGGCTTGCCCAGTGGAAGAAATGGGATGAGGACAAGTCGATTGATGCGACAAAGCACGGTTACGGTGATTTCCAGCTCGACGGACGTACCCGCTCGGCGCTGGAAGAACTCTGCCGCTGGCGACTCTGGGAGCGCACCGGTGGCGGCTTGATGGCAGAACTTGGAAGCCACCAGCTGGACGCTGCCAGTATTTTTATCTCGGCCCTTCGCAAGGACGGGAAAAAGGCCAAGCCGCTGACAGTGCATGCGGTGGGCGGACGGCATGTTTTTCCAGAGGATCGTCATGCCGAGGACCATGTCTACTGCATGTTCGAGTTCCCGGGCCCGGGGTATGAGGCAAAGTTTGACGTGGGGTACCGAGACGCGGTCAACAAAGTTCCCAGTGACGGAGGTATCCCCGATTACAGCCAGGATCCCAACAAGAAGATTGTCGTGACCTATTCCTCGATCAATGGAAATGGTTACGGGGGGTATGGGGAGGTCGTGATGGGGACCAAGGGGACGCTGGTCCTGGAACGAGAAAAAGAGGTGATGCTGTTCCAGGGTTCCAGCACCAGTACCCGGGTGGGTGTGAAGGCCGATGGAGGTGGCGCCACGCTCGACACGCAGGCCAGCGGCGAGGATGCCCCGGTCGCCCAGTCGGCGGAAACCGGACCGGTCAGCCGGGGGTATACCGAGGAGATTGAACACTGGGCTTACTGCATCAAGAATCGCGATGCGGAGAACCTGCCGAAGTGTCGTCCCGAAGTGGCCATGGGAGATGCGGTTATTGCCCTCACGGCGAATGTGGCGATCAAGAAATCGATGGCGGGCGAAAGTGGCTATGTGAGTTTCGAGAACGAATGGTTTGATATCGATAGTGATGCCACGCCAGATGGCAGCAGCGTTGCCGAGGAGACCGCGTCCCTTGTGAAGAATAGCTGAGGCCGGAATAACGGTCCCGGTAAAGATGGGAAAAGCCAGGAGGAAAAATCATGGAAAAGTGGCCAATCGGAGTTTTTACGAGTGTGGATGCGGGGCTGGGTGTGAAGCTGGAGGTCGCCCACGAGCTGGGAGTACCGACCATCCAGTTACATGCCCCGGCGAAGGAATCCCGTACCGAGGAGAACGCCAGTGCGTTCCTGGCACGCCTGGAGGAACTGGGGATCACGCTGACCGCCGTCTTTGGCGGGTTTGAAGGGGAAAGCTATGCCGACATTCCCACCGTGGTACGGACCGTGGGACTCGTTCCACCAGAAACACGTGCGGAACGAACGCAGGAGATGAAGGAAATTGCCGATTTCGCCCGCCTGCTTGGCTGCGATGTGGTTGCCCTGCACCTCGGTTTCATCCCCCACGACACCGCAGATCCGCTTTACCAGGATGTGCTGGCGGTGACCCGGGATGTCTGTGATCACTGCAAGAATAACGGGCAGAGCCTGCACCTGGAGACCGGGCAGGAGAGTGCCGACGGCCTGCTGCAGTTTATCGGGGATGTTGAGCGGGACAACCTTTTCATCAACTTCGATCCGGCGAACATGATCCTCTACGGGACCGGCGAGCCGATTGCCGCCTTGCGGCAGGTGGGGGCTTATGTCCGCAGCATTCACTGCAAGGATGGGACCTGGGCAGAGAACCCGGGCCAGGAGTGGGGAGCGGAAACGCCGCTTGGCGAGGGAGACGTGGGAATGGAAGATTACCTCCGCACGCTGGATGAACTCGGTTATACCGGTCCGCTGACGATCGAGCGGGAGATTGCCTCGGAGCCCGAGAGGCAGAAAGTGGAGATTGGCCAGGCGGTGGAACTGCTCACAGAGCTGAAAGCAAAGATCGGCTAGGACTTGTCTTTGCCAGGTTTGGAAGAATCTTCTCGTGACCCTGAGACACTCGACCCGAAGAACCGCTGGGCGATCTGAAGTCCTCCCAGCGCCAGGGCGGCAAGTACCACGACCGGGATAATGACCTTGATCCCCTTGGGGGAGAGAATCATTACCACGCCGGCAATGGCGATCAGGAAGGCGTACTGGCCCCCGATTCTCTTGAAGGATCCCTTCAGCTGGGGCATCGCCAGCCAGATGGCCGCCAGTACGATTCCCACCCGCACCAGGACCGGCCCGGCGGTATCGCCACCTTCCATCTGCCACACGATAGCGCCGGCAGCAGATATCAGCAGCGTGATAATGGCAAGTGCAATTCGCGACATTCCGCGTTCGGACCTCGGTTGGGGTAGGTCATCGGGCAGGAGGATTCCAGCCTGGATTCCATGCCTGCTAGATCTTCTCCAGGGAGTCAATCCAGC
>CAYYZW010000194.1:0-5371 GCA_964476375.1 uncultured Pirellulaceae bacterium
CGGCCTGCAGTCGGGGTACCCGCTATAGTCGAGCGAATTGACACCTATGAATATGGTCCCTGCCCGCCGCGTTTCCGCGTAGGCCAGACCGAGTGAGAGAAAAATCGTATTCCTGGCCGGCACATACGTTACCGGGATACCGTCTCCGATTTCTGTCACGTCGGAGTGTTTCGGCACGTCCAATTCCGTGGTCAACGCCGAACCACCGAATTGCGCCAGGTCGATATCCAGCACCAGGTGTTCCTTCACTCCATGTGTACGCGCGACCTTCTCGGCAGCGGCAAGCTCCTGTTCATGTCGTTGCCCATACCGGAAACTCAACGCGTGGCACACGAATCCGTCGTTCACAGCGATCGCCAGGACCGCGGCGGAATCGAGCCCCCCGCTCAGAAGGATGACTGCATGCTTCCCCCCCGCGTCCGTCATATGCACCCCATTTCCGAAGACCACTGCCTCTCTGCGGATGGCATCGTAAGACCGCACTCCCCGACTGTCAACTCGATGATTGGTTGACGTGATTACTTCTCTTTCGCTAGACTCACGGAACGTTGACCAGCCGCACTGGGCGGGTGGAATAAACGATGTTGTTTTTTGGAGTTTCCAACCATGTATGCCAGCAATCTTCTCGCCCTCAGCGGCGGTATGATCTTTCTGATTTGCATCGTCGCCGGCATGCTGTTGCTGTTGCTGGTGATTCTGATGATCGCCTACTCCACGTATAACGGGCTGGTGACCGCCCAGGAACGATACAAGAACCAATGGTCGCAGATTGATGTCCAGCTCCGGCGCCGCCATGACCTGATATCCCCGCTCGTCGAAACGGTCAAGGGTTACATGGCGCATGAACAGGACACGTTGCAGGCGGTCATCTCCGCGCGCAACCAGTGCACCATTAACCTGGAGGGGCTGGATCTTACAAACGCCGCATCCTTGAAGAATCTGATGGGCGGGGAAAACATGCTGACCGGCGCCCTGAGCAAGCTCATGGCCGTCTCCGAAGCCTACCCGGATCTGAAGGCCAATGAGACCATGGCGAACCTGCAAGAAGAATTGGTCTCCACGGAAAACCGGATTGCCTTTGCGAGGCAGTCGTACAACGATTCATGCACCAGTTTCAATATTTTCAGGAAGCGATTCCCGCAAATCCTGTTTTCGTCCATGTTTGGCTTCACGGATGATTCCCCCCTCTGGGAAATTGAAGACGATTCTGTTCGAGAAGCTCCTGAAGTCAAGTTCACATAGGTTTCCACGCCGACATTTCGCGTCACCAGGGAGGTCTTTCGAGCTCACCCCGGCGGTAGCGTGAGCTGAAGGGCCGCTGACATGGTGATGAACTTCTTTGAGCACCAGGACAAGGCTCGACGGAACACCACGAAGCTGGTTGCGATTTATGTCCTTGCGGTACTCGGGCTGATCTTGATTGTCTGGCTTCCTGTGACTTTTCTGATGAGATCGCAGGGGGGACCAGGCATCCCCACATCCGATCATGCCTACGTCTTTTTCATGGTTGTCGTGGGCGTATGTGCCGTGATCGGCATTGGGAGTCTTTTCAAAACACTGGCGTTACGAGCAGGGGGCCCTGCAATTGCCGAAAGCCTTGGCGGACGTGAATTGAATTCAGGCACATCCGACCCGCTGGAGCGACGAATTGTCAATGTCGTCGAAGAAATGGCCATTGCCGCCGGGTGTCCGGTGCCGGCCATCTATCTTCTCGATAACGAACTCGGTATCAATGCATTCGCTGCGGGGTTTTCACTCGACGACGCGGCGATCGGAATTACACGCGGATGTGCTGAACAGTTGACCCGGGATCAACTCCAGGGTGTCGTTGCCCACGAGTTCAGCCATATCTTGAATGGCGACATGAAACTCAACCTCCGGTTGATCGGCATCCTCGCTGGAATATGCCTGCTCAGTACGATTGGCTACATTCTTTTTCGCATCGGTGTTCACAGCAGTCGCGGGAACAAAAAAGAGGGCGCCGGAGTGGGGGCGGGATTACTCGCCGCCGGTGGATTGCTCTACCTGGCCGGATCCCTCGGGGGACTGGCGGCCGCCCTGATCCAAGCCGCGATCAGTCGGCAAAGAGAATTTCTTGCGGATTCGTCGGCGGTGCAATTTACGCGTAATCCGGACGGTATTGCCGGCGCCCTCAAGAAGATCGGTGGATTTAACTCCGGATCCACCATAAGCAACCCCCACGTTACCGAGACACGGCACATGTTCTTCTCCCTCGCCATGAAGGCTGCCTTCGCAACCCACCCTCCGCTGGAGGAACGGATCACTCGTATCGACGCATCCTGGGAATATGAAAAGACCATGCAATCCGCAATGGCGACCGGCGCCGATATGACACCCGGGGTTGCCGGCTTCGCCGGCCCTTCCGCGTCACCAGCGGCCGAACCCGTCCCGGTCCAGGACGCATCACGCATCGACAACCAGGTGGGAACCCCCACCGCGGCCCACGTCTCCTACGCCCGCCATCTCAAGGACCAGATTCCGGCAGGAGTACTGGATCGGGCCCACGAGGCGTATTCGGCCCGCGCTGTCGTTTACGCGCTTCTGCTTGACGAAAGGGAATCCGCAAACCGCTCTGCCCAACTCGAGATACTCCAGCACCAATCCAGCGAGGATCTTTTTCGCCTCACACGCGAATCGATTGGCGATCTGAACGAGCTTGCCCGGCCCCTGTATTTACCACTCCTTGAAATATGTAAATCCTCCCTCCGCGCTCTTCCCGCTGAATATTACCGCCAATTTAAATCCAACATCCAGGCCCTGGTGGCTGCGGACAAGAAGATCACCCTCTTTGAATGGTCGCTCCAGCGTTCCCTTATCCACCACCTCGAGGCTCATCAACGCAACCGGTTTCACAAGACCACGAATTCCAGGACTCTCGGCCAGCTGACGGGCCCTGCACGGCTCCTGCTATCCACTCTTTGCTACGCGGGCCATTCCAGCCGCGAGGCGTTTTCCGTGGCTTTTGAAGCCAGCACAGCGGAACTCGACCTTTCATGGGAACCCCTTTCGACCTCTGAATGTTCCCTCACGTTGCTCGACGACGCGGTGACTCAACTGGCTCGGCTTCGGCCTAAACACAAGGAAAAAATGATTGCCGCGTGCGTCGCCGGCGTCACATCTGACGGCCACATTTCCGTTAAAGAAGCCGAATTACTGCGGGCTGTCACCGAACTGCTTGAATGCCCACTTCCCCCCCTGCTGCCAGGAGATGTTTAATGTGCTTCCGGCTCCGTTTCCACCCTCGCCGCCCATATCCGCGGCAATTCCATGGCCCGCAATGAACAATTAATCCGTCACCACAAGATTCTCCAGGTCCTCGAAGGACTCCGGTATGGGGCCACGCTTGCGGAGTTGCGGCAAACGATTGTCGATGAACTCGGACTCTCCTCCCTGCACGAACGGACCGTTCGACGCGATATCGAAGCACTACAGCACGCCGGTTTCGACATCCACGCCACAGACAGCCCGCGAGGCCGAATCTGGCAAGCCGGCGACGGCGTGCGGCAGGGCTTCAAGGTGAATGCGTCGGCCACGGAACTGATTTCACTCTCGCTCGCCAGGGAATTGTTGATGCCCCTGCAGGGGACTCCGTTCTGGCAGGGAATTGAGTCATTCTGGTCGAAATTACTTGACGAGATCCCCTCCTCCATCAGCAATCATTATGAGCGGCATCGGGACACACTTTTTGTTCTTGGCACCACGCCGAAGGATTACACGGAAAAGCTAGGGATTCTGAAAACTCTTCAGCGCGGCATCCAGGAACACCGTCACGTGGAAATCGTTTACCAGGCGCCTGGCAAGGAAGCAGAACTTCGGAAACTCGAACCCTATGCAACCATTGTTTATATTTCCAGCATCTATATTATCGCGGCAGATGCCGAGTTGCCGGAAAGTGCCTCCCGCGTGCGCCACTGGAAGATTGACCGGGTTGAACGAGCTGTCGCCCTCGATAGCTGGTTCACTCTCCCCGAGGACCTCGACCTTGAACGGGAGATGCAAGGCCAGGCCACGCTTTTTGCCGGAAACAAGAAAGAGAGTTACACCATACTCCTCACGGACCCCGCGGCCCAGCGCCTTCGGGAGGACCCCTGGTACCCGGATCAACATCTGGAACAAGGCCCTGATGATGCCTGGACGCTTCGCGTGGACGCCAGCCATCCGCTTGAGATTCTTCCGCGCCTGCTCTCACTTGGCAGCGAGGCGCAGCTTCTCGAACCGAAATCCGCACGCGATCAGATGCGAGATATCGTCGCGCTGCTTCATGACACGTATGGCGACGAATGATGTTATTCAGGTGCCCGGCAGGCATCCCTGAGTCCATCCCAGTCGATCGCCCGCGTGCAATCCAATTCCGGAAGATCTACCGCGATCGTTTCCGGGTATTTCTGTACGGCGCCGGTATTGAAGACGACGACCCTCTCGTCTCGGCCCACTTTCCCGGCGCTGACAAGGGAATCCACTGCCGCAACGCACGCGGAGGATTCCGGACAGAAGGAAATTCCTTCCCTTGAAACTGCCTCGGCCATCCAGTCGCGGATGGATTCCTCCGGCACCGAAATCGCGCACCCCCCACTTTCGCGGATCGCGTCAAGAATCATGAAATCGCCGACGGCACCGGGGACGCGGATACCCCGAGCGATTGTCTCGGCGTTCTTTACTGGCTCCGCAAAGCGAAGGCCGTTATCAAACGCCTGAACAATCGGATCGCAGCCGCTGGATTGCACAGACACCATTCGCGGCATCCGGTCCGTTTTCAGCCACCCCAGGGCCTTGAGCTCCTGGAAGGCCTTCCACATTCCGATCAGCCCCGTCCCGCCTCCCGTCGGGTAAACGATAACGTCGGGCAATGCCCAGTTCAGTTGTTCCGCCAGCTCAAGCCCCATCGTCTTTTTCCCCTCAATCCGATAGGGTTCCTTGAGGGTGGAGAGGTCAAACCATCCCATTTCTTCCATGCCTTCACGAACGATCCGCCCACAGGCGTCAATCAACCCATTCACGCGGAACGTGTGCGCGCCGGCCAGTGCACACTCGTACTGGTTAATGGCAGGGGTGTCCCCAGGCATGAATACAAATGCCTCGAGCCCGGCCCTGGCAGCATACGCCGCCGCTGCACCGCCGGCATTTCCGGCCGTCGGAATCGCAATCCGCTCGACTCCGAAGTGCTTCGCCATGGTGATCGCCATACACAAGCCACGCGATTTGAAACTCCCGGTGGGAAGTTGCGATTCGTCCTTCACCATTAATCCGGGGACTCCCAGCGACTCACCAAGTCGCCGGCAGTCCAGTAACGGGGCCATCCCCTCGCCCAGGGTGACAACATGTAGCATCGACCGATATGGGAGCAAATCAT
>CAYYZW010000195.1:0-3329 GCA_964476375.1 uncultured Pirellulaceae bacterium
ACGCGGCGGCAGGTCATGGGGATTGTGGCAGGTTGTACAGGTCATCTCGGACATCTGGTAACAGGTGCTCCGCTTCATCTGGCCCATGTGCCCCACGATCGTCATCTCCCCGTCCTCCTGGTCGTACCGGTAATCCAGCCGGAAGGAATGCAGCGGCAGACCGGGGCGATAATCCTCGAACTGACGATTCCGGACAAAAGCCATCCCGGGAAACCCCTGGTGACACTGGGAACAGACATCCTCCGAGAGCTCCCTGGAAAGATGGGCCGGGTTCACGATCGTGTTATCGAGACCCTTCCCCCCATCGCCGCCGGTCTCGGCGAGCCGTTTCTCCACGTGCAGCGAACCGGGCCCGTGGCAGCGTTCACAACTGATCCAGTGCTCGGTGATTTCCAGCTTGTTGACCGCATCGCCAATCACCTCCGACTGTCCGGCGTGACAGGTCAGGCATTTCTGGCCAACCGCCCTTTTAAAACCTGGCTGGTTCGGCTCATCATAGCCCGGCGAGATACCCCATTTTTCGTATGCCGGGTACCAGGTCACCGGCGACTCGTAAAGAAACCCCTCCAGCTCTACCAGGTAGCTGCGCGAATGGTGTCCCGAGCCGATCACGTAACGTACCGGGTGATCCTCCAAAACCTGTTCACGCACGTCCCGCATGGCCCGTTCCTGGTGAAACATCTGGCCATCCTGGTGATAGATGCGGTAACGGCGCCCGGACAGCTCGTGAAGAACCTCTCCCTCCGGCGGTTCCACTGCCAGGTCGATATCGCCAAGCGACTGGCCCATCCCGGTATGAATGTAATTCTCGTGTTCCTCGGCATGGCACTCAATGCAGCGGTCATTCCCCACGTAGCTGGCACCGGCCACGTTCAGGAAAGGGCTGCCTGGAATCGGTGGCACGTCCGAATTGACGAGCGACCCATCCGTCCCGGGTGGAACGACACCGGGTTCCGGCTCTCCCTTGCAGCCGGAAAGTCCCACAGCCAGGATGAAAACGATCATCGCAGCACGGGCAGGATCTCCTGTCCATCGATTCGGCCTGGCATGGTTTTTCCCGCCGTCCATGTAACTTATTATCGGCCATTGCCGGGTGCGTCTCAATCTTGTTCAGCCCGCACCCCGTCCCAATCCAGGTCCCGCGAGCACGCCAGGACAGGTGGCTCGCGACCAACGCACGACCTTTGGCTGGAAACCGATCCTGCGGAAGAGACCGCCTGAGGGGGAACCGGTTCCAGGGGTGGCCTTGCGCAGGCCAAACGATCCTTCGTTATTACCGCGGCCTCTTGTTTTCCGTGGGGGCGGCATCAATGGCTCGCTGCACCCCCGGTGGGAGTTTCAGGCCGTCGGCGCGGTCGTTAATTTCGCGCCGGTCGATCAGCTTCACGTCCCCACCCCGAAAAAGGGGAGGCGGAAGCTCCAGTGCCCTGCGGTAACTTTGCCGGGCCTGCTGCTGCAGCCGGTCCACCTGCTGTTGGGCTACCTGGCGCCCCTCGGCCCGGGCTCGCATGAACGCTAGGTAAGTTTGCCAGTGATAAAGGTCCCCCAGCTTGACATGGTGCATCGCCCGGGGCCGCACCAGGGCCATCTGTTGTTCAAGCTTGACAGCAGCGGCAATCCCCTTTTCCGCCTTCTCGAGCTCGTCCAGCGAGCGGGCATTGCGAGCCAGGCTCTCCGGCGCGCGAACGACATCGGGCTGCCGGTTCATCCAGAAACCACACATCACCACGATCATCGGGAGCCCCAGGTACAGGACCAGGCGACCGAGCACCGGAATCACTCTTTCGCCCTCCTGTCGATCCGACCAGGAGGTTTCCTGCCTGCTCGGCCCCATGTCCAGGTGCTGGCGGTTCTCCCGGTGCCGCACCTTCCAGATAAACCCGTCGTAAAAGTAATGCATCATCTCGGAGGGAAATGCCAGCGAAAACACCAGGCCGACAAGCCAGGGGTTTTGCAGCAGTGAGTTGGCCTCATGGAAATTATGGGCCAGGGCCATGCCATAGAGAATGCTGATAACCAGGTAGGCCCCCAGGACGGCGGGCCAGAAGGCAGTGAAAACCTGCCGAAAAGCCTTGCTGCGCACATTCTCCTTCTTCCGGGCAAGGCTGCGATTGTACTTCCAGACAATCGCAAAGTACTGGGTGTTGTGGACGACGCTCAGCGTGGCAAAACCGAGCGCAAAACTCCAGCCGGCCAC
Organism: uncultured Pirellulaceae bacterium; assembly: GCA_964476375.1. Classification (GTDB taxonomy): domain Bacteria; phylum Planctomycetota; class Planctomycetia; order Pirellulales; family Pirellulaceae; genus SAT2750. Next base: position 2,198 of record CAYYZW010000195.1, read on the forward strand.
GTAACGGCTCACAAGTCCACCTGGCAGAAACGACACCGCCAGGCAGAAAAGCGTCACGGCGCAGAGCAGGAGTTTCGCCCAGCTGATGAAAAAACCCCTGCGGTGACACCAGACAAGGTATCCGGTGTAAACGACCGTCATCACCACGGCTGCCCCCAGGAGAGCCCCCTGCAGGATCGGGAAGACGTTTTCATTCAGGGAAAAAACGATCTCCAGGCCCTGGTTGTAGTAGGCCTCGTAAAGAATGTTCGGCAGCCAGTCCAGGGAAGCGGCCAGCAGGTAGGCAAACCACGTCCAGCAGACCCAGAGGTCCATGCGGGCGGCAATCCGCCGGGGTGCCAGGTTCCGGCGATCATAAATACGGACAAATCCATAATGTTGCATCAACAGGTGCCAGGGTGCCCAGAGTACAAGCACGATCAGGAGGTGATAAATGAAAGAGATCGGCCGGCCACTCTGAACCACGTAAAAGACCGTCCCCATCGCCAGCGAAAAGGGGACCAGTGGCCCCAGCAGCAATGACCAGCGGAACCGCTCTACCAGCCGCCGGTCCCCGTAGATCCGCACGAAGGTGGGCAGGTGATGGGCAATGTTGTAGATCGAGACCGCCAGCAACACGCCCCGCAACCCCCACTGCTGGAAGAGGACGATCACAAACAAGAGGCCAAGAAGCGGCGCTGCAATGATCAATAGCCAGTCCTGCGCGGGGCCCAGAATCCAGTTCTGGCGAACCGGTGCGGCGTTCGTACTGGCAGTCTCGGAGGACATCAGGCACGCCCCTGGAAACGGGAATCAACCGTGGAAACCCTAAGCATAAATCAGAATCCGCCGGCCTGTCGATCAAACTTCCCACGGAGTTCCCCGCGATCGCCAATACAACCTCCATCTCATCCCGGTTTTTCCGAATTGTCGAGTCTTGCTACCACCGGGAAACACCCGAACAGGGGAATTTCGAGCTATATTCCTCGCCCCGCCGCCGAGTCCCGAATCGATCGGCTAGATTCATCCGCCCCGCTGCGGAATAATATCACAAGTGCTTTTCCATCCAGCCCCTCGACAACGACCGGTCGCCCATGCAGGTCCGCTGCCCCAATTGCCAGATCCCGATCGAGCTCGTGCACGATTCGGACTT
>CAYYZW010000196.1:0-73275 GCA_964476375.1 uncultured Pirellulaceae bacterium
TGGTATCGTGCACGTGCGTTTTCCAGTCCCGGGAGGAAGTTCATGGTTGGTTCGGGGAGAGGTGAGCCCCTGGAGATCCCTGCTGCCTGGCGAGGTAGTGAGCTGCTGGGGCGACCGGACTGGCAGCTCCCACTCGACGAGGAGGACATTCACGAGCTGGTGATGGCGATTAAGCCTGTTCTTGAGTCCGGACGTGCCTGGCAGGAAACTTCTGCCAGCGACTACGTGATGCCCCGGCTGGCAGGTCGGCTGAGCACGGTACAGCATGACCTGGAGCATGGAAGCGGGGCTGCCATGATCAAGGGATTTCCGGTTGAGACGCTGGATGAGGAGCAGGCGGCATGTGCTTTCTGGGCGATGATGTGTCAGATCGGCACCGCTGTTTCCCAGACAGCCACGGGACAAAGATTCTTTCACGTGCGAGATGAAGGTTTCCGGGTTGGCCAATCCCAGGCCCGGGGACCCAACACTCGAAAGCGGTTGAGTTTTCATACTGATCGCTGTGACGTGATAGCTTTCCTTTGTCTTCGCCAGGCCCGGCAGGGAGGTGAAAACCAGCTCGTCAGCAGCGTGACTCTCTACAATGAGATCCTCCACCGCCGCCCCGACCTGCTGGACGCGCTGCTGCAGCCTCTCCCCTACCTGCGGCACAATGTGGATACCAGCAATACCCTGCCCTTTTGTCGCCAGCCGGTGTTCTCGTTCCGGGAGGGCCATTTTGCAGGATGCTTTCTGCGCGTCCTGGTGGACCGCGCCCACCAGTCCGAGGACGCTCCGGACTGTACCCCTGAACAGATCGAGGCGATGGACTTTCTCGAAGAAGTGGCCGAGGAGAACGCTTTACATGTGCAGTTTCGCCAGCAACGGGGGGACATCCTGCTGGTCAACAACTGGGTTAACTTCCACCGCCGGTTTGCCTTTGAGGATCACGAGGACCCGGCCCTCCGCCGCCATCTGCTGAGGATCTGGCTGGCCGTTCCCAACAGCCGCCCGCTGGACCCGGTTTTTATCGACAATTATGGCGCCACCGGGGCAGGTGCGATCCGTGGCGGCATGCAACCCTGAGTGCCGCGACCTACTTGCCGATGCAATAGAGATGATCCAGTGTCCGCAGGAAGAGCTGGCCATCGACAAGGATGGGCGTGGCCACCATCGATTCCCCCATTTCATTCTTGCTGACAAGTTTTGGCTCTGTGCCAACCTGCACAACAAAGATGGCGCCGTCTTCCCGTGCCCAGTAGATCCGGTCGCCGGCCAGGATGGGTGAGGACTTGTAGCGCTTCCCGCTCTTTTCCAGTTCAATCTGCCAGTCGATCTCGCCCGTGGCGATGTCGATCGATGTCAGCATGCCACGGTCGGTGCCGCTGTAGACCTTCCCCCCGCTGGCAATCGGGGTGGCGCAGTCTGAGCTGACGTTCTCGATTACCCAGTGCAGACGGGACTCGCCCGCATCGATGTCCCCACCGTGCTTGATGGCGGTCAGGCTTCCCCCGCGGGCGTAGGGGGCAAAGATGTAGTCCTTGTTGAACGTGGCCGAGGCGATACTGCGCCAGTACTCCTCGTGATTGGGGTTGAGTGTCCCGAATCGCCAGAGTTCCCTTCCGTCGGTCTCATCGTGTGCGGTTACATGATCGGCACCCAGCACGACGATCGCCTGGATCCGACTCATGCCATGGCCGATCACCAGCGGGGTTGTGTAGCTTTGGGCAGATTCCCTGGGGGCTTTCAGGTTGCGGTCCTGCTTCCAGTTCACCTCGCCGGATTTCCGGTCGAAGGCAACGACAAAGGAATTGTCGGAGTAGGTGGGGGGCTTTTCGGCGCCTTCTTTTTTTGCCGCAGATCGCTGGTAAGCGAGTACAACGGAGCGACGAGTCAGGACCGGGGATGTTCCCATGTCCCACCAGATCGTGTCGCTGGTGTCCTTGCCGAAGAGCTGCTGGACATTCTGGTGCCAGACGATCGTGCCGTCAAAATCCAGGCATGCCAGGTCCCCGCTCTTGAAGAAAACATAGATGTACGTGCCATCGGTCACAGGCGAGGGATTAGCCCCGCTGGCAATCCCGTATTTTCCAGCAATGGCCGTTCCTAGCTCCACCTTCCATTTTTCCTTCCCCTGGCGATCCAGGCACGCCAGGGTGTTTGCTGCGGTTCCGACGTTGTAGGTCAGGAACAGGTTGTCTCCCCAGATAGCGGGGGTGGAGCTTCCTTTTCCCGGCAGGTCGACCTTCCAGAGGACTCCCTCTTCCGCACTCCAGCGTGCCGGGTAATCCCCGGCCGGCACAACGCTGTTGGCATGTGGGCCGCGCCACTGTGGCCAGTTTTCCGCTTTCGCAGCGGGGGCGAAGAACAGCAGGACGAACAGGGTGACCAGGGCACGGTAAAGCATGAAAACCTTCTTTGCCTCCAGGGCGAGAAAAACCGGCAGGAATATCCGTTTCGACCAGTATATCGAATCCCGGCAGGTACCAACGCCCTTTCAGAAGGAATCCCACCGGGAGTCGTAATCAGGGTGCATAACGAATAAGCTAGTAGAGACAGAGGCTGCTCCCTTACCGTCCTCAAAATGGAAGTGCTCAATGCGAAAACTAGCCTGCTTTATGATGGCAGCCATCTTCTCGTTCACAGGATGCAGTTCAGATCCTGAGCCTGGAGACATGGGTGCGGAAGAAAATATAGGCGGGACAATCGGTTATTCCGCCATGAGTTTCAAGAACCCGTTTTTCGTGGTCATCAAGGAGAACCTGGAGGATGCAGCCAAGGCGGCTGGATATGAACTGATTGCCAACGATGCGGACTCGGATGTCAGCAAGCAGGCGAACCATATCGATGAATTCATCAGCAAGGGAGTTTCGGCAATCGTGCTCAATCCCACCGACAAGCTGGCCATCGGTGAGGCGATCAAGAAAGCCAACGCCGCAGGAATCCCGGTCTTCACATGCGATCTCCAGTGTACGGCGGAGGGAGTGGATATTGTTGGCCATATCGGGACGGATAATTACCAGGGAGGCACGCTGGCCGGCAAGGCCATGGTGGAGATCCTGGGGGACCAGGGTGGCGAGGTCCTTGTGCTCGACTACAAGCAGGCAAATTCCTGCGTGTTGCGGGTGGATGGCTTCATGGAAGTGATCGACAAGCACAACGGGGGCCGCCAGGAGGGAAAGATCCAGATTATCGCCGAGGTCAATGGTGGGGGTGACGAGGATATCGGCTACAAGGCAACCACCGACCTTCTCGTGGCCCATCCCAATATTGCCGGGGTCTTCGCCATCAATGACCCATCCGCCCTGGGTGCCTGGAAAGCGATCGACGAAGCCGGCAAAACAGAACAGATTACGATCGTGGGCTTTGACGGGGCCAAGGCCGGCAAGCAGGCGATTCTTGAAGGGAAGATTTATGCAGATCCCATTCAGTATCCGGTCAAGATGGGCCGGGAAATCATGGCCAAGATTCTTGCCTATCAAAATGGCGAGGATTTTGAAGCCCTGGAATTGATTCCCACAACGTTGTACCGCAAGGCCGATGCGGAGATGGATCCAGAGCTTCAACAGTAAGGCACTCCATGCCTGAGCCGACTTCCAGCGAGCCGCTCCTGGAGATGCGGGGCATCAGCAAGATGTTTCCGGGCGTGCGCGCCCTGGACAATGTGGATCTCACGCTCTACCCCGGTGAGGTGCTGGCTCTGCTGGGTGAAAATGGCGCCGGGAAAAGCACCCTGATCAAGATCCTCGGTGGTGCTCACGCACCCGATGCAGGGGAAATCTTTATCGACGGCCGTCATGTCCGCATGGAGAGCCCCCAGGCAGCCCAGCAGGCCGGGGTGGGCATTATCTACCAGGAATTCAACCTGGTACCGGCCCTGACGGCCCGCGAGAATATTTTCCTTGGCAGCCATCGGCATGCCTTAAGCTGGCTGAATGCAGCCCAGGAACGCCAGGAAGCGGAACGCCTGTTCGATCGCATAGGAATTCAGGTCGATCCGGAAACACCCTGCCGCGACCTGACAGTTGCCCAGCAGCAGATCGTGGAAATCGCCAAGGCCCTTTCGCTTGAGGCGAGAATTGTCGTGATGGATGAGCCGACCGCGGCCCTGACGCCGCGCGAGGTGGAAGGACTTTCCCGGGTGATCGAGGAACTCAAGGCCCAGGAAATCGGGATTATTTATATCAGCCACCGACTGGACGAGATCGAACAGTTTGCTGACCGCATGACCGTTTTGAGGGACGGCAAGCATGTCGACACAAAACCAATGGACCAGGTTGGCCGGGAAGAGATGATCGAGATGATGGTTGGCCGCAGCCTGGATAATGAGTTTCCAAAGGCGGAATTCACGCCAGGCGATGAATGCCTTGCTGTTCGCGGCCTGACGCGAGCTCCAGCGGTGCGCGATGTCTCCTTTTCGGTCCGGCGGGGTGAAATCCTCGGCATTGCGGGGCTGGTCGGAGCGGGGCGAACAGAACTGGCAAGGATCCTTTTTGGGGCAGACCAGAAAGATCATGGAGAGATATGGTTCAATGGAGAAGCGGTAAACATCAGGAGTCCCCGGCAGGCAATCAGGAAGGGTATCTGCCTGTTAACCGAGGACAGGAAATCTCAGGGGCTGGTCCTGGGGATCTCGGTTCAGGAGAATTTTGGCCTCCCCAACACCAAGGACTTTTCCCGGCTTGGGTTTATCCATGCCCGCCAGGAAGGAGAGGCCTTCAGGGGGTATGTTGAACAACTGAAGATCAAGACCACGGGAGCGAGCCAGCGGACGGAAACACTCTCGGGAGGAAACCAGCAGAAAGTGGTGCTGGCAAAATGGCTCCAAAAAAATGCCCAGCTGGTGATCTTTGATGAACCGACCCGGGGTATTGATGTGGGGGCAAAATATGAGATCTATCTCCTGATGAATGAACTTGCTCGACAGGGAAAGGCGATCCTGATGATTAGCTCGGAGTTGCCGGAAGTGCTGGGAATGAGTGACCGTGTACTGGTCATGCACGAGGGGATGGTTTCCGGTGAAATCGCTGACCCGGCAGCCGCCAGCCAGGAAGACGTGATGCGGCTGGCAACAGGGTCCATGAGCCAGTTTCCGGCAGACGAGACAGGTGTTTTTGAATACGTGGAACCGGAAGCAGAATAGCCAGGGAATGATGAAACGAATCCTTCAATCCAGGTTGATAACGGATTACGGCATGGTGCTGGTGCTCCTGCTGCTTGGAATCCTGATCAGCTGGGCGACATGGAGTGAACAGCATCCAGAAGATCCGGGTGCCGGACAGGCAATGGCCCGTGACCTGGTCGAGACGCTGGGGAATGATGCACAGGTTGTCATCCTGCTAAGGCAGACAAGTGGTGACCGTGAGCTGGCCCGGGCGATTGACAGCGAACTGGGACAGCATGGCGTTACCGTTGCCGCAACGATACATGCCAGGTCACCGAGGGATGCACGGGTCGAGCTGGAAAAACTGGGCAGGCAGGGCATCCGCGTCAATGCGATTGCCACACATCATTTCTGTTTCAGTACCTGGGGAGTCCTCAGGGAGTCCTCGCTCCAGAAACTTGCTGCCGGGCATCCTTCCCTGAAGGGCATACAGGTTTACACGCCGAAGAGCTACATGTGGCCGACATTTCTTACCAGGAAAAACCTTGTCAGCATCCTCAACCAGAACGCCCCTGTTGCCATCATGGCGATCGGAATGACGTTCGTGATTATTACAGCCGGGATTGACCTCTCCGTGGGCAGCCTGATGGCACTGGCCGCTCTCATCTCGGCCGTCACGATCCGCGACTGGTTTGGTGGAGCCGGTGCGTCCGGGCTGGGTGTTTATACGGCTTTTGGGATTGCCATCACGGTCTGCATGATGAGCGGTGTTTTTGTCGGCCTGATGATCACCTGGTTCAAGATGCCCCCTTTTGTGGTCACGCTCGCGCTCATGATGGTGGCTCGTGGCTGCTCGTTTATTCTTGCCGGGGGCGCCGACCCGGTGGATGTGGAGGCTGCCGGAACCGCATCGCTTTATAGTGGAACGATCCTGGGTATTCCGAACCAGATCGTCCTGATGCTGGCTTTGTTTCTGCTTGCACATATTGCCATGAGCCATACGGCACTGGGCCGATATGTTTATGCAGTCGGGGGCAACGCCCAGGCGGCCCGGCTTTCCGGTGTCCCCGTGTTCTGGGTTATTATCGCTGTTTATGCGATTTGTGGAGCCGCCGCGGGGCTGGCAGGCGTGATGGACGTGTCGCACTTTACCAGTGGCCGGCCAAAAGCAGGTGAGTTTTATGAGCTGCAGGTGATCGCCGCCGTCGTTGTTGGCGGCACAAGCCTGATGGGCGGGGAAGGCAAGATTTTCGGCACTTTTATCGGAGCCATGATTCTCGGTGTGATCCAGAATGGCCTGAATATGCAGGGGATCGATTCCTACCGGGCGAACGTGGTTTATGGGGCCCTGATCCTGGTTGCCGTGCTGGTGGATCAGCTCAAACGGAAGCTTCTCAAGCCGGGCAGCTCCTAGTCGGAAATGGCGATCAGAAATATTTTAGAAAGACGATGAGAATCTCTTATTCGGTCGGTTGACAGACGCCCTGCAGGACGGATAGTTTAGGGGTTTTCACTGGCAAGCCAGCGGAGAATCGCCGGTCAATGTGGCCGGCGATCCAATTCACGAGTCATCCGTTTATGATTTGGCCGGCTAGCAACAACTGCAATTTGTGATGGTCAATCAATAGGAGAAAGTTCTGTGAACAACGTTGTTAAATTTGTTTTGCTCGGCTTTGGCGCCATGCTGTTGATGGCAACCCCGATACTGGCACAGGACGGATCTGCACAGCCATTGGTTCCCAATGCGGTTGGTATTGGTATGGTCGTTCTTGGGGCCGGCCTGGGAATTGCAAAACTTGCCAGTTCGGCACTGGAGAGCATGGCTCGCCAGCCGGAAATCGCTGCCACCATTCAGACAGCGATGATTATTGCTGCCGCCCTGATCGAAGGCCTGTCCTTCTTTGGCGTCTTCGCCTGCTGGGCCAGCCAGATGCTCGGCGGCTGATATCCCGCTGTGAAAAGCACAAATAATTCCCGGCTTGACCCCCCGCGGGTGAGGCCGGGTTTTTTGTTGGTCAGTCATCCTCATTGGCATCGTCGCGCGGCAATACGTACTCTGCCGCGCCACCCCCCGGCTTCGCCTGATGCCGTGCTGGTTTTCCGCGGGAAAGCAGGTAGCTGACCATCGTGCCGACCGACAGGTTTGCCAGCAGGGCCAGGATGCCGATATAGAGAAAGCTGATCGGATCCAGCTCCAGGTCCAGTGCCAGGCTTCCGTCCGACTTGATACTGGCATGAAACGGGGGCTCTGCCGTGTCAAGCTGCTCGATGACAGTCGTGCCGATCTGGCGAGCGGTGGCCCCGGGATGAAACGAGACTGGCAGGTGGCCATCCTCGACACCAGGATCTGCCGGCCGATGATCGAATTCGAGTACCACGCGCTGGTCCGGGCGCACCAGTACCAGGGTGTCCCCGTCCCGGAGTAACTGTCCCGCATGGTCGGGAAGTGAAATGCGGGTGGACTGGGCGTGTTCAAAGGCCACCTCCTCGGTCATTCCCTCCAGCTCGATGGCCAAGGGAGTCTCGGTGACAAAACCAAACAGGCCGCCGGAAAAGGCGACCAGCAGGGCCGTTACGATTCCCGTCACACTACCTGCAATAACTCCCAGGGGGCGGGCAAAGGGGACGAACATGGCAAAGAAGAAGAGGGCAAAGATCGGGGTCACCAGCAGGTTCGTGGTCTTCTGGGTGACCGAGGTGATGTTGCCCGGTACCAGCCCCATGGCCGAGCTGCTGACCACCACGATCGCACCAATCGCCAGGGCCAGCCACATGGCCGTGCGGCGACCGGTCGGTTTGCCAAAGCGGTCAAGGAAATCGCTGCTGACAACTGCCGTGATCGAGTTCACACCCGAGTCGATACTCGACATCGCCGCTGCAAACATGGCGGCTACCACCAGCCCGGAAACACCCGGTGGCAGGATATTGCCGATGAAATAGGGAAAGACCTTGTCGGCATGTGTCTTGATGGAAATGTCCGTTGGCAGCGAGTGTTTCTGGAAGTACCCCAGCAGGGCAACTCCCAGGGCTGCCAGCGTGAGGGATACGACCACCGAGACGATCAGCTGGACCTTGAAGGCCTTGCGGGCGGCAGCGGCGTTCTCGGTCGACATGAATCGCTGGATACAGGTCTGGTCCCCGGCGGCGGTGCAGACGTACCACGTCATCATGTTCAGAAAGCCTGCAAAAACTGTCACCCGCGTGGCGGGATCCCAGCTGAAAAGAGGCTGGATATCCCAGTTCTCGTTCCAGGACGTTGGGAACCAGCTGAACCCCCCGAAATCAATGGTCACGATGGCAATCACGGTCAGGGCCCCGCCAAAAAGAAGGATTGCCTGGATCAGGTCCGTGATAACAACCGCCTGCAGGCCCCCCAGCGAGGTATAGATAACGGCAACGAAACCGGTGATCAGGACAATCAGCGGAATCCACTTTTCGTCCACGCCCATCATCACGGTCATCGCCATGGATGCCAGGTAAATCAACAGCGACATCCAGACGAGCCGCAGCAGGATGAACATACTGGCACCGAGCAGCCGGATTCCGATTCCCAGCCTTTCCTCCAGCAGTTCGTAGGCACTCGTGACCCGTTGTCGCATGTAGAGTGGCAGGATCAGGTAGGCCACGATGAAATAGACCAGCAGCATGCCAGGCAGTGTCAGTAGCCCTGCCGGTCCCTTGCCGAGAATCTCTCCAGGCATGGAGAGATAGCTGATCGTGCTGAGCAGCGTGGCAAACAGGGAAACTCCCACCAGGATGGGATTCATCTTTCCGCTGCCGATGAAATATTCTTCTTTTGTTTTCTGACGTCGGCTGACGAACCATCCCAGGCCGATCGTTAGCGATGCGTAGAGGACGATGATGAACCAGTCGATGGCAGCCAGGCCGCTCCCGTCACGAACCGCGATGCTGGATTCACTGCCGGCCGTGTGAACGATGTTGACGATCCCCAGTGCCAGGAAAATCCCGGCAATGCTCAGCAGCAGAACATCAATGGGGCGTGTTTTCATCAACGGGAATCCAGGGTGAACGGAAAACCTCTCACCTGCAGAAGAAATTGTATCACGTTGCCAGGCCAGTGCAGTCTGTGCCCGGTTCGTTGAATTCGACTGAAGGCATGGCCATACTGATTGCTGGGAACGTCACCTCGCCATTCTAGCAAGAGAGAACACATGATCCCGTTTCTTACCCGCCGCCGATTCCTGGCAATGACCCTGGTGGCAAGCGCCCCGCCCTTTCTTTCCTCTCGTGCGACAGCCGCTGGTGTGAGCCAGAGATATGCCGGGCTCAAATCCCGTCGCTACCTGGGCAAAGCGGAAGTCCTGGCAGAAATTGTTGACGAAAAAGTCTTTACCGAGGGTCCTGCCTGGGCGGGTGACGGCCGCCTGCTTTTCACTAACGTGCCGGCTGCAAAGATTCTTGCCTGGAATACCGGCACGCGGTCCCTTTCCACCTACCGGGAAAACAGCAACCTGGCTAACGGTCTTTATTTTGACCGGGATGGGCACCTGCTTGCCTGTGAGGGGGGGGCCGGCAGGGTGACCCGCACCGAGATGAAGAATAGCCAGCTGACGGTGCTGGCCGACACGTACAACAACTTTCCCTTTGCGGCCCCCAATGACCTCTGCCAGGATCGCCAGGGCCGAATTTACTTTACCTCCCGGCCGGGAACCGAGGATCCGAGCGTGGGGAATGTAAACGCGGTTTACCGCATCGACCCGGGCGGGAAGGTGACACAGTTGCTCCGGTGGCCTGAGATCCACATGCCCAATGGCATTGTCATCTCCCCGGACAACAAGACGTTATACCTGATCGAGGCCCACCCGGATGCAGATCATCACCGCGATATCCGGGCCTATGACCTGGCGGAAGACGGCTCGCTCAGCAACGAGCGAATCCTGATCAACTTCTACCCGGGGCGGAGTGGCGACGGAATGTGCATCGACGCCGAGGGCAATCTCTACGTGGCGGCCGGCCTGCATGCAACGCGGGAGACCAGTGAAACACTGGATACACGTCCGGGGATCCACGTCATCTCGCCGGCAGGAGAACTGGTCGCTTACCGGGAGACCCCGGTCGACACGATTACCAACTGTACTTTTGGAGATCATGACCTGCGCACGCTGTACGTGACGTGTGGCAAGTACCTGGTCAGCATGCGAACACAGATTCCGGGGAAAAACCCGTGATATCGCGGTTTTGAGCCACCTTTCAGGCGCCATCTTTTCCAGGCCATGGACGTCATCAAGGGAGCAAGATCTGGTTCAACATGGACGCACCATCCATCCAGCTGAATTTGACTTGTAGCGAAGTGGATGTTGCGAAATACTGGTAGGTACAAGGAAATCCCGGAAAGAACCATTTCTGGATCCTCCCCCGCTTTTTTCCCGCCGAGACAATGCGAATCCCCGCCGAGCGATATATCACCCCGCCACTTGTTTTCCTGCTGGCATTTGTCAGCGGTCTGCTCTCGGTGCAGGCCAGGGATCGCCAGGCGTCAGGACAGCCCTCTTACGAACAAGACGTGCGACCGATCTTCAAGGCCAACTGTTTTCATTGCCATGGCGAGGGAGAGGAACTCAAGGGGGGGCTCGACTTGCGGCTTCGCCGGCTGATTGTCGTGGGTGGTGAATCCGGACCGGCCGTGGTTCCCGGGGATGCCGATGAGAGCCTGCTTTTCCAGCATGTCAGCGCCGACCAGATGCCCCCGGAGGAGGTGGAAAAGCGGCTGACCGGTGATGAGATTGCCCTGATTGGTCGCTGGATCAAGTCCGGGGCCCAGACGCTGCGTCCCGAGCCGGATCAGCTTGGCGACGAGCCTTACTTCACCGAGCAGGAAAGATCGTTCTGGGCCTTCCAGCCGATCAAGCGGATCAAGCCGCCCCAGGTTCGACAGCAGAATCGAGTGCGTAACCCGGTAGACCAGTTCCTGCTGGCCCGGCTTGAGCAGCAGGGGCTTGCCTACTCGGACGAGGCAGATCGGGCAACGCTTGTTCGCCGCGCTTACTTTGATCTGCTGGGGATTCCCCCCTCCCCGGCCGCCGTGGAGTCCTTTCTCTCGGATTCCAGCCCGGATGCCTATGACCGGCTCGTCGACCGGCTGCTCAGTTCTCCTGCTTACGGAGAACGCTGGGCACGCCACTGGCTGGACGTGGCAGGCTATGCCGATTCAGAAGGGGTGGTGGACGATGACCCGGTTCGAGCAAATGCTTTTCGCTATCGTGACTGGGTCATCAGCAGCATGGATGCCGACATGCCCCTGGACCAGTTCATCCGCCAGCAACTTGCTGGTGACGAGATGGTTGGCCGGAAGCTGGAGAACCTGACGGCCGATGAAGTCAGTAAACTGACCGCGACGGGATTCCTGCGGATGGCACCGGATGGCACCGGGTCAGGAGATGTGAACCAGGATGCGGCCAGGAATGCCGTTGTCTCCGAGACGATCAAGATTGTCTCGACCTCGCTGCTGGGGATCACGGTTGGCTGTGCCCAGTGTCACAACCACCGCTATGATCCTATCAGCCAGGAGGATTATTACCGGCTGCGAGCGATCTTTGAGCCGGCCCTGGACTGGAAAAAATGGAAGTCACCAGGGGGCCGCCAGATCTCACTTTATACCGATGAAGATCGAGCGACATCCGCACGGGTCGAGGAGGAAGCGAAGAAGATTGACCAGGAACGACTGAAGAAGCAGTCGGACTACATCCAGCAGACTTTTGAGAAGGAGCTCGCAAAGCTCCCGGAAGAGTTACGGGGTCCAATCCGCCAGGCCAGGGAGACGGCCGAAAAGGACAGGTCCGATGAACAAAAGCAGTTGCTCAAGGACAATCCCAGTGTCAATGTTTCGGCCGGCTCACTTTACCTTTACGACCAGAAGGCAGCCGATGACCTGAAGAGCTACACCGACCGGGCCACGAAGGTCCGTGAGACAAAACCCGAGGAGCGTTTTGTGAGGGCTCTGACGGAACCGATCAACCAGGATCCACCGGCAACCTTTGTCTTTTTCCGGGGGGATGTGAGCCAGCCTCGACAGCAGGTGACGGCTGCGGAACTGCCGATCCTGGATTCAGGCCAGGCCTCGCTTCTCCCGGAGAATGATGAATCCCTGCCTACCACGGGACGCCGGCTTGCCTATGCCCGCTGGCTTACCAGTGGATCCCACCCGCTCGTCTCGAGAGTGCTGGTTAACCGGGTCTGGATGCACCATTTTGGCCGCGGTATTGTGAATACCCCCGGGGATTTTGGTTACCTGGGAGTACGGCCGACCCACCCGGAACTGCTTGACTGGCTGGCCAGCGAGTTTGTGGAGCAGGGCTGGAGCCTGAAAAAACTTCACAGGCTGATGATGCTCTCCACGGCCTACCGACAGCAGTCGACGCGCAGCCCCGAGAAGGATGCCGTGGACGCGGATAACGAGCTTCTCTCCCGGATGGCAATGCGGAGGCTGGACGCGGAATCCCTGCGGGATGCGATCCTGGTCATCAACAAGAAATATAATTCTCACCGGTACGGGCCACCCGTTCCGGTGATGGCGGACAAGGTTGGCCAGTTTGTTATCGGGATTGAAAACCTCAATGCCGGGCGGCCAGGAGCGGTGCTTCCGATGAAAGGGGAGGATTTCCGCCGCAGTGTTTATGTCCAGGTTCGTCGAAGCCGGCCGCTGGGAATGCTTGGTGTCTTTGACGCGGCGATCCTGGAGCCAAACTGCACCCAGAGGACCCAGTCGACCGTGACGCCCCAGGCACTGATGATGATGAATGGACGTTTTGTGCGTACCCAGTCCATTTACCTTGCCGAGCAGATCCAGCGAGAGGCGGGCAGGGATCTTGCCCCGCAGGTCAAACAGGCATGGCAGCTTGTCTACAGCCGGACAGCCGGGGAGCGGGAGCTGGAAGAAGCCGTCGAACTTCTCGCGCAGCTGGTAGAATATTTTGAAGAGCTCCTGGCCGACAAGGAGAAGGCAGGTGATAGCAGTGGTGACCTGGCAGAGCCAGTCACCTCCAGTGACCCACAGGTCGAGGCCCTGGCAACGTTATGCCAGGCATTATTGAGTTCGAGCGAATTTCTTTACGTGGATTGAAACAGGATCCAGGTCATGAACCAGGAAATCAACCGGCAATCAACACGACGTCATTTCCTCTCCTCCAGTGCGATGGGTTTGAGCAGCGTGGCGCTATCATGCCTGCTACTGGAAGAGCAGTTGCAGGCCACCCCGCGAAAGCCAGGTACACAACCTGCCGCCTTTGACCTGGTCGCCAAGCAGCCGCACCATGCACCGCGAGCCAAGTCCGTGATCTCGCTGTGGATGCAGGGTGGGCCAAGCCATATTGACCTGTTCGATCCCAAGCCAAAACTTAATGAACTGGACGGGCAGAAGTTTCCCGGCAAGGTCAAGTATGACAATGCGGCACAGGCAAGTGCCCGGGTCCTTGGTTGCCCCTGGAAATTCTCAAAGCACGGCGAATCCGGCATGGAGATTTCAGAACTGCTGCCAGGCACGGCGGGCATCGCTGACGATATCACGTTGATTCGTTCCATGCACACGGGCGTCAACAACCATGGCCAGTCGATCCGGGCCCTGACCAATGGCACGACCCTTGGGGGCCAGCCTGCCCTGGGAAGCTGGGTCAGCTATGGTCTGGGTTCGGAAACCACGGATCTGCCGGCTTACCTTGCATTGATCGATCCGGGCCAGTTGCCGGTGATGGGTGTGGAGAACTGGAGCAATGGTTACCTGCCGTCGCTTTACCAGGGAACCGTTATCCGGCCTCGAGAGCCAAGAATTCTGAACCTGACCGCTCCCCAGAGAATGCGAGGCAGGCCCCAGGAACTCTATCTCCAGTTCCTGGAGAACTTGAATCGTTATCACCAGCTTGAGCGACCCGGGGAACTTGACCTGGACGCACGGACAAGTGTCTACCGCCTGGCATCCCGCATGCAAGTTGCCGCCCGCGAGGCACTGGATCTCAGCCAGGAGACCGAGGCGACCAAGAAGCTTTACGGGATGGATGATCCGGCAACCGCGGAGTATGGCTCGCGATGCCTGGTTGCCAGGCGAATGGTGGAGCGAGGGGTCCGTTTTATACAGGTCTTCACACAAAACCAGTTCTGGGATCACCATGGTGGCATCCAGAAGAGCCTGCCGGCGGCCTGCAAGAAGGTCGATAAACCCTCGGCTGCCCTGGTGACGGACTTGAAACAGCGCGGACTGCTTGACAGCACGGTCGTTCACTGGGGGGGTGAGATGGGCCGGTTGCCGGTGGTTCAGAACGAAGCCAATATCGGCCGGGATCACAACACCTACGGTTTCAGCATGTGGGTTGCCGGAGGAGGTTTCAAGGGCGGCTGCGTGTATGGTGAGACCGACGAGTTCGGCCACAAGGCGGTGGAGAATGTCGTTAACCACTACGACTACCACGCCACGCTTCTTCACCTGCTCGGCCTCGATCCTGACAAGCTGGTGTACGAGCATAATGGCCGGGAGCGCAAGCTGATCTCCCAGAATCCGGGCCGGATTGTCAAGGAGATCCTTGCCTGAGCGGGGATCTCCGGCTTTCAGGTTACTCCAGCCACTTGAGTCCTTCGGCCAGGCCGGGGCGGGTCACAACGCTTTCTGCCTTCCCCCGGATCTTGTAGATATCCCCGGTTAATGTCGGGATGTCATCTCCTTCGCCAAGAATGCAGAGTTCTTGTGGTGCATTGAGTGCCAGCAGTCCAGGCAGGTCGCCATAGCGAACAACGCCCGGCAGGAATTGAGGATCTCTCCAGCTCTTCAGGTCGACAAAACGAAACCCGCCCGTGTCGATCACGGCCTTGCTGACCACCTTGCCGGATTGGAATCGAGCTGCAGCAGCAACCGGGCCGGCACTGCCGGTGGCAATCAGGTGAATATCTTTTGTGCCATGGTCATCCTGGCTGACGAAGGCAATCAGTGTCAGCACGTCATGGACGCGCTGGGCAAAGAGCGTGTGGTTGTATGCATAGGTGAAGGCAGCGACCTGTCGCTCATTAGCGACCTTGCGCTGCTCGCTGAGAGGCTTGCCATCGGCCAGGAATTCTCCCTGGTGGAGAAGGTCCGCGGAAAGGACAGCGTAACCCCCGGCGAGCAGATCCTTGACTTCCTGCCGGACAGAGTCGCCGTCATAAAGTGCCTGCTTGCCGTCCCCGTCAATCCAGATCACGACCGTGCCATTCCACTCGTTTTTGGTGGGAAAGAAAGAGACGACGGGCAGTTCTTCGCCCGCCTGCTTGTATCTCACCAGGTCACCGAACTCGAGATAATCACCGCGATCGATTTTTTGAACCTTCTCTCGCTCGAGATCTGCCGAGCCCGGCAAGGCCCGCCCGATCGTGATATCCATGGCTCCACCAAAGATCTTCTGGAAAGCCTGGAACGGTTTCTTGGCGTCAAAGACATTGTCCTGGATGCTGTCGGCTGCCAGCTTATCCATCCGCGCGAGGAGCTTTCGTTCGTAGCCCTCGCCTCCCTCGGGAGCCTTGTGATCGCCTGTCCAGACAGAAGACTCCTCCGCGGAAAGAGGTTCCCAGTCCTCCTCGATGATCGGCTCGTCGAGGCCAAGCTTCATGTGGAGATTGAACCAGCGGTACATGATCGCCCGGGAGACGTAGTTGTAGTTATGGCCAAAGTGCAAAAGCTCCTTGGAAAAGACGTTCTCCTTGACTCCATAAAGCGAGTAGAGCTGCTGGAGTTCGGGATAACCCTTTGTTTGAATCTCCTTGGTCCAGTCATTGGCCCCGGTCATCGCCAGGGGCCGCGGGGCAAACAGGCCGGCCAGTTCCACGTTGCCCGAGTCAACTCGTAAGAGCACGCAGTTCTCACAGGTGCAGCCTCCCTGCATGGCGGTCGAAACCATCCCGTTCGGAAAAGAGACAATCGGGCGTGAGTCAATCGCACCCAGCAGGATGGTCTGGGTTCCCCCGCCACTTCCCCCGGTCACACCAATCCTTTTTGGATCCACGTCCGGCAGGGCGCTGAGAAAATCAAGTGCCCGGATGGCATTCCAGGTCTGAAGCCCCATGATGCTCTGGTTGCGGAGTTCCGCCTGGGCCGTAAAAAATCCCCAGGCATCCTTCGATTCCATCTGGGGGCGTGCATCCCGCAGCCGGTGGGCAACCGCCATCCCGATTTGCTGGCTGTCGACGTATCCTTCCATGTCGAAGATGAATGTCACGCATCCCATCCGTGCCAGCTGGGCACAGCGAGCCAGCTTGGGTGTCTTGCCCGACTTCTCGAATTTTTCATCGCCGCTGGCAATCAGCGTGGTGATTTTGTCGCCATGGTTCTGCATGCGGCCACCGTGGCCGTGGGGACAGAGCACGGCCGGTCGGTTGGATCCCTCTCCCGCGGGCCGGAACAGCAAGCCGCTGACAAAGTGCCCCGGGTAACTCTGGAAGTAGACCTTTTCCACGGTAAAACCGTCCCGAACGGTCTTGCCGTGCAGGACCGGCTCCAGGGGTGTCCTCTCCGGCAGCGGCCAGAGGCCGTTGGCGACCAGGATGCGGCGACGCAGCTGCTCGGCTCGCTGTTCCCATTTTTCCCGTGTTGCGGGGACCGTGAAGGGGAAGTAGCCGTTCAGGTGATGGAGTTCACCAAGCCGCGCATCCCGGGGTGTGGATCCAGGCGACGTGACCCGCAGCCCCTCTGGCCAGGCCGTCCCGGGGAGCAGGAGCGAGGCAAGCATCAGGACGGAAATGGTTTTCAGCGCGCGCTGGAGCATGGAGTGTCCCTTTCACGAGGCGGGTTATCAGTTCTATGCAGCCCCCGGGGCTAGTCGAGCTTCTTGATCTCGATGTTCCGAAACATCACGGGATCATTGTGTCCGGCAAAACCAAAGTGTCCCTTGGCGAGGTCCTTGCCAGGATGCTGCTTGACCTTGCCCGGGTCGGTGATCGTGCTCAGGTCGGTGTCCAGGATGATCGATCCGTTCAGCTCGACCTTGATCGTGGATCCCTTGACCGTTACCTCCTGGTAATTCCACTGCCCGGCAGGTCGCAGGTAACCCTGGGCGGCCGGGACCATGCCGTATGCCGAGCCATGAAACTGGTAGGGAGCCAGTTTTCCCGGGTAGCCGGTGTCCAGCACCTGCAGTTCACACATCCCAGCGTAAGCCGGGTTTCCCTGGCCTGGATAACGGATGGCAAGCCCGTTGTTACCGGCCGGGGGTAACTTGATCTCCAGCCTGACAACGAAATCACCATATTCTTCCTCGGTGAAGAGGTTACCACCCTTGCCCTTTTTGCAGAGGATCGCACCGTCCACGACCTCGTAGTTGTCGATGGCACCGGCCCAGCCGTCCAGGTTCTTACCATTAAAGACCGAGGTGAATTCACTTCCGGAATTTTCATGCAGGATCTTGTTGGCTTCCTCGGTACCGATTTCACGGACAAAGACGTTTCGCCAGCGAATCTCGCCACCATGCGTCTGTAACTGGATCGGGCCATGATGGAAAAGTGGGCGTTTGCGATCGAAGTAATTCTCCAGTGTCGCATGATCGACGATCAGCTTCTTGTTCAGCCAGACAGTGGTGCGTGCACCCACCTGGCGGATGCGGAAACTATTCCACTCTCCCAGCTTGTTGTCAGCCAGGACGAGCGGGTCTTTTCCCTTGGCTCCCTTGCTGTTGTTCCAGAGTCCCCCGGATCCCTTGTCGCCCCCGATTCCAAATTTACCCGGATCGGTGTAATCCCAGATCTGCACCTGGGGGACACCCTTGAGGTAAATGCCACTATCGGCCTTGGGGACCGTCTTGTAGTCAATCAGCAGCTCGTAGTCGGAGAATTCCTTTTCCGTGGTCAGGTACAAGCCATGGCCGTCGTTGACGATCACATCGCCATCAATGCTCCAGTGCTCATTGATGTCCTTGCGACTCTCATCCTTGTAGGCCTTTTGCTCCTCGGCACTCATCTTCCACAACTCCTCCGGGTTCTTGGTACTCCAGCCGTACCAGTTGGAGAGGTCTTTTCCGTTGAACAGCGATGTGAAGCCCTTGGGTGCCTTGATCTCTGCAGACAGGCTGGAGGCAGGCACGAGCAGTAGCGAAACGATGGCGAGTGTCAGGAAAGAACGGGTATTCACGGTCGAGTCTCCTTTGGGGTTTTTATTCAAAGTTGAGCAGGTGGTCTAAACATCACACCACGCCAGGGCTTCCTTGAGTCCTTCAAGTGGATCACGTGTGGGGATAAATTCCTGCCCCACGTATCCCTCGTATCCTATATCGAGAAGCGCCTGCATGCAGGCGGCATAGTTGATCTCCTGGGTCTCATCCAGTTCCGCACGCCCGGGATTTCCGGCCGTGTGGATGTGGGCGATGACATCCTTGTGCTCGTGAATGCGACGGATCACATCCCCGTCCATGATCTGTACGTGGTAAATATCAAACAGCAGTTTCAGGTGGCTGGAGCCGACGGCCTTGATGATGTCCACGCAGTACTCGGTCTTGTCCCCCTGGTAGCCTGGATGGCCTTTCATGGGGTGTGTGTCATCACGGGTATTGAGCATTTCCAGGCAGATCGTGACATCCTTCTGTTCGGCATAGTCAACAATCTTCTTGTATCCCTCGACACAGTTGGCGGCACCCTCTTCCTTGCTCAGGCCCTCGGCAAACCCGGTAAAGGAGATACATCGCTTGAAACCGTGTTCGGCACAGGCATCGATCGTGTCACGAGTCGCCTGGATCACTTCCTCGTGGTACTTGGGATTGTTGAATCCCTTTTCGAACGGGGGCCCTCCCTCGATCTTGATCGAGGCAATCGCGCACTCCAGTCCGTGCTCCTTGAGCAGGGGGAAATAGGTCGGGCTGATAAGCTCCACGCTCTCACAACCGAGCTGCTTGGCCAGCGGGATGAGTTCCTCCGGCTTCCAGTAAGGAGCGAAACACCAGCCAACAACGGATTGCTTAATGCGACCCTTCTTGATGATCTTTTTCACGCCCTTTTTTCCTTCTGCCGACGCACTGGCAGCGACCAGGGCGGAACCGGCAACAGCGGCCCCGGCAGATTGAATCAGTTGGCGCCGGTTCATCGATTTCATTGTCATGGTCCTTTTGAGCTTCTCTTGCTGCAGCGACAGCTATTAGTGATAGGGGAGGTAGTACCCTGAATCAAGCATCCAACAGGGAAAGTCGCCAGGTAGTTAATTCCCGGCCGCGTAGGGCAGGAACTGGCCAACCTGCTCGTAGAGCTGCTGGTACTTCTCGAGTTTTCCCTGGTCCACCTCCACCCCCAGTCCAGGCTTGTCGATCCATCCCCAGCTGGCGCCGTCACAAATCGGGATTCGCTCGGTGAGAATGTCGTCCTCCATCATGGCAGCAGTCTGCTGGGCCCCGTCTGACGCATTGGGAATACTCAGCATGACGTGTTGTCCCGCCGCCGCCGCCAGCCCCAGTTCCCCGTGGGTGTGCTTGCAGACAAGCTGACCTTCCAGGTGGGCGACATGGCAGAGCTGGTGAAAGCTGCGGATGGATCCGGTCCAGTAGGCACTGAAGCAGAGCACCTCGGCACAACGGCTCTTGATCAGCCGGTACGCCTCGGGCACTGTCCAGAGTCCCTCGTTGGCACAGATCCGTACCGCCGTCTGGTTTTTCAGATCCAGCGTGTTTTCCAGTGGCTGGATCGGCACCGGCGCCTCGACAAAGTCAATTTCAAATTCTGCGTGCCAGCTGGCCAGGATGCCGCGAGCCTGGCCGACGGTCCAGGCCTGGTTGGCATCGATACGGATTTTTCGCTGTGGACCAATCGTGTCACGGATGGCCCGCAGCATCTCCGTTTCGGCGGCCGTGTCGATTCCCACCTTGAGATAAAAACAGTCGTGCCCTCTTTCCACGCCCTGCTGGCATTGCTGCTGGAGATCCTCGGGGGTGCCCTGGGCCAGGTAACAGAAATAATCGACACTCTCCCGCTCGGCCCCGCCCAGCAGCCGGTAGACCGGCTCACCTGACTGCTTGCCGCAGAGGTCCATCAGGGCCTGGTCGATGCCGGCAAAGGCAAAGTTGGCGGACATGGGACGATGGTCCCAGAGTGCCGTGTGGTAGTACTCGCGAGCAATCGCCCCTCCGTTCCAGGGGTTCTTTCCAAGCAGGAAGGGTCGTGCTGCCTGGACCGCCATTTCAATCGTGGCCGCATCGGGGCCGACGGTGGTTTCTCCCCAGCCGACGAGGCCATTGTCACAGGTAAGTTTCACGATTACCGCGGTCACGCCCCCCCGCTGAACGCGCGTGCTGACCTCGACGTGCTTGTAGGGCACGCTGACCAGGTATGTCTCCATTTCAGTTATTTTCATCGATTGCCTTCCAGGCAGTATCCAGGAGTTTTTCGTCCCCGGCTGTCAGTTGGACGCCTTCCTCGGCAGGCGGCAGGTCGGCGTTACCGCGCAGGGCATGCCAACACAATATCATCAGCACGGCAACGGCGGAAGCAATCGAGAGTCCATGCCAGGCAGTCAGTAACCAGGTCGGCATCATGGCAGATCCTCCTGCTGGGGTTCGAAGAGTGTGCTGTTGGGGATGCGATATGTCAGCAGCAGTGCAGCCGGGAAAACAAGGATCGAGACCAGGAAACCGAACAGGGCTGGGCTGAAACCTCCTGGTGTCCCCAGCCAGAATCGCCAGATACCGACCGAGATAAACCCGCTCAGCATGCAGAGGGTCGCTGCGTAAGACTGGTTTTTCCGGTACAGGAAAAGGCCTACCAGGAAAGGGCAGATCATGGTCGGTGCCCAGAAGTCATAAACAAATTCCAGGATTCCCACGATATCGCGATAAACAAAGGAGCAGGCGGCGGCAATCACGCCGGTAATGAGCGTCGCCCCCTGGGCAACACGAAGCAACTTCCCGTCCCTGGCCCCCGGGTCGATCAGCGTGCGATAGATGTCCTCCATCACGATCGTGGATATGCAGGAGAGACAGCTATCGCCTGATGACATCACGGCGGCGATCAGGGCGGCGATCATGATGCCGGAGATGATGGCGGGAAAAGTTTGACGCATCAACGTGGGGAACACGATCTGGGACGCCTCCCTGGTAATGTCTTCCTCGCTCAGTCCCGGGTCCGACTGGGCGAGTTCTTCCTTTTTCTGCTTGACCGCGTGCGTGACGGCAGGATCCACCTGGGCCGATACGCCCATGATGAAGATCGCCACCGGCAGGAAGCAGAGCAGGAAGATCCCGGCACCGGCCACCCCCCACCGGGCTCCCCGGGGGTTACGCGCGATGAAGCACCTGACGGCGTAGGGTGGAACGAGCATTTCTCCCAGGAAGAAGGCACAGAAAAGCGTGACGACTCGCATCAGCGGCCACTCCTCCGTGGTGAACTGGAAAGGGATCTTCCCCGTTTTTTCCAGGATTCCTGGAACCCCCCCGTTTTTTGCCAGCAGGAAAACGGATGCGGCCCCGATCCCGGCCACCAGGACAACAAACTGTAAAACGTCCGTCTTGACCACGGCCCGGATCCCGCCAATGGTGGAATAGAAGATCACGATGGCACCCCCACCGAGGACTGCCAGCCGGTAGTCGATGCCGAGGATCGTTTCGGTAATCGTTCCCATGGCAACCATCTGGGCGACCAGGGCCCCGATCAGGAAGATCAGGCAGCTGACAATCGCCATCAGGCGTACCGGTTCACCAAAACGTTTTCCAAAGAACTCGGCCACGGTCAGCAGGTTGAACTGCCGCAACCGGGGTGCGATCCAGATCCCGGTCACGACCAGCTGAACATGCCAGGCACAGGTGATGAGGGCAAAAACCAGCCCGTCCACGTAAACACTGGAGACCGATCCGATCGAGGCACCCCCCCCTACCATGGTTGCTGCCGTGGTCGACAGCACCACGATCCATGCCACGTCACGACCGGCGACCGTGTAATCAAGCGTGTTCTTGATCTTGCTGCTGGCCTGCAGCCCGATCCAGACCAGCAGGACCAGGTAGGCTCCCAGGGCACCGAATTCCATTAATTGGTCAGGACCTGGCACCGGCTGTTTCCCATTTACAAAGAGAATCTCTGGTCAGGCGAGAACAGAGCAGGGATTTCATGCCTGCATTCTACACGTCCCGGTGAAGGACTGCTGAAAGAGTCCTGGTCACTTTACTCTGGCGTGACATAGGCGGAGGTGATCCCGCCGTCGACCGTGAAGTCGGATCCTGTCACGTAGGAGGATTCATCCGAGGCCAGGAAAAGTGCCGCCTGGGCCATTTCGCGGGCCAGGCCAAAGCGGCCCATCGGGATATGCACCAGCCGTCGCTGCTTTTTCTCATCGGTATCCAGGAAGGACATCAACAGCTCGGTTCGCAGGGGACCCGGGCAGAGTGCATTCACGCGGATATTCTCACGGGCGTGGATAATCGCCAGTTCCCGGGTCATCGCCAGCACGCCTCCCTTGCTGGCGGTGTAGGCCAGTTGCGGAGTGGCGGCACCCATCAGGGCGACAAAGGACGCCGTGTTGATGACCGAACCGCCGCCAGCCCGCTTGAGCGCCTCGAGACCAAACTTGCAGCCCAGGAAAACCCCCTTGAGGTTGATCGCCATGGTCCTGTCCCAGACCTCCTCGCTGGTGCTGCCGGCATCCCCGTCTTCGTGGTCCATGATCCCGGCATTATTGAAGAGGATGTGCAGGGCCCCGAATTCCGCCTCGGCGGACGCCACCATCTGCTCACAGTCCCCTGCCCTGGAGACATCCGCATGGACAGCAATGGCCTGCCCGCCCGCGGCTGTCACCAGGTCCACCGTCTCCTGGCAGCCTTCATCATTCAGATCGACAGCGACCACACGGGCTCCCTCGGCTGCAAAGAGAAGCGATGTTTCACGACCAATCCCGCCGGCCGCTCCGGTGATCAGGGCAACTTTGTTTTCTAATCGCATGAGTGTTATTCCTGCAGGCTGGGGGTGCTGGCAATCACAAACTGGTCAAAAAGTCTCTGCTGGACAGGATCGTCCTCGGCAGTCCGTTCCGGGTGCCACTGGACAGCAATCAGCCAGGGATGGTCGGGCATCTCCACGGCCTCGATCACGCCATCGGGCGCCTCGGCAACGACCGATAGTCCGGGTGCGAGTTCCCGGATGGCCTGGTGGTGATCCGAATCGGCGGAAAACTCCAACTGGCCCATGACCTCCGCCAGCCGGGACCCGGGTGTGAGGGAGAGTTCGTGCTGGATGGCACAAGGAGGCTGTGGCTTGTGCTTGACCGTCTCGCCAACCACGTCCGGCAGGTGGGCGTGCAGCGTTCCACCGAGTGCCACGTTAAGGACCTGGATGCCCCGGCAGATCCCCAGTACTGGCAGGCCGGACTTCACCGCCCCGAGCGCCAGCGAGATCTCGAAGCGGTCACGTTCCTCATTAGTCTCATAGATCGCCTCGTGCGATTCGCCGCCGCAGAGGCCCGGAGAGATATCCCCTCCTCCCAGCAGCAGCAGGCCGTCCACCGCTGACAGTAGTCCCTGGACATTGTCCTCCCCTGCCGGCAAAAGGACTGGCATTCCCCCGGCACGGCGGACAGTGTCGATGTAGTTACAGGGAACCCGTACGTTTTCTTCCTGGTTTCGGTCGAAGCGAGCGTAGGTGGTCAGTCCGATGCACGGTGCAGCCATCGTGTTGGGGCCATCCTTATATGCGTTCGAAATAGCGACGGCGTTCCCAGTCCGTCACGGCCACCTGGTAGGCAGCCCTTTCGGTCTCAAAGAAATGCGAGTAATGCTGCTGGATCTCTTCGCCGAGAACCTGGCGGACAAAGTCACTGCCGGAAAACAACTCGATTGCCTCTCCCAGGCTTGCCGGGGCCGTGACGGCATCCGCTGCATGGTAGGCATCTCCCTCGAACATGGAGGGTGGATCGACCTGGTTGGCGATTCCGTCCAGGCCGGATGCGAGCGCGGCGGTGTAGGCCAGGTAAGGGTTGCAGTCGGCACCCGGCATTCGACATTCAATCCGCAGCGAATTCCCGTTTCCCACAACCCGGAATCCAGCCGTGCGGTTATCACGACTCCAGGCAAGGGTCGTCGGAGCCCATGACCCGGACTGGTATCGCTTGTAAGAGTTGACGTTGGGTGCATAGAAGGGCATGAACTCGGCCGCATGGGCAATCCAGCCGCCGAGGAACCAGCGAAAAACCTCCGAGCATTCAATATCCCCCATGGCCTGGCTTCCGGCAAAGGCGTTGGCCGTGTCATTCCAGAGACTCAGGTGCACGTGACAGCTTGAACCTGCCTGGCCTTCATCGAACTTGGCCATGAAAGTCACGCTCAGATCCTGCTGCTGGGCGATCTCCTTGGCCATCTGCTTGAGCAGCACGTGACGGTCGGACATCTCCATCACGTCACAGTACTGGATATTGATCTCGTGTTGCCCCTTTCCCCATTCTCCCTTGGTGGATTCCACCGGGATTCCAGAGGCTGCCAGCTGGCGGCGAAGGGTGCCATGGAAGTTTTCCTGGCGAGTTGCCTGCAGGACGTGGTAATCCTCCAGGTACCAGCCGGCGGGGTCCAGGCCGTGATAGTTCCTGCCGGCCGCATCACGGTACGTGTTTTCAAACAGGTAATACTCCAGCTCCGAGGCGGCCATGGCAGAAAACCCCTGCTCGGTGGCCTTGTCGACCTGGGCCTGGAGGAGCGAGCGGGGAGCGACCGGGAGCGGCTTGTGCGTCTCCCCCACGGTTACATTGCAGATCACGATGGCCGTCCGGTCCAGCCAGGATGCCAGCCGCAGGGTGTTGTCCACCGGCTGCAGGTGCACGTCCCCATAGCCCTTTTCCCAGTTGGCAAAGTCATAGCCTGCGACCGGCTCCATTTCCATGTCCACCGTGAGCAGGTAATCGCAGCCGTGGGTTCCATGGGCTGCCACCGAGTCAAGGAAAAACCGGGCATCGAACCGCTTGCCCATCAACCGGCCATAAAGATCGCTGAAGACAACGGAGACCGTATCCACGTCCCCGCTGGCGACCAGGTGTTCAAGCTGTTCTCGTGTGAACGTCCCGCTGGACATGATCGGAGGTTCCTCTGCTCGATGACGTGTCCGGTCAGCCGGACAACGTGTCCTTTGCCTGGGAAATCAGGGCAACTTCTTCTTCCGGCGCGTTGGCAACCAGGTGATGACGACTGTAGACGAGGAAGTAAATGATACCCGCGCCGAGGAAGATGGCCACACCATAGACCCCGGGCCGGTACTCCTCGTCCAGGAAAGTGGAAACCAGGGCGATTACCGACAGCACCAGCCCGATTACCGCGCCTGGAATTCCCAGCGGACTGCGGTAGGGTCGTTCCAGGTCCGGCCGGCTGATCCGCAGCTTGATGTAACTCAGCATTACCATGGCGTAGGAAATGACCGCCCCGAAAACCGCCATGTTCAGCAGCCCGGCACCAACACTGGCGCCCCCATTACCAAACAACTCGATCAGGGTAGCACAGCCCAGCCCAATGACTGCCCCCGAGAGCAGCGCCAGGTAGGGAGTCCTGTTCTTTCCGGTCAGCGAAAGCCAGCGGGGAATGTAGCCGGCCCGGGAGAGGGCGAACAGCACTCGCCCATAGGCATAAACGGTCGCGTGAAAACTGGCAACGAGGCCACTTACCGCCAGCAGCACCAGCCCCTTGCTCAACCAGCCACCACCAAAGACCTCTCGTATCCCATAGGCGAGTGGTGCCTTGTTTGAAAAACTATCTTCCTTGATAAGGTTGCTGGCACCGCCACCCACCCCGGCGTTGATCACCAGGGTCAGGATGGAAAGCACAAACAGGATGAACATCGCCACCACCAGGGCGCGGGGCATGTCGGTAGCCGCGTTCTCCGATTCCTCCGCGGCAAGAGGAAGTTGCTCGATTGCCAGGTAAAACCAGATGGCGAAAGGAAGTGCGGCAAACACACCTGATATTGGAAATCCTCCCTCCTGTTCCGGTTCCGTGTTCAGGGCAGCCTGGAAATCAAAGGAATCACTGACCAGGGCTCCGGCGTAGAAAGTCACCAGGACTGCAGCTGCCAGGGCGGTGATCACCAGTCCCATCCGCAGCGTCAGCGATGCGCCGCGGATATTAATGCCAACAAAAAACAGGTAGGCGCAGATCCAGATCGACAGGATGACCCAGAAGGGGGCCTGCTCTCCGCTCCCCTCGTACAACAGCAGCGTCAGGTAGCCACTGATGGCCGTCACGACCACGGCGGGCGTCAGGACATACTCGATCGTGTCGGTCAGTCCACAGATAAAGCCGCCCAGGGGTCCGAAGGCATTCCGCGTGAAGGAAAAGAAACCACCCGCGTGCGGGAGGCAGGCAGAAAGTTCGGCGATCGTGTAGACCATACAGAAGTACATGGTTGCCATCGCGACCGTGGCGATGGCCATCGCGCGGAAGCCATACTTGAGCCCGAAGTGCCAGCCGAAAAAATCCCCCGAGATGACCGCCCCCACCCCCATGGCCGCCAGCAGGATCCAGCCGGCACTCGGTTTCAGCTTCCGCCGTTCCAGGTACTGCTGGTCCATGTCCTCGTAGTGGACCATGCGGGGCTTGGCATCGGACATCGTGTGTTGACCTGGGGAAGGAAGCAGGGAGCAAGAAAGGTAGACTCAGCCCGGGCTATTCTGCCCTGGCGACCGTGGCCTCGACCGGGAGGTCTGCTGCCCAGTAAATGGCATTCTTGAGCAACTGGTTCATTGCCGGCTGTTCAAAATCACCGACATGGCCCAGCGAGGTATAGAAAGAACGTCCTCCCCAGCGGGTGACGTTCGTCCAGGCAATCGCCTCCTGGGGTGTATCGGGAATGGTGCCGTGAAGGAGTGCCGTGGTGGAGGTGGAGAGTGGGTTCACCTTGTAGAGTGACCCGGATCCCTTGAGCTGGGAAGGATCCACACCAGCCATGATCGGGTGATTGGCTATCTCGGCCGGGCTGGAGAGCTGGACCCTGGGTCCGGATCCATGATGGCCCGTATAGTGACCACCCCAGACTTCGGCATCAAAATCTCCCCAGACCGCATGCCCCTCGGGGGCCGGCTTGCCGTTGAGGGAAAAAGCATGATTGGCCGTACGGATACCGACAACCGGCTTGCCGCTCTGGATGAAGTCACGGACAACCTGCAGGTCTGCTTCCGGGATGGCCCGCCGCCTGACGCTGATCAGGGCCAGGTCGGCTTCCCGTAGCACGTCGATACCGGGAATGATGTTCCGGTCGGTGGCACTGGCATGGACATAGCTGACCCGGAAGTCCTGTCCCAGGTGCTTGAGAGCAAAGGCCGGCAGCGACTCGTTGGTACGGTATTCCCGTTCCCCCATGATGATCACCAGGTGCCGCCTGCGGTCCTTGTCAAAGCGGAAAGAAGATCCGCCAATCAGCTGGTCACTGGTAATGGTCGGGCAGACCCACTTCTCGATATGTTCCACGATCAGGTCGGTGCCGGTGAAGTGACTGACATGGGGCTCCATTTTCGGGTTGTACATGGTGTCGGTCATGTCCCGCATGAGCACCACGTTCTTGCCATTCTTGGCCATCTGCCGAAGGCCAAAGGGCCGGCCCAGCACGCACATGTTGGTATGCACGCCAACCAGGATCACGTTCTTGATCCCGCGCTCTTCCATCACGTTCCAGATTTCCACGCCGTTATCGCTGATCAGGTCCTCGTCATGGATATCCAGCAGGTCGGTCTGGGATTTCCAGGGGGCCTTCGGGTTTCGATCCATCGACGTGAGCATGCGGGCCCACTGGGCATGTTCCACCAGGTCATCGTCCTCGCCACCATCAGATTGATCGATTGGGTATGTCCCCCCGTCTTCCTGCGGAATCTTGTAACACCACTGGCCAATGTCTTCAGGCACATTGTCAGCCTTGGGGGCGTCGATCGCCCGCTTGCGACCGGGGTGATCCTTGTAAGGTTCCATGCAGCTGCTCGGGGCATGGATGATCAAGGCACCACGGGTACGGGCGGCGTTCAGCACCTCGTTCATGCGGGGCGCCATTTCGCCGACCCGCCGAGTGGCGTTCAGGCAGTGGTGAAGATCCCACATGTCACAGACCACGACCGCCGTTTCTGCCGGAGACCATTTCTCGGATCGACTCACCACGTGAAACAGGGGGCTGTCATCGGCGGCAGGTACCTGGCTGCGCAGCTGCAGCTGAAAAGGCCCGGCAGGTTCCGCCGAGTCGAGTGATTCTACCGACAGGCTGGTAAGGGCCAGCAGGAGAACAGCAGAGCAGCATTGAATTCGTGAAAGCGACATATCCCAGGGTCTCCATGGATCGTGAGCCAGTGAAAGGCCGAAACAGCTATTATGACGTTTCCGGGCTTGCCGCCGCAAGAATTAGCCGCCCGCTTCGTGGAAAGAGAAACAAGCGGCCCGGGAACGTGGTGTCGGCCGGGAGCTTTGTCGTTCGTCATTGCCTGTTCAATTGGCTAAGATCAGGAAGAGAAGTGCAACGGTTTTTCTTTCCCTTGTGAGAAAAGAACGTGCTGCGATTACTTGGTAGCCAGAGACAACTGTGCAACGGTGTTACCCGCCGTGACTGGATGCAGGTTGGTGGCCTGGGAATGCTTGGCGTTGGCCTGGCGGATGTGCTCAGGCTCCAGGACCGGTCACTCCTGGCTGCCGAACAGGGAGCCGGTTTTGGCAAGGCCAAGCGGTGCATCCTGCTGCTGCCTTACGGATCTCCTCCCCAGCACGAGACATTTGACCCCAAGCCGGATGCCCCTGTGGAAATCCGTGGTACGCACGGCTCGATTCCTACCAACCTGCCAGGGGTCCGGATCGATGAGAACCTGCCAAGGATCTCGAAGATCATGGATCGCATCACCGTCATCCGCTCGATGACCCATCCCTACCCGACGCACTGCGTGGCCTATGCGACAAGCGGGATCCCGGAGTACACGCCGGCCCTGGAGACGCGACCGCGAGACCCCAAGCTCTGGCCCTACCTCGGGTCGGTGGTCGATTTTATTGGTGCCCGTGAAGATCAGGACAAGCCCGTCCCGGTGGTTCCCCGGAATATTGCCCTGCCCTGGAAAATGAATTCCCGTGGTGGAGAAGCGGCCTCGGTCCAGGCCGGGCCCTACGCTGCTTTCCTGGGACCCGCCTACGACCCGGTGCTCACCGATTTCGAGGGGCAGGCGACTCGCACGATCAAGAAGGTGAGTCCGAACAATGGCCCCTCGCATGACGTGGAAGATCCCTATGCCGGGGTAAAGCCCGATTGCCGCTTTCGTCTCGCTGGGGCCCGCCTGCGGGAGAACATGACGCTCGATCGGCATAACCGCCGCCGCTCACTGCTCAAGCAACTCGACCAGGTGCGTCGGCAGATCGACCGGAACCAGGCGACCGATAGCTACGATCGCTACCAGCAGATCGCCAATGCCCTGGTCGCTTCCTCGGAGGTTCACCAGGCACTGGATATCAGCCAGGAATCCATGGCCATGCGGGAGGACTATGGGATGCACCTGTTTGGGCAGTCCTGCCTGGCCGCGCGGAGGCTGGTGGAGGCCGGCAGCCGTTTTGTGACCGTCTTCTGGGATGAATATGCCTATCTCAATACCGACTGGGATACCCACTGGAACCATTACTATCGCCTCAAGGACCGGCTGTTACCCGGTTTTGATTCCGCTTACTCTGCCTTGCTCCTGGACCTGGAGCAGCGGGGGATGCTGGATGACACCCTGGTGGTCTGGATGAGTGAACATGGCCGGACCCCCAAGCTCAACAAGAACAAGGGTGGGGGGCGTGACCACTGGTCCAGTGTGTACTGCATCACCCTGGCCGGCGGCGGAGTACGGGCCGGGGAAATTGTTGGGGAGAGTGACCGGATCGGCGGCAACGTGCACAGCACGCCGGTCTCGCCAAAGGATATCCTGGCCACCATCTTTCACTTGATGGGAATCGATGCACACACGACCATCCCGGATCGACTGGGAAGGCCCACTCCCATTGCCGGCACTGGAAAAGTTCGTCCCGAAGTGATCGCCTGACCATGATATCCCGGGCCCCCTGGATCGCCTGTGCTTTTGCCTGCTGTGCAGCACCCCTGTTGCCTGCGGTCGACCTGCAGCTTGAGCGAGTCAGTCCGCGAGCGATCAAGCCCGGCCAGGCTTCGGTTTTGCAGGTGACCGGTTCGAATCTTGAAAATCCCACGGGACTCTGGACCAGCTTTCCGGCCGAGGTCAAGGTGCTTCCCGATGGCCGCTTCCAGGTCCAGGTCGACAGCCAGCTTGTTCCGCAGGTAGGGGCAGTGCGAGTGATCACTGCCGGTGGTATTTCCAACCTCCGGCTGGTCCTGATTGACCGGTTACCGACCGCGGCGCGGCCGGAGAAAGAGATACAGGAACAGGCACTGGCAGTCGGTGAAGCTGTCGAGGGCCATCTTGAGAGCGAGTCGGTTCGCTCTTTTCAGCTGGATGCAGAAAAAGGGACGGCAGTCACACTGGACGTCTGGGCACGACGGCTGGGATCCCGGCTGGATCCCCTGCTGGAAGTTTTCGATGCCGGGGGCCGGGAGATTGTCGTCAGTGATGATGAACCAGGCCTGGATGGTGATTGCCGTGTCGCCTTTGAGATGCCCGCAGGAGGCCCCTGTGAGGTGCAGCTTCGTGACGCGACTTTTTCTGGAGGGAGCCAGTCGTTTTTCCGGCTCCGGGTCGGTTCCTTCAGTGCCAGGGGTATTCTTTACCCACCGGCGATTCAGCGCGGTGGCCAGGCACGGCTGACGCCGGTTGCCGGGGGAAAGTTTTCGGCTCCCCAGGCGGCTGTCCCGGTGGATTTTCCGGGCCGGGTCCACTGGTTTGATTCCGGGGACTCGCTTGCCATGAGCTCTCTTCGAGTGACGGATCGCACGGAGCATGTTGAGAGGATGCCGGCAGGGCCGGACAGCATCACGGCGATTGCCGTTGGCGACGGGGTCAGTGGCTGGTTTTCCCGGTCGGCCGAGGTAGACCGGTACGAGCTCGTGATGGAGAAGCCGCGGCAGGTGAGCTTTCAGGCAGAGACCCGTGCCCTGCATTCCTCCGCCCTGGTGAGAATGTCAATCGTCAACGAAAAACAGGAGGTCATCGGTGAGGCCGGCCCGAATGAAAAACTGCACCAGGCCCTGGTAGTGAACTTTGCGCAGCCGGGGAGATACCAGCTCCTGGTCGAAGAACTGCTGCAGCGAAGCGGCCGACGGTTTTTTTACCGGGTCACCTGCGATGAAAAGAAACCCTCTTTTCGGCTCGGCATTCAGGGAGATTCTTTTAACACATCGACGGATCGCAGCCTGGCGGTCAAGGTGAATGTCCTGCGGGATGGTTACGACGGTGAAATTGTCCTGCGGGTGGATGGCCTGGAAGGGAGCGTGTCGCTGGAGAACGAGGTGATAGGCGCGGGGGCAAAAGAAACGGAACTCAAGATCCATCTTCCTGCCGACTGGAGTCCGGGGACCATCCGGCAGGTCGGGATCGTCGGTCGAGCGGAGGCGGATGAGTACGACACCCTGGCTGAACAGGATGCCCTCAAGTTCCCCCGGGGTAACCTCGGTATTTTTGAGGGTTTTGTCAGTGATGAGCAGACGGCGGTGACGAATTTTGCCGAGTACGATATCGAGTTGCCAGCCGCCGGTCGCTACCAGTTGCGGCTGAAGTATGCCGCCATGGCTTCCCGGCCGGCACTCCTGAAGATCAACGGCACGCTGGTGAAGGAGGGCGCCATGAAAAACGTTACTGGTGGCTGGGACCTTGGTTCGCAGCAATGGCACAGGGAGGGGACATTTGATTTTCAGGCCGGGAAAAATGTGGTTCGTCTTGAACGGGACGGGACAGTGTCCCACCTGAGTGTGCTTCGAGTGACTCGCGAGCTGGAGAGCCAGCCGGCACCTGGTTCACTGGTCCAGAGGGCGACCTGCCGGGACTGGCTCCGGGGGCAGCTTCACCAGATGCCGTTCCCCCCCGAGGACCTGGTGCAGACGGTCATGGTGGGTGTGGGAGGTAGCAAGGATTAGCCGATGAAGCGTTTTACGGGAATCATGTTATCGATACTGATCGTCGCTGCCATGGCAGGGAGCGCATCCGCCGCTTCAGTGAAGAGCATGGAGGTCTATCCGCCAGAGCTGGAAATGGTCAGTCGCCATCACCCGGCCCAGCTGGTGGTTACCGGTCAGTTGGCAAACGGCCAGCTACGCGACCTGACAGGGTCGGCAAAGCTTGTCTCGGCCAACCCGGAGGTCGTTCGTGTAGAGCGGGGCCGGCTTGTCGCGGTCGCTGATGGTAGCACACGGGTCGTGGTAAAAGCGGAAGGCCGGATCGTCAGGGTACCGGTCAAGGTCCAGTTGCTCCCGGGAATGGAGACAGCAAGTTTTGTCGATGGTGCCCTGGCTGCATTAACTCGGCATGGCTGCAACTCGGGCGGCTGCCATGGTGCGCCGAGTGGCAAGGGAGGGTTTCGACTGTCACTCTGGGCGTATGACCACGAGCTGGACGGGAAAACGCTGACACGGGAGTTTGCCGGCCGACGGGTCAACCTCTTCTCGCCACAGCAAAGCCTGATCCTGCGCAAGCCACTGATGAAAGTTCCCCATGGAGGTGGGCTCCGTCTGCATACCCATGATGCCGGTTACAAGCTCCTTCGAGACTGGATCTCCCAGGGCGCGCTGCAGGAACAAAAAGATCATGCTCACTGTGAAAAAATCGAGGTCTTTCCCCGGGGTCGACAACTGTGGCTGCCAGATGCCAACCAGCAACTTTCGGTGAACGCTTATTTTAGTGACGGCACCGTGCGGGATGTGACAACGCTGGTTCTCTACTCCAGTTCGGACGATACCATTGCCACGGTTTCAGAGAGAGGGTTTGTGGAACCGTCGGCGAGCGGTGAAACCGCTATCCTTGTTCGTTACCTGGAAAAAGCGACCACGGTGCGGCTGGCATTTGTTGCCCCTCGGCAGGATTTTTCCTGGCAGACTCCCCCGCCCGGTAACGAGGTGGACCAGCTGGTCTTTGCCAAGCTCAAGACGATGCAGATTCTCCCCTCGGCAGTGTCCAGCGACGAGCAGTTCCTTCGCCGTGTCTACTTCGATGTCACCGGGGTGCCACCGACCGTGGACCAGGCTCGAGCATTCCTGGCGGATAAGTCTCCCGGCAAGCGTTCCAGGCTGATCGATGAACTGCTCGAGTCACCAGGCTATGCCGCATGGTGGGCGAACAAGTGGGGTGATTTATTCCGGCTCAACAGCGAGAAGCTCACGGACCAGGGAGTCTTCAAGTTTTATCACTGGCTGGTTCGAAGTGTCCGAAATAACATGCCGTATGATGAGTTCGTGCGGCGTGTGCTGTTGGCCAGTGGCAGCACGACGGACAATCCGGCGGTGAATTTTTACCGGTCGGCGGATTCCACCGATGACTGCACCGAGACCATGGCCCAGCTATTCCTGGGTGCCCGGTTACAGTGTGCCAAGTGCCATAACCATCCTTACGAGCGCTGGACGCAGGATAATTACTACGGCTTCGGCGCTTTTTTCCATCGCCTGAAACGGACCAGGGTGGAGGGGAGTGGCGAGATGGTGCTCTGGGCGGCCAGGGAGGGAGAGATCACTCAGCCACGTACCGGGCAGGATATGGCGCCCTGGCTTCCGGGTGAGGCGAAACTGGACCTGGATGGTGTCCATGACCGCCGCGAGCTGCTCGTT
The DNA here is from genome assembly GCA_964476375.1 of uncultured Pirellulaceae bacterium. Taxonomy (GTDB): domain Bacteria; phylum Planctomycetota; class Planctomycetia; order Pirellulales; family Pirellulaceae; genus SAT2750. The sequence continues at coordinate 33,701 of CAYYZW010000196.1, forward strand.
GAATGGCTTACCCGGCCAGACAATCCATACCTGGCGCGGGTCGAGGTAAACCGTGTTTGGGCAAACCTGCTGGGCCGGGGGATTATTGATCCGTTCGATGACCTGCGGGAATCCAACCCCCCTGCTAACCAGCCACTGCTGGACCGGCTGGCACGGGACTTCGTCCAGGATGGGTTCAATCGTGAACAGGTGATCCGCACGATCCTCAACAGTACGACCTACCAGCTCGCGTCGGAGAAGAACGAATCGAATGCACAGGATGTCAAGTACTTCTCCCACATGCAGGCGCGACAGCTGCCGGCAGAGTCCCTGATGGAGCTGATCTGCCAGGTGACCGGTGTACCGTTCAAGTTCAAGGGGCTGCCGCCTGGTACCCGTGCCACCGGGCGTCCCAGCCCGGAAGATGGCCCGGAGTTCCTGCGAGTCTTCGGGCAGCCCCCCCGGGAAACCAATTGTTCCTGTGAGCGCTCAGTCTCGGCAAGCCTGAGCCAGGCGCTGGCAATCGTGAATGGGGATTTTATCCACAATCGAATAAGCGATGAGAGCTGCCTCTTTCGCAGGCGAATTCGAGAAGGCTGTTCGAACGAGGAGATTATCGAGGAGATCTACCTGGCCGCATACTCACGATTTCCCAGTGACCAGGAAATGAACCTGCTGGTCACATATATCGAAAAGCAGGAAGACCGGGAACTGGCGATGGAAGATCTTACCTGGTCGGTTATTAACAGCAAGGAATTCGTATTTCAGCAGTAGATCTCCCCCGCCGGAGGGGGGAACTGGAAAAACAATGAAATCCATGTTGCATCTACCCTGATTTGCCGACATCCTATAATGTAGTAACCCACCCGAATTCCCGCTTTCGAGCCTCCACGATGCTCAGGATCACAGGTCAACCCGTCCGCCACTGCGATGGAGTAAGCCGCCGTGAGTTTCTCACGGCGGGCGCCCTTGGCGTCGGCAGCCTGACCCTGGCAGATCTGCTCCGAGCGGAATCAGAATTTGGCATTGGGTCGTCACGAAAAGCGATTATCAATGTCCACCTGGACGGGGGCCCTCCCCAGATGGACATGATTGACATGAAGCCGGACTCCCCCTCGGAAGTGCGGGGTGAATTTTCTCCGATCTCGACGGTGCTTCCCGGGTTCCAGGTCTGTGAGCTGATGCCGAAACTGGCGTCGGCTGCCGACCGGTATGTTTTTATCCGGTCCCTGGTTGGTTCGGCCGGTGCCCATGATGCTTTCCAGTGCCAGACCGGGTTCGGGAAAAATGACATGCAGAACATTGGTGGCCGGCCGGCTGTCGGCTGCGTGATCAACAAGCTGCTGGGAAGTGTAGCCGACCCCGCCCCTGCTTTTGTTGACATGATGCAGGGACGTCCCCTGGTGCGGCATAGCGCGAGGCCGGGCTTCCTGGGTCCCACCTACAAGCCCTTCCGACCCGAGATGAGCGCTTTCTTCAAGCGTGACCTGGAAGATGGCATGAAGACAGAATTGACCAACCAGGGAGCCAATCATACAACCCGGCTGAAGCTCGATGGCGAGATCACCGCCGACCGGCTTACCAGCCGCTCGCGGCTGCTGGCCAGCCTGGACACGCTGCGCCGGGAAGTTGACGGAAGTGGCATGATGGATGCCATGGACCATTTCACCCAGCAGGCAGCCGGCATCCTGCTTTCGGGTACGTTTGCCGACGCCCTGGATCTCTCCAGGGAAGACCCGGCAGTCGTAGAAAAGTTCTTGATCGACGCCGACACGATCAAGGGTCGTCACGTGACGAGCGATGAACCGCGGTCGTCACTCAAGTTCCTCATGGCCCGGCGTTTGATCGAAGCGGGCGTGCGGTGCGTGAGCCTGACGATTGCTGACTTTGACACGCACTCGGATAACTTCAACCGCATGCGACAGGTGTTGCCGATCCTGGATCACGGCCTGCATGCCCTGGTCATGGACCTGGAAGAACGTGGCATGCTGGATGACGTGTCGATTGTCCTCTGGGGTGAATTTGGTCGTACGCCCAAGATCAACGGCAAGGCGGGACGGGATCACTGGCCACAGGTCAGTCCGGCGATCATGGTTGGTGGTGGTATCCGGTCCGGCCAGGTGCTGGGGGCCACGGACCGGACAGCCAGCAGTGCAACACGGCGGCCGATCAGCCACCAGGACATCTTTGCCACGCTCTACCACAATATCGGTCTGCCGGCGGACAAGACCACGATCGTGGATCCAACAGGTCGCCCGCAGTACCTGCTCGACAGTGGCTCGCCGATCCGCGAGATCATTTAAACGGGGCCGTCGTTACATCCACTGCTTGATGGGCTTGCCCTCGATCAATCGCACCGGACGTCCGTCCGGGCTATGGGCAATCAGGTCATCCGGAATACCAAGCTTCTGGTAGACCGTGGTGGCAATGTCATCGGAGAAATACTCGTCCTTCGAGACGTGCCCCCCCTCCGCATCGGTTTCCCCAAGCACTTCGCCTGGCGGGACACCGGCTCCCGCCATGATGGCAAAACCGGAGGTGGACCAGTGGTCGCGGCCACTGGCCGAATTAATCTTGGGGGTACGGCCAAAGTCGGTGAGCCAGAGCACAAGCGTGGTCTCGAGCATGCCCCGGTCTTCCAGGTCGGCAAGTAACTGCGGCAGTGCCTTGTCGACCGGTGGGATACGGGAATCCTTGAGCGACTTGAAATTGTTCTGGTGGGTATCCCAGCCGCCATCGGTGACCGTGACGAAACGGACACCCGCCTCGATCAATCGGCGGGCAAGCAGGCAGCTCTGGCCAAACTTGTGGCGACCGTAACCCTCCCGGAGCTTTTCATCCTCGCTGGCGATATCAAAAGCCTTCTTGGTTTCCGGGGCTGTGATCATGTTGAAGGCTGCCTGGTAATACTCATCCTGGGCGGCCAGCGCGTCCTGCTGGATCTCGGCAGACCGTTGCAGGGCATCTATCCGGGCCAGTACCTCGCGGCGGCGATCAACTCGATCGAAACTGATGCCACTCGGGGGGGTGATATCCCGCACCGTGAACTTGTCGGCATTCGGGTCCGCAGTAATCTCAAAGGGGTTGTGTTCGATTCCCAGGATACCCGAGGTCCCGCCACCATAGCGCCGGTCCACGTCCGTACCAAGCTGGACAAAAGGTGGCATCGATGATTTAAATCCATGCTGGTAGCTGACAACGGAACCATAAGTTGGGTAGCGAACCGTGGAGTTAAAACGGCGGCCCGACATGACCCACTGGTCGGCGGTACCATGGCTGCCGTTGCGTGGGTTCCAGCCCCGCAGCAGGGCGAACCGCTTGGCCTCACGGGCCATGGTAGGAACGATCTCGGTGAACTTGATTCCGGGAATCGCGGTATCAATCACCCCGAACTCACCACGCACGCTGACCGGTGCATCGGGCTTGGGGTCAAACGTGTCGTGATGGCTGGTACCGCCCCGTGTCCAGATCAGGATGCAGTTGGTATTTCTCGCCTTCTCACCCGCGACCGCCTGGCCGGCAAGGGACATGGGAAGTGTCAGGCCAAGCCCCGTCAGTGCTCCAACCTGGAGCAGCCCGCGTCGGGAAATGCCGTCACAGCATGGATTCGTCGATAGATGGTTTTTTGTCATGACTCAACAGGGTTGGGGTACGGGGAGATGGTCAGGTCGGACGCTGCTCTTGTGCTGGCATAGTGCGTGTTATGACAGCCTCGCTATTTTACATCAACACCATCTCCTGCAAAAGAAGAATCGACTCCCAGGGCCCCTGGAGTGCATGTTTTCCCCACTTGTGGGTGGTCTCAACTGCTTCCATATAGCGTTACGTTTCGTGATTGGTCATACTGTCTAGTGCCTGCTGTGACGTGCACAAAACTCTCCTGCGTAAACCCTCAAATACTGAATTCAGGGTGCCTGGCACCCGGCATCCCATTGGGTGAGCGATGAAAAAAAGACGATTTTTTCCTGTCTGGTGGACGCGATTGCTTGTCGTGCTGTGGATCGCCGGGCTGGGTGCCGAATCGGCCATGGCCCGTGATTTTTACCGGGTGGTACCAGCGGAGGTATCGCTGCAGGGTAATTTTGAGCGTGCCCAGCTCCTGGTCCAGCAGGTTAATCGAGAGGGTATTGCCAGCCCGGAATCGGAAGATCTCACGCACCAGGCGACTTATACCTCAAGTGACCCATCTGTTGTGACCGTGGACGCCCAGGGCCAGTTACTGGCGGCTGGAAGTGGCCAGGCAATGATCCGGGTCAAGTACAAGAGATGGCGTTCGGATGTCACGGTGACAGTGGATGGCCTGGTCGACGAGCCGGAGATCGAATTTGTAAAGCAGGTTTCCCCGGTGATTGCCAAGCATGGCTGTAACATGGGGGCCTGCCATGCCAGCCAGCACGGCAAGGGCGGCTTCATTCTCTCGGTGTTCGGTTTTGATCCGGGCAAGGATCGCAGGAATATCGTGCAGGATCGCCTGCAGCGGCGTGTCGATTTTATCCGGCCGGAAAATAGCCTGCTGTTGCTCAAGCCCACACTTGCTGTCGCCCACGGGGGTGGTATGCGATTGAAGAGAGACTCGGTTGACTACCGCGTGCTGCTGGCCTGGCTGCGTTCCGGGGCCCCCGCCCAGGAGGGGGAACCGCTGGAGGTAACCGGTCTGCAGGTCACTCCGTCGATGCGGGTGGGACGCCCTGGCATGAAGCAGCAACTGCGAGTGGAGGCCCAGTACAGTGACGGAAGCGTGCGGGATGTGACTGCCCTGGCCCGTTACGATTCGATGGATGAGGGGATGCTCGTGGTTGACGAGGACGGCCTGATGACCGTTCAGGATGCCGGCCAGGGCCCTGTCATGGTTCGCTTCGAAGGACAGGCGGCTATTGTGACGGTCTCCATTCCCTACAGGGAGAGTGCGGACCTCTCCGGCTGGACCAGCACCAATTTTGTCGATGAACTGGCGGCCAGGAAATTCGAGGACCTGGGGATCGAGCCGTCAGGGATTTGCGATGACGCGACGTTCATTCGCCGGGCTTACCTGGATACCATCGGCGGCCAGCCCACACCGGCGGAAATACGGGTTTTCCTGGAATCCGACGATCCGCAGAAAAGAACGCAACTGGTGGACCGTCTGCTGGGACTCAGCGGGGACCCAAAGAAGGACATTTACAATGACCGTTACGCTGCTTTCTGGACGCTCAAGTGGTCGGACCTGATCCGAAACAACAGCAATGATCTTGGCGAGCAGGGCATGTGGGCCATGCATAACTGGGTCCGCGAGTCGTTCCGGGTGAACAAACCGTTCAGTGATTTTGTCAGGGAACTGGTTACCGCCAAGGGATCGATTTACATGAACGGTCCGGCCAATTATTTCCGTGTGAATAGTAATGCCACGGAACTGACCGAGGCGACCACACAGCTTTTCATGGGAATCCGGCTTGAGTGCGCCAAGTGCCACCACCACCCGTTTGAGAAATACAGCCAGGCGGATTATTACGGGATCGCAGCTTTTTTTGCCCGTGTAGGAACCAAGGGGAGCGAGGAGTTCGGGCTCTTTGGCAGGGAGAGCGTCGTGGTCGTCAAGAACACCGGGGATGTGAATCACCCACGCACCGGCAAGAAGATGGAACCCACACCGCTCGACGGAGAACCATCGAATCACGAGCTGGACCGGCGGATCCCGTTTGCTGAGTGGCTCACCTCCACCGAGAATACATGGTTTGCCAGCTCCATCGCGAACCGCTATGTCCGTTACCTGCTGGGCCGCGGCCTGGTGGAACCCGTCGATGATATGCGGTCCACCAATCCGGCCACCAATCCAGAACTGCTGGAGGCACTCACCCGGCACTTTGTGGAAAGTGAATTTGATCTCAAGCAGCTGATGCGGGTGATCATGATCTCACGGCTTTACCAGCTTGATTCCCAGCCCACGACCGGGAATGTCGGGGCGCATCGCTTCTACCCCTACTACCGGGCCAAGCGACTGGGTGCCGAACCACTGCTGGATGCCGTCGATTTCGCCACCGGTATGCCTACCAAGTTCAAGAACCTGCCGCAGGGCACCCGTGCGATCGAGTTGCCGGATGCGGAGTACCCCAATTATTTCCTCAATACCTTTGCAAAACCCCGACGGGTCAGCGTCTGTGAATGCGAAAGAACCCCCGATGAAAACCTGGCCCAGGCACTGCACACGCTCAACGGGGATATTCTCTCCACAAAAATTGCGGATACCGGAGGTCGGATTGCAAAGTTGCTTGAGCAGGAAAAGACTGCCGGGGAAATGATCGAGGAGATTTACCTGGCCACGGTCTGCCGTATTCCATCCGAGGAGGAACTCCAGGCCTGCCTCAAGATCATCGAGGAATCTTCTTCCCCGAAGGAGGGATACGAGGACTTGATGTGGGCGTTGATCAACTCGAAGGACTTTCTTTACGTGAAGTAGGGTCTCTGAATGATGCGAAATGTACTTTTCCCGCTTGCCGTGGTCGTGCTCGCAGCTTCTCCTGCGGCTGCCCAGATCTCCTACCCGATGATCATGAGCCTGGAACCGGTTGCTGCACAGGTAGGACAGGTATCGACACACACTGTGAGATCCCGTTACAGCATGTTCGGAGCCTACGATGTTTTGGTCAGTGGCGATGGTGTGACCGGGAAGATTATCCCGCCGGAGATGACCGACGAGGAGAAGGCCAAGAAACCGGAGCTGGTCACAATGCAGGTCGAGTTCACGGTCGCCCCCGGGGCGATGCCCGGCGTGAGGGACTTCCGTATTGCCACCCCTCACGGGGCAAGCACGATTGGCCAGCTGGTGATCGGCCGGGAGGAGGTCGTGCGGGAGAGTGGCGACAATAACACGGCCGACAAGGCAACCGCCGTTCCAGCCCCCGCCACTATCTGTGGTGCGATCGAAAGCGCGGAGGACGTGGACTACTTCAAGTTCACGGCCGCCGAGGGGGAGGGGTTGAGTTTTCATGTCCGCTGCATGCGGCTGCAGGACCGGATTCATGACCTGCAGCAACATGCGGACCCGATGATCACGATACGCACCGCGGCGGGAGCAACCATCGCCGCGATGGACAACTACTATGCCGGGGATCCCTACCTGGCACACACTTTCAAGCAGGCGGGCGAGTACCTGCTTGAAATTCGCGATGTTCGCTACCAGGGCAATACTTACTGGCAGTACAGCATCGAGGTCAGTCGTCGAGCCCATGTCACCAACGCCTTTCCAATGGCGGTGAATCCCGGGAAATCGGCGGCCCTGGAATTGATCGGTTTCCAGTGCGGAGGCACGCAACCAGTTGTTTACCAGGTGCCGGCTGAGATGAGTCCCGGGCCGCAGTGGGTGATTCTTGAAGTGGGAGCGGAGTTGACCAACCCGACTCCCGTTGTGGTGACCCGTCAGGCACTTGTGCAGGAAGCAGGGGCAGAGAATGGAAGCGTGGAGACGGCCCAGCCGGCCACTCTCCCGGGTGGTATTAACGGCCGGATTGAAAAAGAGGCAGATATTGATTACTTCGCTTTTGAGGCCAGGAAGGGACAACAGGTCACGATCGATGTTGTTGCTCGCCGCCATCAGTCGATGCTCGATAGTCATCTGCGGGTTCTCGACAGCGAGGGGAAAGAACTGGTTGCCAGTGATGACTTCAAGGTCGGCAAGCGCAATTACGCGGACTCTCGCGTGGAAAACTGGTCGGTTCCAGCCGATGGAACATACCTGGTGGAAATAAGGGACCTGCACCTTCGGGGCGGGGATGAATTCGTTTACTTCATCGATCTCACGCTTTCCACACCTCATTTTTTTCTGCAGTCGGATACCGACAAGACACAACTGACGCCCGGTACCTCTGGTGTGATGTTCGTTCGGATTGATCGCAAGAACGGGTTTGCCGGGGAAGTGCAACTGGAGGTCGAGGGAATGGGTGAGGGAGTCACAGCCTCCTGCGGCCGGATCCTGGCCGGGAGGAATGATGGTTGCATCATTTTCCATGCCGCACCGGACGCTCCCATGCAAATGCAAAATGTTCGCATCTCGGGAACTGGTACGGTCGGGGAGGGTGACAGCGAAAAAGTGATGACCGTGGAAGCAGATTACTACCAGGAAACGTACATGCCCGGTGGTGGGAGAAACCACTTCCCGGTGGAAACCCATTCTGTCAGCGTGGGGGAACCAGCCGACCTGCTGGCAGTCAGACTGTCAACCAACGAGCTCACGATCAAGCCCGGCGAATCGATCAAGATTGATGTGGAAATCGAGCGGGCCGAGGGTTTTGACAAGAACGTGACGCTTGATGTCCTTTATCAACATCTCGGTACGGTCTACGGGGACTCGCTGCCGGAGGGTATCAGCATGGATGCGAATAACAGCAAGACGCTCCTCACGGGTGATACGGCCAGGGGGCACATCACGATTATTGCCTCGGACAAGGCCCCGGTGGCAGAAAACCAACAGGTGGCGGTGATGGCACATGTTTCCTTGAACTTTGTTATGAAGGCGACGTATAGTAGCATGCCGCTGAAAATTACCGTGAAGCCCAGTGGCGAGGCGGTGGAAGCTTCGGCGGAATCCAAGTAATCTCTTTTCCTTCGGCCATGTCTCGACGTATCGTCCAAATTTCTGACACCCACCTCTTTTCCGATCCCGAGGGAGAGTTGCTGGGTGTTCGCACGCGCAGCGGTACAGAGGCGGTCATCAACCATATTCGCAGCGAGGTGGGTGCTTTTGAACTGATGGTCATCAGCGGGGACCTGGTTCATGAGGAGGGAGCGGCCTACGAGCAGCTTCGCGGACTGCTGGGAGACTGGCTTCCGCTGTGCCGTGTGATTCCCGGCAACCATGACAAGCGAGATTTGCTTCGTGATGCATTCCCGGAATCTCATTCTCCGCTCCAGGACGATGTCGTCTTTGAGCAGAGGCTGGGCAACTGGCAGCTGATCGGACTGGACACGCTCTGGCCGGGCCAAGTGGAAGGCGATATTGCCCAGCCCCAGTGGGAGTGGCTTAGCGCCCTGCTCGCCGAGCAGGGCGATTCCCCCACGGCAATTTTTATGCACCACCCGGCTGTCCTGATTGGCAGTGGCTGGCTGGACCAGCTGGGATTGATCGAGTCAGAACGTTTTCAGCAGCTCATCAAGGATTCGCCACAGGTCAAGCTGGTCAGCGCCGGACATGTCCACCAGGAGAGCAGCACCACGATGGGTCATGCCACCGCCTATACCCTGCCCGCTGCATCGGTCCAGTTTGCCGTGGGAACCGACGAGTTTGCGATAGGGAGCGAGCCACCGGGGTACCGGCTTATCGACCTGGAGGACGACGGCTCTTTCGTGACCGAGGTGGTCAGGGTGCCGATCCCGTGAGAATGCTGGCTGGAATACGGCCACCATGGCCTGGGGATCACTTCGTGCTGGAAACCGCCTGGGTCCTGTGTACTTATGGAGCCCAGTACCTGGTGTGTGGTCTGACCATCTCCCTTCTGATGGTGGCCTGGGGTTCTCGCCGACAGCGACAGGCCTCACGGAGGACCGTGCTTGTGGCTGCGGTCCTCGTGCTCTGGATCGCGCTCTTTCTAGGTACCGATTCAGGCTATCAGGCCTGGCAGGGTATTCCCGATTCGCCGAAGGAGGCGTACTCGGATACCGGTGGACCGGGTTCGATGCTCCTGGGGGGATGGTTGCCGAGCGCGGTGGTGCTTGGTTGTGCCCATCATCTGCTGCGGCAGGCTGGACAGATCAAGCTCCCGGTTCCCGAGGACTGGAGAACGGAGGACACCCCCTATCCACCTCCCTGGGCAGAGCAGTTGCCCTGGAAGGGCACGCTGCAACTGCGGTTCCCACCAGGGTTCTTTGATAAAGATGATGCCTTCTTCTGGTCCTATCCAATCCTCTACCAGCTCGAGGGCGATGTCCTTTCCGCGGAAAAGGATATTCAGCGGGCGCTGCGCGAATACGACGCCGGGCTGTATGGTGGCGGCTATGCGGCGGAGAAGATCAGGCTGACGATCAAGGAGGTCAAGGATGAGAAGCGAAAGGGGCTCTCTGGTTTCAGTCAGTGGCAGGTGAAGTTCGAGGGGTTTGCCCCGTTCCAGCCCAAGGCACCGCTGGTCACCTACCTGGAAGTGTCCCGCTGGTACCGGCCCAGGCAGAAGCAGACGGCCATCCTGATCCTTCGTTCGGCCCGTCCGCCAAAGGACGATGATCCGGTCTGGAAACAGCTACGGCAGTTCCGGGCCGTTATCAAGTGAAGCGGTTGCCTTGTACCACCCTAGCGGGGCCAGACCAGCCGGCCGGCCACTTTCACCCGTACTTTCCAGAGTGTCTTGCCGGCGGTGATATAGAGCGTCTTCAGGTCTGCATCCCCAAAGCAGCAGTTCGTCACCATGTCCTCGGGCACCTTGATCACGCCCTTGAACTTGCCTTCCCCTGAGAAAACGTAAACCCCGCCCGGGTTATCGGTCGTCTGGTTCACGTAGGCCCGATCGGCTCCGCCGGTGACATAAAGGTTGTCCTCGCTGTCGATGCACATCCCGTCGCCACCACGCCCCTTGCCCCAGTCGTAAAATTCTTTCCCCGCACCGCTGGCATTTCCCTCGTCATCCAGCGGAAAGGCCCAGAGCTTGCGGACCGGCGTGATTGGCTGGTTGTCGACGACGTAGAGCGTCTTCTGGTCCCTGGATATGGCAATGCCGTTGGGACGGGATACCTGGCCCTCGCCGAGCACGCGAACCAGCCCGGTTCCGTCCGGGTTGACCCGGTAGACACCCTCCACATCCAGCTCCAGCCCGTCGCGATCCGGCCCGTAGTAGGGATCGGTGAAGTAGATCCGCCCCCGCTCGTCAATGCAGAGGTCATTGGGGCTGTTAAATCGTTTTCCCTCGTAACGGTCGACAATCACGGTTCGTGCTCCACTGACCACGTCGATCTTGCTCAGCCGCCGACCCCCCAGGCCTCCCCGTTCATTTCCCTCGCAGGCAATCAGGAAACCATGGGAGTCAAACATCAGGCCATTGGCCCGGCCGCTCGGCCGCAGGAACGTGGCGGCATCGGCCGCACCGGGTGCGAGACGCATGATGCGGTTATTGGCGATGTCGGTGAAAAAGACACTTCCATCACGGTGATAGGCCGGCCCCTCGGTAAAGACGAGTTCCGTGGCCGCCTCCACGTCCCCATCGGCAACCAGATCCCGCGGGGCCTTGATCGCCTGGGCCCCGGCAGGTGTTGTTGCCAGCAGCAGGAACGTGACCAGGACGGGGGAAAGAAATTTCATGGGTTACCTCGTGGTGATGCAGGAAAGGTTGGTGCCGGCGAACAGCTTACTTCTTGAAAACCTGGTGGCTGCTGTCGCCCCCGGAAATCAGGAATGCAACCAGGTCGAGGATCTCCTCTTTTGTCATTCGATTGAGCAGCCCCTTGGGCATGGGCGATGTCTTGGAGATGGTGATCTCGTCTATCTGGTTTCGGTTGATCGCGACTTGCTGGTTCGGGGCGGTCAGGTCCGTGTTGAGCATCATCCGGTCTCCATTGAGATTCACGACGACACCGGTATGAACACGCCCGTCGTCGGTAATCACCACGACGGCAGAAAACTGTTCATTGATGACCTTGCTTGGATGGATCACCTGGTCGAGGAGATCATGGGCCGAGTATCTCCTGCCGGCAGATGTGAGGTCCGGCCCGGTGATGCCCCCCTGGTTATTAAACCGGTGACAGGCAAAACAGCCCGCCGCGGCAAACATCCGTTGTCCGTTTTCAAAATCCCGTGCCTTCAGGTCCGTTCTGGCCGCGTTCGAGAGAGTATCGAGCGTCCACTCGGTCGTCTCACGGCCCTGGAAAATCTGTCCCAGGTTCTCCAGCACAGAGACCCGTACCGGTTTCTTTGCCAGAAGTTCCTTCAGCGTGGCTTTTTCTGCTTCACCGAGCGCGGCCACGGCATCGGTACGAATGAAGGCGATAAACTGGTCAAAACTGGCGCCTCCCCGGTAGCTGGCGGCCTTGAGGAACCAGTTGAAGTACCGTGTTCGCAGCTCGGTAGTCCAGCCCGTCTTCAGCATCCGCAGCGAACGGGCATATTGAAGCTGTTCTTCCTGGGTGACAGCAGTTTCGATTAAATCCATGGCCCTGGTGGCAACCGTGGGAGATTCCAGCCAGGCCAGCGTTTCGCAGAGCAGCCAGTTTTGCTCAAAAGTGTCCGCCGGGAATAGTGGATCAAACTTCTCGACCAGCTTTGCCACGGTCTCACTTCCCGGCCGTCCGAAACGGACCAGCGTGATCTGCAGGGTGCGGTAAAGCGTCAGCTTCTGGGCGTGATTCAATTGGGATGAATCAACAGCGAGTATGGCGGCCAGCAACCTGGCTCTCATTTCCAGGTCGACCGGCCCGGTTTGATCATCACGGTGTTGTGGACAGGTGCCAGTGACGCGAGTCAGCGCGAGCAGCGCTTCGACCTGCGTGGCCGGGTTGGGGTCCGAGAGAGCCCGCTCTGCCCATGTGTCGGTTGGCTGGTGCTCGATTGCCATTCGAGCGGCCCAGCGGATAAAGCGGTCATCCTCTTCCAGGTAAGGCCAGGCGGTCTCGACGGCCGTGGCGTCCTGTTTTCCATGAAATGCCTCCAGCATATGGCGAGTTTCTCTGCTCTTGTTCGGTTGTGGTTGTGCCTGGACCAGGGCGGTCGATTCCTTTCCAACATAGGTCACCCGGTACAGCCCGGATTGAACACGGCGGCCGCCAATCGTGAAATACATGGCACCGTCATCCGGGTGGACCACCAGGTCGGTAATCGGGAGGGGGGCACCGGTGACAAACTCTTCCTTGGTGGCGGTATAACCAGAGCCCTCCGCCTCCAGGTGGACGGCGTAAAGCTTGCCCCAGCTCCAGTCCAGGGCATACAGGGCGTTCTGGTATTTTGCCGGGAACGTGGCACCATAACCAAAGGTCATACCGGTCGGGGAGCCTGGTCCAATGTCCAGTACACCGGGAAGATTGTCGGCATAGAACACCGGCCGTTTGCCGGCCCCGTTTCGCCAGCCGAACTCGCCGCCACTTGTCACCAGGCAAATACGCGTGGGGCGGTACCAGGGGGTGTTGAAGTCATATTCCATGTCCGCGTCATAGGTAAACAGCTCCCCATCGCGGTTGACCGCGCCGCCAAAGATATTTCGAAATCCGTTTGCGTACGCCTCGAATACCTTTCCATCGGGCGAGACCTTGTAGATGATACCCCCGGGCGCCAGGACCCCTCGATTGTGGCCGCGACCGTCCGGCATGCTCGGTAGCAGGTGATCCTCGCCCCAGACCTGCCTGACTGGAGAGCTTCGTTCGATACGCGGGGGCTTGGAGTTGTTTCCCGTGACAAGGTAAAGGGATTTTCCATCGGGCGCGGGTACCACGGCATGGACGCCATGGTCGCCCCTGGACGGCACTTCTCGCAGCAGTTCGACCTTGTCGAGCTGGTCATCGCCGGTGCTGTCGGTCAGCCGGTAGAGTCCACTGGGTATTTTCTGCTCGTAATCATTAACGCCGCAGTAGAGCGCACCGAAGGCCCAGACCATTCCATTGACAGCCCGTATTTGTGCCGGAACAGGCTCAATGGCATCTGCATCCAGTGGTGATCCGGCCGAGGGTGGTGCGAATCGATAAAGGCTGCCAAATTGATCACTCACGATCAGGCGCCCCTTGCCGTCATGGGTGATGTTCACCCAGGATCCAAGTTCCGTGCTGGGGACGCTGTAAAGGAGTTCGACCTTGAAGCCATCCAGTACCTTGATGCGATCGATCGGGGTTGCCTGGGGCTGGGGCGGCTCCTTGTTGACCAGCGAGATCCACTGGATCTCCGTGGCACTTTCCCCGGTGTGGGGGTCAATCCGCAGCTGTGTCAGGTCTGCATCGGGCTTGAAGAAGACCTGGTAGGTTTGCCATTTCTGGCCGGGGTTACGGATCTGGAAGCTCACCGAGTTCTTTTCCGAGGTGTCCGGCTGACGGCTTGTACCCCAGAAAACCTGTACGTTGCGGCGACCACGGAAGCGGGCCGAGAAGGAGAGCTCCTTCCAGCCGGCCGGGGCTGACACGGGAGAGGAAAAGTGGGGGTCGCCGCCGGTGGCCACCACCCGCAGGAGGTTGTCCTTGACCACCAGGTCCACGTTATTCACAGATGACCAGCTGGTCTCGCCGGACTCGAAAGTCCATTTCACAACTGCCTTCTCGGCTGCCTGGGAAGCGGGGAGTGGCGGCAGGGAGATCGAGTAAAGGTAAACAGAGGCAGAGGCGATCAGCAGCGAGGCAACAGGCAACAGTCGTTTCATCTGATTCTCTCCATTTTTTACCGACAGCGGTTCCTGCCAAAATGGTGGACCGGATTCTTGCCGAAGTCAAGTAACGGGGGGTTGGGACGTGTTTAACTGGACTCGTATGAAAACTGTGGGCAAAGAGGGGCGGCCGCCTGGATCCACGAGGCGAGTACAGCCAGCCGGCCCGCCTGCGATAGCTTAGGATCGATCGAGAAGCCTCAGCAGTGTGAGGGTATTCTGCTCAAGCAGCTGTCCCATGCGGCCAAATACTTTCAGGGCGGCACCCAGGCCGATGGTAAGAAATCCATACAGTATGGAAGCGATCGCCAGCCCAATGACGGCTGGCCCCTCATCTGGCGATAGTTCTCCGGTAGCAGCGATAATAAATATCAGTAGACCACCGACAATGGACAGCGCCCCCACGACCACGATGATGCTTCCGGCGATCAGGACGGAGCTAATTTCACCACTGGCGATTCGTGTTACCAACCTGTCGCCATGCCCCGGTGCGGCAGGCATGGGAGCAACATGTGATGGTACCATTGCTTGGGCCTGGGCAGCCTGCTGCATGACGATTGCCTGCTCCTGCCTTTGTTGGCGTTGGCTTTCAGCAGCTATTCGCTTTTGCTCACGCTGTTGCTCTTTTTCCTCGTCCCGTTGCTGCTTCAGAGCCGCCTCTTGCCTTACTTTTTCTTCTTTCTGTTTCTGCAGCTCTTCTTGGACGACCGGCCAGAGAAGCGTGTCCTTGATCAATACCCACTCGTTATTGGTGTGCTGCTGGCTAGCGAGCGGGTTTTTCTTGTTAATCTCCCCGCGGACAAAAAGCGCAACGACTTGCTCATCGGTGAGAGGCCCAAGAACCTTGTCGGATGAAAAACCTGATTGTTGAATAAACCAGTCGGACATGTCACGTACCCCCGAAAAGACAAAAATTGTTATTGTTTCGCAAATCCGAACCAGTTATCCGCCTGGATAGCATGACGTTTTAATCAACCCGCTTGTGACCCTCGATGGTGGTGCCATTCTGGTTCTTGCCAGAATAGCTTTTCCCGTCGGCGCTCAAGTGAACGTGGTCTATCCAGGCTCCGCCGGGGGCCCTGGGATCCACCCAGCGAAGCAGCAACTGGCGCCCCTCCTGTTTCCAGTAGGACTCGCCCGCTGTTCCGGAGACTTCCCCGGTTGCCTCAAGGAAAATGTCGTAACGATCCCTGCCGTTGACGAGATGGTCCCAGTTGCCCACCAGTGGGGAGAGCTGCTTCCTGTTCCGCTGGCTTGCCTGTGGGTCCAGGAGTGGATCTTTTACGTGAGGCCAGCCGTCGCGCGACCAGGAGACAGGCCGGACCTGGAGAATTCGCCCCTTGCGAACATCCTCGGCATCGTAGACGTGGTAAACAAGATAATCACCCTGCCGGGTCTGCAGCAGGCTGTTATGCCCCGGCCCCCGCCAGCGGGCATCACTGGCCAGAAGCACCGTCCCGCCTCCCTCCTCCATCACAAAACCGCGATTGTCGATAAAAGGCCCCAGTGGTTTCTTGCTGCGGCCGATCACGATCTTGTATGTGCTCTTGTCTCCCGCGCAGCAAAAATCCCAGGAGACCATCAGGTAGTAATACGAGCCACGCTTGACCAGGTAGGGGGCCTCGATATTGGGAGGCTCCGGCTGTTTCGACCGCCGTGCCAGGGAGACATATTCCGGCTGGGTTGAAGAAGGCTTGCCGCTGGCAAGATCGATCTGGCAGCCCTTGATTCCTGTCCAGTATGAACCCCAGGTGAGGTATGCCTTGCCGTCGTCGTCCACAAGCATGGCCGGGTCGATCGCGTTGTAATCATTCGTGCCGGAGGACTCGATGACCATACCCCGGTCCTCCCAGTGATAATCGGGCGCGTCGGGGTCGAGCGTCTTGTTCACCGCCAGGCCTATCACGGATCGCTGGCTGCCGAACGTGGAAACACTGTAATAAAGGTAGTACTGCCCACCGGCATACTGGATATCCGGCGCCCAGATACCATCGCACCCCGGCACGGCCTGTTCTGCCCAGGCTGGGACATGCCGGTCAAAGACCGTGCCGATTCGCTGCCACTCTTTTAAATCCGTGCTACGCCAGACGACGACGCCATGCCCGGTGGCGAAGATATAGTACCCGCTTCCATCGTGGGCCTCGATGACAGCCGGGTCAGGCACGCCCAGGCGAAGCGATTCCTTGGAAGTAGGATTGAACGGCTCCTCGGCATAGACGCTGGCCGAGACCAGAAGAGGTACCAGGAGCAAAGATCTTATTACAATCCTGCTTTCCATTGAATTATCCCCGGATGGGATCTGGCTGGGTCCACGGCGGTGGGCAGATTTCATCCACCCGCGCTAGCACATCCTCGCTGAGGGTGACCCCGGCTGCCGCCACGGCCTGCTGGACCTGTTCCAGCCGGGTGGCCCCGACGACCAGGGAACCAATGGCGGGCTGTGACAGGGCCCAGGCCAGGGAAAACTGTGCCATCGACAGGTTCGCATCGGCCGCCAGTTGCTCGAGCCCTTCCAGACGGTCAAACAGGCCATCGTCCAGTTCCCACAGCCACTGTGGCTTGTCCGCTCCCCGCGATTCCCCGGGCGGTTGCTGACCCCGACGGTACTTGCCGGTCAGGAGCCCACCCTGGAGCGGCTGGTAGGGGGTCACGCAGATATTCTTCTCGGCACAGAATCCCAGGTCGTGGTGAAATTCCCGCCGCAGCAGGCTGAAGGGGATCTGCGAGGCAACGATCGGCGCGAGGCTGTTTCGTTCAGCGATCCAGAGCATCTCGCAGAGCTGGGTGGCATCGTGGTTGGAGGATCCGAGGAAACGAACCTTTCCCTGCTGGTGAGCCTTGTCCATGGCCGCAAGGGACTCATCCAGCGGGGTCAGCCTGTCCGGCCAGTGCATGATATAGAGGTCGATGACGTCCAGCTGCAGGCGTCGCAGGCTATGATCGACTTGCTCCAGGATGTGGGCTGCCGAGAGGCCACGGTCCCCAGGTCCTGGGCCGACCGGTGCACAGACCTTGGTGGCCACGATCACCTCGTCACGACGATCACGGATTGCCTTGCCGAGGATTTCCTCGGCGACGCCCCCGGCGCTTCCCAGCACCCGGTCATATCCCTCGTAGACATTGGCGGTATCGATAAAGTTGATACCCAGGTCGATTGCACCATGCACCATCTCTATGGCATCGGCCTCGGCAACGGGTCGCCCGAAGGTCATCGTTCCCAGGCAGATCGGGGAGACACGCAGTCCACTTGCCCCCAGTTCCTGCTTTTCCATAACCCGTTCCTCGTTGCTTATTGCACCATCCGCCGGGCAAAGGTGTCGGTCTTGAGTTCACATTCCAGCTGATCCTCGACCGTTCCACTTTCCAGTGCCTCGCGGATCAGCACCAGTGTTTCCCGCATGGCATCAAGTGTCTGTTCTACTTCCGCCGGGCCATGCGAGGCATTCATGTAAAAAGACATTCCCATATGACAGCCCCGCTTTGCCATCTCCTGGATGAACAGTGTGGTGAGCTGTTGCTTGAGCAGGGGATTGTCCTCCTGGAAGGAAAAGTGCGGATGAAACTCTATCCCCCCGGCGGTCATCGGGACGCCCACCTCCGCGGCAAGGTCACGGACCGATTGAACCAGCCCCTGGCCCACGTCCGCCAGCTGTGCGGGAACCCCGCGCCGCTCCACCTCGTTGATTGTTGTCAGTGCGGCCCTCAGGCCGACCGTGTCACTCCAGTATGTGCTGGAGATGAACATCGGGTGCGCGGCTTCCATGACCGCTCGCTGGCCGACGATGGCCCCCATGGCAAAGCCATTGGAGAGGGACTTGGCAAAGACAGCCATGTCGGGCACCACGTCCAGCCGGGCCTGGATACCACCGGCCGATGGTCGCAGGCCGGTGGAAACTTCATCTAAAATAAGCACCACGTCATGCCGCCTGGCAAGCTCCTGGACTCCCGCCAGGTAACCTTCCGGCGGCCAGTCGCTCCGCAGCGGTTCCATGATGATCGCCGCCACCTCGCCGTCGTGTTCCCGGAGCCTCTGCTCGAGGGCCTCCAGGTCACCATAGGGAAACGGGATCGCTGTGCCGGCCAGGGCAGACGGAACTCCGATTGGCTCGATGCCCGGAAGCAGGTGACTGTCCAGCTGGTCCCCGCCCAGGTTGGCTGCCAGGTACCAGTCATGCCATCCGTGGTAACCACAGAAAAGCACCTTGTCCCTCCCGGTTGCCCCGCGGGCAATTCTCACGGCAACCAGGCAGGCTTCCCCCCCTCCCTTGGCATAGCGAACCATTTCCGCACAGGGGACCAGTTCGATCAGCCGTTCTGCCAGCTCGATTTCCAGTGGATGGTTAATCGAGTAAAGGCTGCCGCTGCGGATCTGGTCACAGACGGCCTGGTCGACGACCGGGTCGGCATATCCCAGGATGATGGCACCGATACCACTCATCCAGTCGACATATTCGTGGCCGTCGACATCGGTGAACCGTGCCCCGCTCGCCTGCGTCGTGTAAACCGGTGAGATTCCATAGGCGAACCGGGTGGGTCGGCGGCTCACCAGTTGCGTGCCGCCGGGGATCAACTCCAGTGCCTGCTCGTAAAGCTCCATGGAGCGCGCCACGCGGCCGGAAGCCTGCAAGGCAGATTTATCGTTCATAACAATTACTCACTATCCTGCCGCGGGATTGAAAGAGGCTCCCGCGGCTGTCATTATCATGGGAACAGGAAAGACGGCCTGCTGTGTCTGGAGCTGATCCTCATGTATCGAATTATAGGAAAATGTTGGCTGCTGCTGTCCTGCGCGGGACTGTTTTTCCTTGCCGATTTACTCCAGGCAGAGGACCCGGCTGGGAGTTTCTTTGACAGCGAAGTCGCACCGCTGCTGGCTGCCCGCTGCGCGGAATGTCATCACGAGGAGGAGCCCGAGGGGAAGCTGAACCTGCTCAGCCAGGCGCCAGCCCGTAAGGGAGGCGAGAATGGGCCGGCCCTTGTCCCCGGCAATCTCCGGCAGAGCCTTCTCTGGCAGCGGGTTGTCGCCGATGAAATGCCCCCGGAAGACCCGCTTGATAAGCGGGAAAAGCAGATTCTGAAAAAGTGGATTGAAGACGGGGCCCGCTGGGGAACTGACCCGGTTGACAGGTTCCGCTATACCACCGACAAGCGAGCTGGTTATGACTGGTGGGCCCTGCAGCCGTTCCAGCCGCAGAAGATTCCATCGCCCCGGCGCCATCGCCGGGTGCGCAACCCGATTGACGCCTTCCTTCTTTCCCGACTGGAAGAGGAGGGGCTCTCTTTTTCCGAGGATGCCGATCCCCGTACGCTTGTTCGGCGAGCCTACCTTGACTTCCATGGTCTCCCCCCGACGCCGGAGGACGTGGAGCAATTTGTTGCCGACCCGAGCGAGGAAGCGTACCAGCAGCTTCTGACCGACCTGCTCGATTCACCCCGCTATGGCGAGCGATGGGGCCGTCACTGGCTGGACGTGGTGCGGTTCGGCGAGAGCGACGGGTTTGAGAGGAACAATCCCCGCAAGAACTTCTGGCCTTACCGTGACTGGGTGATCGAGGCGCTCAATGCCGATATGCCTTACAGCGAATTTGTCCGCATGCAGGTGGCGGGGGATGTGATCAAGCCCGACACGGCCGAGGGATATGCTGCTGTTGGCTTCCTGGTGGCTGCAGTGCACAACACGGTTGTGGGTGGCAGCGAGATGATGAAGCGGCAGTCCCGCGCCGATGAAATCGAGGAACTGGTGGGGGCTATTGGCCAGACCTTTGTCGGGCTGACGGTCAACTGTGCCCGCTGCCATGCACACAAGTTTGATCCAATTTCCCAGGATGAGTATTACCAGCTCAGTGCCGCTGTGGCCGGGCTCAACCACGGAACCCGCGAGATCCAGCAGCCGGAGCAGCGCCAGCATGCCGAGCAGCTTGAGGCCAGGCGGAAAGAGGTCGCCACCCGGCTGACCGCCATTCGCACACGCGTGCGCGAACAGATTCTTGAGAAACGCAAGGGCACGGATCCGCCTGTTGTTGATCTCCCGGCACCCCTGGCGAGCTGGGAATTTGAAGAGGACTTCCAGGACAGCATCGGTACCCTGCATGGCACTCCACGGGGTGGTGCGCACCTGGAAAATGGCGCCCTGGTACTTGACGGCAAGGATGATTACGTGATCACCGCCCCGATCACCAGGGAGATCACCGAGAAGACGCTCACGGCGCTGGTCCAGCTCGACAATCTCGATCAGCGAGGAGGGGGGGTGATCAGCCTGGAAACGACCGGGGGGGGTATCTTTGATGCGATCGTGTTTGGTGAAAGAGAGGCACGACACTGGATGGCGGGAAGCAATGTCTTTGCCAGGACCGAGCCGTTCCAGGGCACGGAAGAGAAGGAGGTCACGGGTCGACCCGTGCATATCGCCATTGTTTATCGGAAGGACGGGACGATCACCGGCTACCGTGACGGAATGCTTTACGGCAGGTCCTACAAGACCGGCTTCCAGGCCTTTCCCGCGGACGGAGCTTCCCTGCTGTTTGGACTTCGGCACTCGCCGGCGGGTAACAACAAGCTTCTTGCAGGTCGTGTGCTACAGGCACAGCTCTTTGACCGGGCACTGGATGCCGAGGCGGTAGCGGCTGTTTCCGGGGATCCACAGAACTATATTCCAGAAAAGGAGATCGTCGCCTTTCTCAAGGGTGAGCAGCAGGCCGGCTACCTCGAGCTCACGCAAAGGCAGCAGGAACTTGACGAGCAGATCAGCAAGGCTTCCCAGGCAGCGAAGCTGGTGATCTACACCAACGTGCCCCGCAGCCCGGCAGAGACTTTCTTCCTGAACCGCGGTGATGTGATGAACCGGGGCGAGCTGGTTGGCCCGGGTACCATCCGTGCTATTGCCGGGCTTTCAGGGGATCTTGGCCTTACCATGGACGCCGGGGATGCAGAGCGTCGCCTGGCACTTGCCGACTGGCTCACCAGTGACCAGAACGCCCTGGCAACGCGCGTGATCGTGAACCGGCTCTGGCATTATCACTTTGGCTCGGGGATCGTTGATACGCCCAGCGACTTTGGCTTCAATGGCTCACGACCGACTCACCCGGAACTGCTCGACTGGCTTTCCCAGCAGCTCCGCGAGAGTGAGTACCGCCTCAAGACCCTCCATCGCCTGGTTGCCTCTTCCACGGCCTACCGGCAGTCATCACGCTTCCGTGCCCGGTCGGCAGAAATGGATGCCGATAACCGGCTGCTGTGGCGCAAGAGCCCGTACCGCGCGGAGGGAGAGGTGGTACGGGATTCGATCCTTGCGGTCAGTGGCCAGTTGAATGATATGGCCGGCGGACCGGGGTTTGAAGATGTGAAGATTGAGCCCAACAACGGCACAACGTATTACAAGCCGTTTGACATGGACGACCCCAGTCTGAACCGCCGCACAATCTACCGCTTTTCCCCACGCGGAGAGAGGATGGCCCTGCTGGATGTGTTTGACTGCCCGGATCCATCCGCCGCCGCACCGCGCCGCAGCCCCACGACTACTCCACTGCAGGCTCTCAGCCTGCTCAATAATGCCTTTGTCCTTCGCATGGCAGATCATCTTGCCGCGAAGGTGAAAGAAGAAATGGGAGAGGCGCAGGTTTCGAAACAGGTCGACCGTGTTTTCCAGTTGACCCTGGGACGACTGGCGGAAAAAGAGGAGCAAGAAAAAGCGGTTGCACTCGTGGAGCAGCATGGCCTGGCGATCTTGGCCCGCACGCTTTTTAACACCAACGAGTTCCTGGTGATTCCCTGAATGAGGAAAGCATGAACCGGTCCCTTCATCGTCGCACGTTTTGCCAGTGGAGCCTCGAGGGCCTGGGGTCCATTGCTCTTCTGGATCTCCTTCGCCGTGACGGTCTGCTGGGCCAGGAAGGTGCCCTGGAAGGGGGGCTGCATCATCCGCCGCGCGTGAAGCGAGCGATCCAGATCTGCCTGGTGGGTGGAATGAGCCATGTTGACTCGTATGACTACAAGCCGGAGCTGAGCAAGCGGCAGGGGAAATCACTTGACACGACGGTCAAGCCGGACATTTTCTTTGGCAAGGTTGGCCTGCTGCGGGGAAGCGACTGGGAATTTCGCCAGCGCGGTGAAAGTGGGCTCTGGATTTCCGAGATGTTCCCAGAGATCGCCAGGCGGGCGGATATGCTGACCGTGATTCGTTCGATGGTCTCGGACTCGGCAAACCATACACCGGCCCTGTTTGTCTCCAACAGTGGTTTCCAGGCCAACGGCTTTCCATCGCTGGGAAGCTGGCTGTCATTTGGGCTGGGGAGTGAGACAGAATCTCTCCCCGCCTATGTTGTCCTGCCGGATGGCCGTGGGGGGCCCAACGGGGGTGCCTCGAACTGGAGCAGCGGCTTTTTGCCGGGTGAACACCAGGCTGTCGTCTTGCGTGGTGGAGATCAGCCAGTCCGCGACCTCTTCCCGTCCACACCGATCAGCGAACTGGCGGAGCGGGAGAGTCTCTCGCTCCTGCAACATCTCAACGAGAGGCACCTTGCCAAAAATGGCCAGGATCAGCAATTGCTGGCCCGAATTCAAAGCTATGAACTGGCAGGACGGATGCAGCTGTCGGTGCCGGAGGTGAGTGACTATTCCTCCGAACCGGAGAGCGTTCGGGAGAAATATGGACTCCATGACCCTGCCACCGAGGACATGGGTCGCCGTTGTCTCTTGGGTCGCCGCTTGCTCCAGCGTGGAGTCCGTTTTGTCCAGCTTTACTCGGGCGGCCCGATTGCCGGGAGTCCGAGAGCAAGCTGGGATGCCCATGAAAGTGTCAAGGATAATCACACGCTGGAAGCCGGTAAAATCGACAGGCCCGTGGCGGCCCTGCTGGATGACCTTCAGCAGAGAGGAATGCTCAAGGACACGCTGGTGCTCTTCACGACCGAGTTTGGTCGAACGCCCTTTGCCCAGTCCGATGCCGACAAGGTCGGTCCCGGGCGCGATCACAACCGCTATGGGTTCAGTTGCTGGATGGCCGGGGGTGGCCTGCGGCCTGGATTCGCTTTTGGGGAAACGGATGAGGTTGGATGGAAAGCGGTCACTGATCCGGTCAGCTGGAATGACTTTCACGCGACGATCATGCATCTGTTTGGTGTCGACCACCGGAAACTGACCTTTTATCACAATGGCATCCAGCGAAGGCTGACGAATGTTGCCGGTGATGTTGTCACGGGTGTTCTTGCCTGAGGTGGCTGATATGGAATCCCTCCGGTGAATAGTCAATAATAAGGAACACGTCGATCGACCTGGTTGGCGTACCGACCCACCTGCTTTCACACCCCAGGGCGGATCATGCGTTACGCAACTTGTCAAACGATCCTCCTGGTCACCCTGTTGGTCGTCCCGGTTAACCTGCTGGCCCAGTCGTCCGCCCGGACCGAGCCAATTAGCAGGATCGAGTTGATGCCGGCAGAAGTGGTGCTTGAAGGAGCCGGTGCCAGTCGCCAGCTCCTGGTCACGGGTATCACCCGCTCGGGAGAAGAGGTCGACCTCACCCACCAGGCGAGTTACCAGTTGTCCGGCCCGGAAATTGCCATCGTGGACAACCAGGGAGTGATCCAGTCACGAGGCGATGGAGAGGGACGGCTGAGGTTGCGTGCCCGTGGATAGGACCTGGTGACCTCCGTCCGCGTGGCCGGTTCCACGGTCCGCCGGCCGTTAAATTTTAATAATGACGTGATTCCGATCATGAGTCGCTTTGGCTGCAACGCGTCGGGTTGCCACGGAAAGGCGGAGGGCCAAAACGGGTTCAAACTCTCGGTTTTTGGTTTTGATGCTACCAGCGATTTCCAGGCACTGGTGATGCAGGGACGTGGCCGCCGGGTTTTTCCAGCCAGCCCGGAGAAGAGCCTGCTGCTGCAGAAGGTATCCGGTGGTACACCGCATGGTGGCGGTGTGCGAATTATCCCGGGACAGCCGGCTTATGAGACCCTGCTCAACTGGATAAAAGCGGGCACGCCCGTTGGCCGGGATGATGATCCTCGGGTTGTTGGCATCCAGGTGTTCCCGGACCAGCGAGTTGTGAATATGACCAGGCCGCAACAGCTCCAGGTGATTGCAAGCTTTTCAGATGGACGGGTGGAAGATGTGACCCGGCTTTCTTCCTTCCAGACCAATAGTGAAATACTCGGCACCGTGGATGAAACCGGCCTGGTGATGGCGGGCGAGTCACCTGGGACCGTGGCGGTGATGGCGACCTACATGGGGCAGGTGGACGTCTTTCGGGCCATTATCCCTCGTACCGAGTCGATCCGCGAATACCCGGATGTGGCAGAAGAGAATTTTATTGACCGGCACGTGAACGATCAGCTGCGCAAGCTGAACCTTCTTCCCTCTCCTCCCGCGGACGATGCCACGTTCCTCCGCCGCGTCTACCTGGACATCATAGGCACGCTCCCCACCGCAGCCGAGGCCAGGCAGTTCCTGGAGGAGAGGGATCCGGAGCGACGAGCCAGGCTGGTTGATCGCCTGCTGGAGCGGCCGGAGTTCGCTGACTACTGGGCGCTGAAATGGTCGGATCTTTTGCGGGTTGACCGGCTTGCACTGGGGCACAAGAGTGCCTTTGAGTATTACCGCTGGATTCGTGACAGCATCGCCGAGCACAAGCCACTTGACCAGTTCGCCAGGGAAATCCTGTTGGCCGAAGGCCCGCTGCGAGACTCTGCCGCCGGCGTCTTTTACAAGGCGGTGGGTTCTCCCAACAAGCAGGCGAGTACCCTTTCCCAGATCTTCCTGGGGATACGAATCGAGTGCGCCGAGTGCCACCATCACCCGTTTGACCGCTGGAGCCAGAACGATTATTTCGGCATGCAGTCGTTCTTTACCCAGGTCAAGTTCAAGGGGTCGCCGCAGGGGGAGGTGATCTTTACCGAGGGTAACCCGGAGACGAAACATCCCCGCAGTGGTGCCCCGGTTTTCGCCTATCCGCTGGGCGAGACCATGCCGGGAGAACACCCTGCCGGGGATCGCCGCGTGACACTGGCTCGCTGGTTCACGTCGGGAGAGAATCCCTTTTTTGCACGCAACCTGGCCAACCGGGCCTGGGCTCATTTCATGGGTTCCGGGGTCGTGCAACCGGTGGATGATGTGCGGTTAACCAATCCCCCGTCCAACCCGGCGCTGCTCGACGGGCTCGCCAAGGACCTGGTCGCGCATGGCTTTGATTTCCGGCAGCTGGTCCGTGCGATCACCAGCTCGGCTGCCTACCAGCGCAGCTCCTCGGTCAGTAAGAACAATGCGCGCGACGAGCAGAACTACTCCCGCTACCTGTTCAAGCAGCTGGAAGCGGAGGTCTTCATGGATGCGATAAGCCAGACAACCGGGATCGCGGAGAAGTTCCATGGTGTTCCGGAAGGGAGCCGCGCGATCCAGTTATGGGATAGCCAGGTACCGCACTACCTGTTGAAATTATTCGGTCGGCCTTCACGAGTCACGGCGTGTGATTGTGAGCGGATTTCCGAGCCAACGGTGGGGCAGGTTCTGCATGTGTTAAATTCCCCGGAAATTCACAAGAAAATATCCCATGCCGGGGGGCATATTGCTGTACTGGTCGCTGGAATACCGGACAATGACGTCCTGGTAGATGAGCTTTACCTGACATTTTTCGCCCGTTTTCCAGATGTGGCCGAGAGGAAAAATGGCGTAGAATACATAAACAGCCAACCGGATCGACGTCATGCAGCCGAAGATCTTTCATGGAGCATGATGAATTCGCTGGAGTTCATGTTTAACCACTAATAGCTTGTGCCAGAGGGAAAAAAAATGAAACGGCAGAAGACATTCTGCGATGGAACCAGCCGTCGTGACATGCTGCGGTATGGGGCCGCGGGGCTTTTTGGCATGGGTATTACCCTGCCCCAGTTGCTCCAGCAAAAAGCATATGCTGTCGAGCAGGGAAAGTCCGCAAGTGATGTGTCGTTGATCATCGTCTTCCTGCAGGGAGGGCTCTCCACGATCGACACCTGGGACATGAAGCCCGATGCCCCGGCAGAGTTTCGCGGTGAGTTTGATCCCATCAGCACCAATGTCCCGGGAATCCAGCTCTGTGAACACCTGCCGCAACTGGCCCAGCAGATGGACAAGCTCTCGCTGGTCCGTTCCTTCGGTCATAGTAACTCCGGGCATGGACCGGCCGACCACTGGATGCTGACCGGCTACCATCCCCAGGGGGGATTCAACTCCGGCCTGAAGCCAAATAACCAGAAACCCTGTTACGGATCGGTCATTGCCCAGCAGCTGGGGCCGCGTGGATCGGTGCCTCCCTATGTCTGCCTGCCGAAGATGCACAACAGTGGTGGTTCTGCAGACCTTGGGTCCTCCTTCGCCCCGTTTGTCGTGGAGGCGGATCCCAATGCTCCCAACTTCGCTGTCCCCGACCTGGCTCCACCGATCGATATCGCTGCCGACCGACTTGGCTCCCGAAGGGAACTCCTGGCTCGCGTCAACCGCTTTGAGCAGGCCGCCGAGGTGCGAGCCAACAGGGGGGTGCGGGCCATGAGCACCTACCAGCAGAAAGCATTTGACCTGATGACGTCGACGGCGACCAAGGCGGCCTTTAATATCCACCGGGAGAGCGACAAGCTCCGGGACCAGTATGGCCGGCATTCCCTGGGGCAGTCCTGCCTGATGGCACGACGACTGGTGGAGGCTGGTGTCCGATGTACGTTCATCGACCACACCAACTGGGATACTCATTACAACAACTTCCACGTTCTCAAGAATGACCTGCTCTGGCAACTCGACAGTGCCCTTTCCACCCTGCTTCGAGACCTGGATGAAAGGCGAATGCTGGACACGACCATGGTCCTGGTGACCGGTGAGTTTGGTCGCACGCCACGCGTCAATCAGCACGCGGGACGGGACCACTGGGGGCCCAGTAGTGCGATTGCCATGGCCGGTGGCGGCATCCAGGGTGGCCGTGTGGTGGGAGCGTCCAATGCGCGGGCCGAAAAGCCGGCCACCACTCCCTTTGGCCCGGCCGATCTGGCTGCGACCATCTACCATGGACTGGGGATCAACCCAAAGACCGAGTACCGGACAGCCGAGGGTCGTCCGATTCCGATCGTACCGGGCGAGGGCAGGGTTATCGAGGAACTCTTCTAGCCGTCTGGAAAAAGTGATCCTCCCGGGAGGGTTCCATGACAACCTTTTATTCTTGCTGTCGCCAGGGGCTGTCGATCCTGCTGCTCGCACTCCTCGCGCCTGTTCTCCAGGCGGATGCTCCCAGTGTCTCCTACATTTTTCCGGCGGGGGGACAGCGGGGGACGACAGACACGTTCAACGTGGGGGGCCATTTAAACCACGACAAGTGTGGATACCAGATGCTCGGGCCGGGTGTGACAGCCAGTGAGAGGATCAAGCGGGCGAGCCACACGACCTGGTTCGAGGGACCCCTGATCCCGATGCCAGCCTCGCAGGCCAAAGAGAATTACCCCAAGGACCAGGCCGGCGAGGTGGAGATCGCCATGGATGCTCCGGTTGGGTTCCGGCGCTGGCGGGTCTGGACCAGCCAGGGGGCGACACCCACGAGGAAGTTTGTCATCGGTGACCTTCCGGAGGTCGTGGAAGAAGAAATTGATGGTACCCCGGTACCGACAAAGGTCACCCTGCCGGTCACGATTAATGGCCGGATTTTCCCGCGCGAGGATGTCGACCACTGGATCTTCCACGCCGTGCAGGGGACAGGTTATACCTGCGAGGTGATGGCCCAGCGGCTGGGATCTCCACTCGATTCCCGCCTTGAACTGCGTGGGCCCAAAGGCCAGCGACTGGCCGACAACACGGATGCCATTGGCTCCGATTCCCGGATCTCGTTTGTTGCGACCGAGACCGGTCTCCACGAACTCCGGATACATGATGTGAAGTTTGGAGGGCTCCAGGACTATGTTTACCGCCTGACCATCACCGATCGGCCTCACGTGGAAAGGTTCTTTCCGCTGGGTGGACGGCGCGGGGAAGAGCTCCAGCTGGAACTGGTTGGCCAGAACCTGGGTGATGGGAAAGTGGCCGTGACCGTCCCCGCCGGAGCCGATCCGGTCTGGCTGACGCGGCTGAGGGTGGATGATCAGCCGGTGAATGCCATCCAGCTGGAGACGAGTGATCTGCCCGAGTACCGTGAGGCCGCCGGGGGCGATCGGATTGCCAGGGCCCTGCCCGCGATTTTCAACGGGCGTATTGGCAAGCCCGGAGAAAAAGATACCTGGGAGTTCCAGGCGATTAAGGACCAGAAAATTGAACTGGACGTGCGAGCAGCCCGGCTTGGATCCCTGCTTGATTCGGTGCTCACGGTACTGGATTCAGAAGGCAAGGAAATTGCCTCGTCGGATGACCTGGCAGGTGGCCAGTCTGATTCCAAGTTGACTTTCACCGTCCCGGCCGATGGAAATTACCAGGCGCAGGTGCAGGAGCGGTTTGCCACACGTGGTGGGCCAGCCTTTACCTACCGTCTTGTTGCCGGTCCGGTGGTAGAAGCAGCAAAGGATTTCCAGTTGGTTCTGACTGCTGATACGTTCACCGTGAACCGGGGTGCGGAAGGAAAATTCAAGGTCACGGTTCAGAGGAAGGGTGGTTTTGCTGGGGAGATCCAGCTGGCCGTGGAGGGTTTGCCCGGGGGCATCGAGCTGACCGGGAACACGATTCCAAAAGACAAGAATGAAACATCGCTGGGACTGAAAGTTCCCGGGGATGCTTCCATCCAGGTTGTGCCGCTGAAAATACTAGGAACAGCGATGGTGGAGGATGCCGAGCTGAGGCGGGTGGCAACCCAGGCGGCAGCAACCCCGGATGACCTTTCGCTTGATGAGCTGTCTCTTGCCATTGCCATGCCGACGCCGTACAAGATCGTGGGGGTTTTCCAGACACAATATGCTCCACGCGGTGGTACTTTTTTACGCACGTTCTCGATCGAACGTACCGGCTATGACGGTCCGATCACGGTCAGCCTGGGGGACCGGCAGGTACGACACCTGCAGGGAGTGACCGGGCCGACGATTGTTGTGCCCGCGGGAGCCACTGAATTTAGCTACCCGATCAAGCTGGCACCCTGGATGGAAGTCGGGCGTACCAGCCGGACGGTCGTGATGGGTGTTTCTGTCCAGGATGATGGACAGGGTGGTAAGCAGAAGGTGAGCTACACGTCCCACGAACAGAATGACCAGATTATCATCCTGGTGGACCCGGGGCAGCTGCAGGTCCAGGTCGAACCGGAGGCGATATTCTTTCAGCCAGGAGGGACAATGGATGTCCAGGTGACTGTCGACCGGGGGCGTGGACTGGAGGGGGATGTGCTGATCGAGCTGGTGCCCCCAGCGCATATCAAGGAGGTGGTGGCCACGCCGGTCAGGCTGCCAGCAGAACAGCGGGAGGGGGTGCTCAAAGTCCGCTTTGCCGAAATGCTTACATCTCCTCTCAATATGCCTTTTACCGTACGGGTCACTGCCATGCCCGGTGGCAACCCTTATACGGCCGAGGCCAAGCTGTCGGTCATCAAGCCGTCTCGCTAGGGCAGCTAGTCCGGGTGCCGGAAGGCAGTGTAGAATCAGTCCCTGTTGTATTCTGCCAGAACCGGAGAGACCCATGCCTGGACGCTTCTCGCGACGACATCGTGTCATTCTCATGTTTTTCGCCCTGCTGGCCCTCTCTCGTCCTGTGTCGGTGCCCCTGCTGGGCGCTGAACAACCCAATATCATCTTCTTCCTGGCCGATGATCAGCGCTGGGACCAGGTGGGCTGCGCGGGTCACCCCGTGATCCAGACCCCCCATGTCGATGAACTGGCTCGCCAGGGTGTCCGCTTCCGCAACATGTTTGTAACCACATCGATTTGTGCGGCCAGCCGGGCGTCGATTTTCACCGGCCTTTATGAACGATCTCACCGTTACACGTTTCGTACCGTACCGCTTTCCAAGGAGCACACCTCGCTTAGTTATCCTGCCGTTCTCAAACAGAATGGCTACCAGACCGGGTTTGTCGGCAAGTTCGGGGTCGGTGTGGAGCGTGGCGTCACCGACGAGATGTTCCATTATTTCAAACCACTGAATCGAAGCCCCTACCACAAGCCCCAGCCGGATGGCTCGACCAGGCATGTCAGCCAGATTGCTGGCGACCTGGCCATCGAGTTCCTGGACCAGCAGGAGAAAGAGAGGCCGTTTTGCCTGTCGGTCAGTTTTAACGCCCCGCATGCGGAGGACAATGACAAGCAGAATCACTACCCGTTCCCAAAGGCCGTCGCCCATCTTTACGAGAATGACACCATCGGGCCACCACGATTGTCGGAACCGGAGATTTTTGAGTCGCAGCCAGAGTTTCTCAAGCGGGGTTTGAATCGCCAGCGCTTCTTCTGGAGGTGGGATACCGAGGAGAAGTACCAGAAGAATATCCGTGGCTACTACCGCATGATCAGCGGAGTGGATCACGTGGTGGGTCGCGTGGTAAAGCACCTCGAGGAGGCGGGGCTGGCAGAAAACACGGTCATTGTTTACTCCGGCGATAATGGTTATTACCTGGGCCAGAGGGGTTTCGCCGGCAAGTGGTCCCATTACGAGGAATCGCTGCGCGTGCCGTTGGTGATTCATGATCCGCGGGCAAAAGAAAACCGCCATGGTACGCAGGTCGACCAGGTCACGCTGAATATCGACATCCCCGCAACGATCGTGGAACTGGCGGGTGTGAAGGTGCCGGAGTCCTACCAGGGCCGGGGACTGGAGTCGCTGCTCGCAGGCAAGCAGCCTGCGGACTGGCGCACGGACTTTCTTTGTGAACACCTGATGCACGTGCCTGGCCGGATCCCGAAGTACGAGGGTGTCCGCGGTCCCCGCTGGGTCTATGCCAGGTATTTTGAAGAGGATCCGCCCTTTGAGTTTTTGCATGACCTGGAGAAGGATCCTGACCAGCTGGGCAACCATGCGACCGACCCGGCGTTTGCCAGCCAGCTTGCTGCCATGCGAGCCCGCTGTGACCAGTTGCGTGACAAGCATGGCGGTGAATATTCTCGAGAGAAGTTCCCACTGCGTGGTGATCGAGAGCAGAAGCAGGGGAATGCCCGTCCCCGTCAGCCTTCACGTCCCCTGGGCGACGACCGGCCGAACGTGATCCTGATCATCTCGGATGACCAGACATGGACGGACTTCGGGTTTGTCGGCCACCCGGTCATCAAGACGCCCTCGCTGGATGCGCTCGCGCGCGAGAGTGCGACATTCCTGCGGGGCTATGTTCCGACCGCGCTCTGCCGGCCGTCGCTGGCAACCATGATCACCGGGCTCTATCCACGCCAGCACCGAATCACCGGCAACGCCCCCTCCCCGCCAAAGGGCTTGGGGCGTGCGGAGCTGCGGGATGATCCGGGTTTTCGCCAGCAGCGGGCCAAGCTGATCAGCAATATCGACCG
This sequence comes from uncultured Pirellulaceae bacterium, assembly GCA_964476375.1. Classification (GTDB taxonomy): domain Bacteria; phylum Planctomycetota; class Planctomycetia; order Pirellulales; family Pirellulaceae; genus SAT2750. The sequence continues at coordinate 65,373 of CAYYZW010000196.1, forward strand.
GGTTGCCACGATCCCGAAACTGCTTGCCGAGCAAGGCTATCTCAGCCACCAGAGCGGCAAGTGGTGGGAGGGGAATTTCTCCCGCGGTGGTTTTACCCACGGCATGACACACGGGGATCCGGACCGGGGAGGGCGGCATGGAGACGAGGGTCTCAAGATCGGCCGGCAGGGTCTCAAGCCGATCTTTGATTTCATTGACGAGGCAGGGGAGAAGCCGTATTTCATCTGGTATGCCCCCTTCCTGCCACACACGCCGCATAATCCCCCGGAGCGGCTGCTGAACAAGTACCAGCAGGAGGGGCGGCCGATCCAGCTGGCCCGTTATTATGCGATGTGCGAGTGGTTTGATGAAACCTGTGGGCAGCTCCTGGACTATGTCGACAAGAAAGGGCAGCGTGACAACACGCTGGTCCTTTTCGTGACCGACAATGGATGGATCCAGCGAACACCCCAGACCAGTGTGCCCGAGGGCTGGAGAAACAGCTTTGCACCCAAGTCCAAGCAGTCACCCTTTGACGGGGGGACGCGGACCCCGATCATGGTTCGCTGGCCCGGCAAGGTTCGTCCCGGGCTGCGGCAGCAACTGGCCAGCAGCATTGATATTGCTCCCACCGTGCTGCGTGCCTGTGGCCTGGAAGCGCCCAGGCAGATGGAAGGCCTCGACCTGGTCGACCTGTCATCGGGACGGGGGCCTGAGCGGCCCCGGTTGTTTGGAGAAAGTTACGCGCACGATATTGCCGACCTGGATGATCCGCGCAAGACCCTGCTCTACCGCTGGTGTATCGAGGACAACTGGAAGCTGCTGGTCACCTACGATGGCACGATCGGCCGGTACACGGCAGTGCATCCGCAGACCTCATCCTCGCCGCTGCTGTTTGACCTCTTGGCCGCTCCGCACGAGACGGTGGATCTCTCCAGGGCCCATCCCGATGTGGTCACGCAACTGCAGGGCCAGCTCGACGCGCACTGGAAGTAAGCGGGTTGGCTCAAACTTTTGGCGCGAACTTTTCGTTGTAGTCGCGGGCCCAGAGGTCCATGGCCGCCTTGTCGTTGAGGATGTGGCCGTTGTCTGGATCACAGTCCAGCGTTCGTCCGGTCCGCTGGGAGATATTTCCCAGGTGGCAAAGAAGCGTGCTCTTGTGGCCCTCGACAATCTCGGAGTTCAATGCCAGTGGCTTGTCATTACGGATCGCGGCCAGGAAATTGTCGATGTGCTCGATATCTCCCCGGCTGCCGGCCTCCGTCTTGGTTTCCTTGTTGTTTCGATCATAGAGCGTGTACTCACCTCCGCCCCCGATGACCATGGATCCATCCTCTCCAAAGAAACTGACAAAGCCGCCGCCGTTGCGGTTGCAGGAAAGACCCTGCCAGGTGATCGATTTGCCACCGGAGAATTCGAAGCTGACGGTCTGCGTGTCGGGTGTTTCCTGGTCGTCCTCGAATGTATAGCGACCACCGGTCGAGGTAATCTTGGTGGGATAGTCCACGCCCAGGCCCCAGCGGCAGATGTCCAGCGAGTGCACCCCGTTATTTCCCAGTTCGCCATTGCCCCAGTGCCAGAACCAGTGCCAGTTGTAATGCACACGGTTGTCCATGTACTCGGTGGTTGGTGCAGGCCCCTGCCAGAGGTCGTAATCCAGGTGAGCTGGAACCTTTGCCGGGGCACCGGTGCCGATCGAGCCACGCAGGCTGAAGTAGAAAGCTCGTGAGTGGTAGACGCGGCCGATCACGCCCTCGCTGAGCATGGTAATCGCCTTGCGGAGTGTTTCCCCGCTCCGCCGCTGGGTTCCCATCTGGACAGCTCGCTTGCTGGCACGAGCGGCCTGGACCATCCACTCGCCCTCCTGCGGGTTGTGGCTACAGGGCTTCTCGACATAGACATGCTTGCCCGCCTGGCAGGCAAGAATGGTTGCCGGAGCATGCCAGTGATTCGGTGCAGAGCAGACCAGTGCGTCAACGTCCGGGTCATCCAGGATGCGCCGAAAATCACCAATCGCCTGTGGTTTCTTGTTGACGGCGCCCATGATCAGGTCGGCACAGCTATCGGCCCGCTGGCTGTCCACATCACAGACGTACTTGATCTCGACATTTGGCCGCTTGGCAAAACTGGTCGAGAGGGACCGTCCCCGGCTAAGTCCCATCACGCCGATAACGATTTTTTCACTGGCGGCTTGTGACTGGGCACTCGCAGTTGCGACCAGGGCAGCCTGGCTGATAGCGGCCGTGGTACCCAGGAATCGTCGACGACTGGTAGCGCTGGACATGGAAATTCCCCCTGGAGCTTCTTGAAAAAAAGTGTATTGAATGAATCCGGGCAATCACATCAGGTCATGAATTGGTTTCGGGTTGCTCACCAGGTGAACAGGACGACCATCTGGCGTGTAAAGAACCTTGTCCGGATCGATTCCCAGCTTGCTGTAAACAGTGGAAACAAAGTTCTCGGGGCCGAGGACATGCTCTACCGCGGAATAACCCTTGCGGTCGGTGGCCCCAATCACCGTGCCGCCGGGTGTCCTGCCACCCGCCATCAAGACGCTCATGGCGTTGGACCAGTGATCCCGGCCCGGTGTCGTTTGCCCCGAGAGGGTTGATATTTTCGGTGTTCGTCCAAACTCGCCGAGGGCAATCACCAGGGTGCTTTCAAGCAGGCCACGGTCTTCAAGATCCTCAAGCAAGGTGCTCACCGTCTGGTCCCACCGCGGGAGACGTTCGCGGAGGTTACCGAAGATATTTGAATGATTATCCCAGCCACCGTCATAAACCGTGACGAAAGGAACTCCCGCCTCCACCAGTCGCCGTGCCATCAGGCAGGACTGGCCAAACTGGTTCCGTACGTATCGTTTGCGGACCTCGTCCGATTCTACCGTAATGTCAAAGGCCTTCTGGGCTTCCGGCGAAGTGACCAGGTCCATTCCCTGTTGCCAGTACTTATCGAGGGCATTGACTGGATCCCCGGCAGCCTGGTGGTTGATTCGCTTTAGCTGGTCAAGTGTCTTCCGGAGGTCAGAACGGTGATGGAACTGGCCCGTGGTGAGTCCTCGTGGCAGGGCAACATCTCGAACCTGGAAATCCGGTTTGTCCGGGTTCCCGGGAACAACGAAGGGAGCATGTTCGGCACCAAGGAAATTGGGACCCCCGGATCGTGTCATGCGAGGCATCGAGAAGTAATTGGGGAGCCCGTTATCCCGGCCCAGCTCGTGACTTGCAACCGCTCCCATGCTGGGATGGAAGCTTACGAAGGCACCACAGCCGACCGGGATGCGGGGTGGTGCCCCGGTCATCATGTAATGGTTTCCGGCTCCGTGGTTACCCTGGTTGTGACGGATTGATCGGATCAGGGCCCAGCGATCGAGCGAGGCGGCCAGCTTGGACATGTGCTGGGAAAAACGTACACCCGGGACACTCGTGGCGATCGAGTTGAATTCTCCACGAATTTCCGCTGGCGCTTCTGGCTTGGGGTCAAACGTCTCAAAGTGAGTCGGACCGCCGTCCATCCATATAAGGATACAGCTGGTGGCAGTGACTGGCTCGGTTGCATCCTGTTCCGACGCCTGGCCACGGACACGCAGAGCGTTCACCAGCCCTCCACCGAACAGGCTTCCGAGCCCGAGTTGGAGGTAGTTTCGTCGCGACAGCCCCTGGTAATGAGGTGAATAACTCACTTAAGTACTCCAGTTCACAATGGGATCCACTGCTGAATTTTAACTCGCATATTGAGCTGTCGCCACATCATTCACGAAATGACCCTGTGTCTACGGGGAATTAAAGACAGTAGACTGTCAGAAATCCCCTCCCCTTCCTATTTATCGGCATTTGATCGAGGCCAGAGAAAATGAAACGTTGCCAGATTTGCTCTTCTCTTGTTGTCTTCTTTGCCCTGCTGGGACTTGTTACCAGCCCCGTTTCCGCAGCCGGGTTCCGCCTGGCACGCTTTTCTGCCGATGTGACCATCCCGCTGGGACACCGCTGCATGGGGGTCTTGCCGACCAAGTCCAAGGAAATCGTGGACCCGCTGCGCGTTTATGGTTTCGTCTTACTGGGAGCGGAAAAACCGATTGTGCTGGCAGCGGTTGACTGGTGCGAGATTCGTAACGATGCCTATGACGATTGGCGTGATGCCCTGGCCGCCGCTGCCGGGACTGTTCGCCAGCGGGTGCTGGTCAGTAGCCTGCACCAGCATGATGCCCCTGTCATTGACCGGGGGGCCCAGCAGTTGCTCGACAAGTTCGGATTGCAGGGAGAGCTGTACGATGTGGCATTTCACCAGCAGGTCATCCAGCGCGTCGCCCGCGCTCTCAGCGATAGCCTGGAGCATGCCGAGCCGGTGACCCATGTCGGGCTGGGTCGTGCACGTGTTGAGCAGGTGGCTTCCAACCGCAGGGTGGAGCTGGCGGATGGCCAGGTGCACTATGGTCGCGGGAGCAGCAGTGGTGGAAGCCAGCAGAACCGGGATGCGGACGATGGAGAAATTGATCCCTGGCTTCGGACCATCAGCTTCTGGAACCGGCGTCAGCCGCTGCTGGCACTGCACGGTTATGCCACGCACCCGATGAGCTATTATGGCAGGGGCGGGGTGAGCTGGGATTTTGTCGGCATGGCCCGCGAGCGGCGGGCCATGGATGATCGTGGCATCATGCAGATCTATGTTTCCGGCTGCAGTGGTGATGTGACCGCCGGCAAGTACAACGACGGTTCGCCGGACAACCGGGGCGTGCTGGCGGACCGGCTGTACCAGGCCATGACCGCTGCCTGGAAAGTGACATCACGGGTACCACTCAGGCAGGTGGGATTCCGCAATACCTCTTTCGACCTGGCCTTCAATGACGATCAGCGGTTTTCACGAGCCACCCTGACTGCAACGCTGGAGGATGCCGACAAGGATGTCCGTGATCGCATCCTGGCGGCCATGGGCCTGGCCAGCCTGGACCGGATTGCCGCGGGGCGCCAGATCGACATGCCCTGCGTGGAACTTGGTCCGGCCCGGATCGTGCTTTTTCCCGGTGAGACCTTTGTCGGCTACCAGTTGATGGCCCAGCAGCTTCAGCCGGACAACTTTGTTATGTCGATTGGTTTCGGGGATTGCTGGCCCGGCTACATCCCCACGCGGCGGGCCTTCGAGGAAAACTTCGGGCACAGCTGGCGCTGGGTGGCCCCGGGATCGGACCGGCAACTGGAGTCCGCGCTGCGCACCCTGCTGGAAGAATAACTCCCGGTCAACGGATGATGTCATGGACCACGCGGGCCTCGCGGCCTGCCGTCAGGGTCTGTTCCAGCCCGTTATGGAAGAAGACCAGCTTCGAGTGGTCGAGCCCGAACTGGTGAAGCAGTGTCGCCTGGAAATCGTTTGCGGTCACCTTGTTCACCGCGGCACGGTGACCGACTTCATCCGTTTCTCCATAGGTCATGCCGGGCTTGAAGCCGCCACCGGCCAGCCAGGCGCTGAATCCCTGGCCATTGTGATCCCGGCCACCGGAGTCCGGGTTTCCCTCGGTTACCGGAAGGCGACCGATTTCGCCTCCCCAGTGGACGATGGTGCTGTCCAGCAGCCCCCGCCGCTTGAGATCCGTGACCAGTGCAGCGGCCGGCTTATCTGTCCGCTTGCAGATCGCAGGGAGGGCACTCTTGATATTATAGTGGTTGTCCCAGGGCTGTTTGTTGAGGAAAAGCTGTACAAAGCGGACACCACGCTCCACCATCCGCCGGGCAATCAGGCAGCGTGTTCCGTACTCGCGTGTGGTTGAGTCACCGAGGCCATAGAGGTCGAGGGTTTCCTGGGTCTCCCCGGAGATATCGAGGGCCTCCTTGGCCGCTGCCTGCATACGGGCTGCCAGCTCGTAACTGGCAATCCTTGCTTCCAGGGCCCGTTCCCCGGGATGTTTTTCCAGGTGTCGCCTGTTCAGCCGGGTCAGGAAACCAAGGTTTCCCCGCTGGATGTCGCCTCGCAGGTGCGCGGGGGTATCCAGGTTGAGGATCCGCGGATCCCTGGGCCGCAGCACGGTCCCCTGGAACATGCTTGGCATCCAGCCGGTGGACCAGTTATGGATGTTATCGTCCGGGGGTCCTCCGGGGGCGGTCATGACCATGTAGGCCGGCAGGTTCTCGGTATCGGAGCCGAGCCCGTAAAGCAGCCAGCTACCCATCGTGGGCCGCCCCGTGGTCCCCGGGATACCAGAGTGGATATAACGGATCGACACTTCATGGCCGTTGTAGCCGCTATGCATGGAGCGGATCAGGCAGATGTCGTCTACAACACCGGCAATATTCGGAAGCAGTTCCGATATCTCGGTACCACACTGGCCGTGCTTCTGGAACTTCCAGCGGCTTCCCAGCAGTCGCTTGCTGGCCTGCTTGGTGTTACTGTGCTGCACGTCTCCCTGGTACGTCTTGCCGTTGAGCCGCTGGAGTTCGGGCTTGGGATCGGTGAGGTCCATGTGGGCCGGCCCGCCATGCATGAACAGCGAGATCATCGACCTGGCCTTGGCCTCGAAGTGAGGCTGCTTGGGGGCCAGGTCAAAAACCTGTTGACCGCGCGGGATGTTCGCCGGTGTGGCCAGCAGCTTGTCGTTGTGGAGAAGCGTGGCCAGGGCGACGGTTCCCATTCCCAGGGCATTCTGGGCAAGGAACTCCCGGCGATTTCGAATCGGGGGCCTGTCTGTCATGGTGTTGACCTGGGGGTTGTTGAGATCACGAATCACTCATCACCATTATTCTGCATAAAGGAACTCGTTGGAATCGAGCAGCGCCTGGCAATAATTTGCCATCGCCTGGAGCACCGGGTTTTCGTGGCCCTGGTCCATCAGCAGATGGAGGATTGTCATCGGAGTACCGTGGGTGTGAATCAGCTGATGATATCGTGAACCACCCGTGCCTCGCGTCCTGCTGTCAGGGTTTGCTCCTGCCCGTTGTGAAAGAATGCCAGCTTGGAGTGGTCGAGGCCAAACTGATGAAGCAGCGTGGCCTGGAAGTCATTGGCGGTCACCTTGTTGACGGCAGCCCGGTGGCCCACTTCATCCGTTTCACCGTAGACGATGCCCGGCTTGAAGCCCCCGCCAGCCAGCCAGGCACTGAATCCCTGGCCGTTGTGGTCGCGGCCGCCGGACTCGGCGTCCCCCTCGGTTACCGGCAGGCGACCAATTTCCCCACCCCAGTGCACGATGGTGGTGTCCAGCAGCCCCCGTCGCTTGAGATCCGTGACCAGTGCAGCGGCCGGCTTGTCGGTTCGCCTGCAGATTCCCGGCAGGGCACTCTTGATGTTCGTGTGGTTGTCCCAGGGCTGGCTGTTGAGAAAAAGCTGTACGAAGCGGACGCCACGCTCCACCATCCGCCGGGCAATCAGGCAGCGTGTGCCATACTCGCGCGTGGTCGAGTCATCGAGGCCATAGAGCTTGTGGGTTTCCTGGGTCTCCCCGGAGATATCGAGGGCCTCCTTGGCCGCTGTCTGCATGCGGGCTGCCAGTTCGTAACTGGCAATCCTTGCTTCTAGGTCCCGTTCCCCGGGATGTTTTTCCAGGTGTCGCCTGTTCAGCCGGGCCAGGAAACCAAGGTTTCCCCGCTGGATGTCGCCTCGCAGGTGCGCGGGGGTATCGAGATTCAGGATACGTGGTTCCTTGGGCCGCAGCACGGTCCCCTGGAACATGCTTGGCATCCAGCCGTTGGACCAGTTATGGATGTTATCGACCGGGGGTCCACCGGGGTCGGTCATGACCATGTAGGCCGGCAGGTTGGCGGTATCGGAGCCGAGCCCGTAGAGAAGCCAGCTTCCCATCGTGGGCCGCCCCGTGATTCCGGGGATCCCGGAGTGGATATAACGGATCGACACTTCATGGCCGTTGTAGCCGCTGTGCATGGAGCGGATCAGGCAGATGTCGTCTACAACACCGGCAATGTTCGGCAGCAGTTCCGA